>NZ_JBEXYS010000024.1:0-121347 GCF_040631045.1 Streptomyces sp. NPDC005706 | reverse complement strand
GTCCTTCTGCTGCCCGACCAGCAGACCACGGCCCCGCGGCGCGCCGTTGGCGTCCGCGATGCCGTAGGCGGCCTGCATCGCGGTGTCCGACGCGGTCGCGGCCTTCTGCGCCGACGCAAGCTGCGCCTTGAGGGCGGCGAGCTGTGTCTTCGCGGCCGTCTGGGCGGCCGTGACGGCCGCCTTGGCCTTGTCCACGTCGGCCTTCGCCGGAGCGGAGCCGGTGTGGGTCTTGGGGACGATCTTGAGCTTCTGCGCGGCGGAGCCGTTGCACGTCGACAGCACGGCGTCCTTGCTGTTGTCGAACGACGGCAGGTTCAGGCACTTGCCGGTCGCCGCGTTGCGCAGCGGACCGGCGCTGCGCACGTCGAACGTCCACTGCTGCGCCTTGCTGCTCCCGCAGTCCCGGATCTGGATCTTCGTGCCGTCGGCACTGCTGCCGTTCAGCACCTCCAGGCACTTGAAGGAGTTCGGATTGACCAGGGTGTAGCCGTCGGGGTAGGAGCCCATCAGCTGCCACTGCTGGGCGGCTCCGCCGTTGCAGGTGTAGACCTGGACCGGCGTGCCGTTGTCCTTCTTTCCGCCCTGGACGTCGAGGCACTTGCCCGCCGCGCCCGGCACCTGGATCTCCAGCCGGCCGTCGCCGATCCAGCTGATGCCGCCCTCGGTGTAGTGGTCCAGCCAGCGGGTGGCGTAGTCGGCGATCCACGACTGGCCCAGCATCTTGCCCAGGGCGAAGGCGCCCTCCTGCAGGGCCTTCGTGCTGGTGGCGCCGGCGGCGAGGATCTGCTGCCGCTGCGTGGCCTGCGACGCGATCTCCTGCTGCCATTCGGCCGATGCCTGTGCCACCTCCTGGCCGAGGACCCGGTCGGGGTCGATCGGGTCGTGCCACGCGCACTCGGCGAACCGGGCCTTCAGGTCCTCGACCGCGACGCGGAACTCCGGGGTGTCCGGCTCCGGGGCCGTGCGGGCGAAGCCGCCCGAGGACAGGAAGATGCGGGCGTCGTCGGCGAACACCCTGGGAACGAAAAGCTGGTTGGGCTCGATCTTGCCCGAGTTCTTCTTCCACAGGGCCCATGCCTGCTGCTCGGCCGGCGTTCCCCCGGTGGTGTACAGCGGGTCACCGATCGCGAGCGCGGCGGCCTTCGTACGGTCGTCGGCGGTCGGCGAGGGCTCGTAGAACGGGGAGAACAGGTCGATCGACTTGAAGTACGACTGGTACAGCCACGGAAGCAGCCCGACCTGGTCGAAGATCTTGTCCTGCCCCTGCGGTGCGCCGGGGTAGGAGTCCAGACCGCTGACGGAGCCGCGCCACGCCTGCTTCTGCTCGTCCACCTTCTTGACCCACTGGTCGCTGGCGGTCTCGTCGGCGTTGTACGCCTGATGCAGCGGGGTGCCGGTGTCGTAGAGGTCCCGGTCGAGCTTCTGGTGGAGCTGGTCTGGCGGCAGCCCGACGGAGTTCTGAGCGAGGGCGAAGATGTTGGGTCCGCCCTTGCGCAGGGCGTCGACGGCGACACACTGATCGCCTCGCAGCTGTTCCGCCGCCTTGGTGTCGTACCCGTCGTAGGAGTCCCCGACCGGGGCCGCGTCGTCCCGGCCCGGGAGGCCGGCGAGGTCGGGCCGGACGGTGAGCCCGGCGATGACCGCGGCGGCGGTCACCAGCAGGATGATGCGGGCAAGCAGTCGCGATCGTCCGGGTCTTGGTATGAGAAACCCGGTTAATTTGGCACGCAAGGAGCAGCCCTTTCTTCTTCAGGGGGCACGAGACGAACGGTCGGCCGCGGAGCCGGGCGGCTTTGAGCGCACGGGCCCCTGAGGAAGACTCAGGTACGGCTGTACCTGGCTGTGATGTCGCGCATGGAAGGCCGCTGTGACGGCATACCGATGCGATCCCTCCCCGTGAGCGACGACGTTCCCCCGGTCGCTGGTCAGTGTGCGCGGGCGCGGACTGGTCAGGTCCCGCCGGTGCGCGGCGACACCTTAGACACATCCGGACAGCCTCGTACAGGTGTTCACCTTCCCGGAGGGGCGAGCCGGTGGCGTGATTCGTTCTGCTGGTCAGCTTTTCGAGGAGGGCCCGACAGCGCTTGTCCACTACGGAGTACCTGTGTGCTTCCTGTGCAGCTCCTGTGGGCATGGCTGACTGGTGGAGCGCGGGAGCCGATCAGAGATGGCCGAAGTTCGCCCCCGGACCGGTGCCGGCGCGGTGAGGCGCTCGAAAACCGGTGGAGCGGTACCGCCGGCTGTCACTAACGTGCCGACTGACCGAGTCGTCTGAGGCAAGGACGTGCCGTTGTACACCGTGTGAGACCCCCCGAGTGCTGATCGGTCGCGCGTCGCGCCTCCGCGCCGCGCTGCTTTCCGCTGCGGACTTCTCACTGAAGACGGTGTACTTCTGTGCTCAATAGCTGGGTGGTCATGCCCACCTGCCTGCCGCTGGTTCTCCGGCGCTGCCACGACTGCTCGTCCGAACGCTTCCGGACGAGCGGCAAGTTCCGGGTCAACGCGAACCACAAGCTCATCGACGTCTGGCTCCTCGCGCTCTGCACCACCTGCGGGGCGACGACGAAACTGACGGTCCTGGAGCGGGCGAACGTGCGCTCCGTAAGGCCTGAACTGCTGGACCGGGCCCACGACAACGACCCCGTCCTGGCGGCCGAGTCGCTCCAGGACCCCGTCGTGCGGCGACGCAATCGCATCGCCCTCGACTGGGACAACGCCTGGCGTCTCGACACCGGCGGCTCGGATCACCTGGACCGCGAGGTGATCGACGTCTCGGTCCGCTTCGCCGCGCCGATCCCCGTCCGGCCGGTGCGGCTGATCGCCGAGGGCTGCGGCCTCTCGCGGGCCGAGGTGGAGAGGCTGATCGTGGCGGGGAAGGTCGTCTCGGCGGTCCGGCTGACCGGCAGACTCTCCGGCGACTTCACCTTCACGCTCAAGCGCTGAGCCCTCCTCGGGCCCGGGGGCCTGTCCGGCGGGATCCGCCGGACAGGCCCCCGCGCAGGAGCGGAGCCGCGTGACAGTACCGATGCACGGACGTGATCTCCTCCTGGCAGGGTGAGCCCGGTGGACATGAGAGAGGGCGTCGAGTGCCGCCACGAGACGGGACGGAGCAGGGCTGCCGCCCCGGCCGGGCTGCTGCGGGCGGCCGTCGGGCCACTCCTTCTCCTGGTCGCGGTGCTGGCCGGCCTCGCGGGCTGCGCGCCCTCTTCCGGGCCCGAACTCGTCGCGCCACCGGTGTTCTACGTCTCGCGCGACCCCCACAGCACCGAACAGCTGCACGTCGAGGAGAAGGGGGCGGCCCGCGTCACGGTCACCTTCGACGCCAGGGACCTCAAGGGCGTCGCGGTCATCAGGACGGCGATGGACGTCTGTCCGGTCCGTCCGCCGGTCTTCCGCTGCGAGGGACAGGACGACGTCTCCCGGACGGGGATCCGCCAGTACTTCCGGCTGAGCCCCGCGCGGGGCGCCGAGGCGGGTGACTCGGCGGTGCTGCGCTATCGGGTGGCCTCACCCGGCCGGCCCGCCGTCACCGGAAGCTCCCGCATCGTGGTCGGCAGGCCGGAGCTGGTGGTCGACGCACACCCCGACCGGCACGACGTCGACCCGGGCGGCACCCTGGCCGTCTCACTGACCCTGCGCAACACCGGTGACGTACCCGCCCGCGGTGTCGCGCTCTTCATGAACACGCGGGACGGCCTGGCGCCGGCCGAGAAGCACAGCAACTGCCGTTACCGCGACACCACATCGACGTGGTGCCGCCTCCCGGCCGCCGATGTCGTCATCCCCCCTGGCGCGTCCTACCGCCTCGGCGCGCGGGAAGTCCTCAGGGCCGGCCGTGACGCCACCCGCCCCACCGTCTCGTTCCAGGCCGCCGCCCTCGGCACCGACTACGTACCGCCCGACGAGCTGGCGTCGCGGTACAGCCCGGGCGACGGAGCCGCGCTCCGTCTGGTGCCCGCCGGGGACCGGGGCGCGGGGACCGCCGGCGAAAGCTCGGCGGAACTCAAGGTGTCGGTGCGCAACGAGAGCGACCTGGCCGCCGTGGCCGGTACCGCCAGAGGACCCGTCGGCAGCCGTGCCACGGTACGCGTCGGCGTGCGCAACGACGGCCCCGGCGCGCTGCCCGTCCCGGTGCGGGTCGAGTTCACGGTGCCGTCGGGCACCACCGTCGTGTCCGCCCCCTACGAGTTCGAGCGGGACGAGGAGCTGATCGACCAGGAGTGCCGCGCTCTCGCGCCGGACGGTACGCCCCTGGCCGCTCCGTCCGTGAAACAGCCGAGGGCACGTCGGTACCTGTGCACGGCGAGCACCGCGGCGGTGGGAGCCACGACGACCTTCCCCTTCACCCTCCGCATCGACAAGGACGGCCCCCACCACGGAGGACGGGTCACCGTCTCCGGCATCGCGGCCGGCCGCGTCGGCCATGACACCAAGACCGCCAACGACACCGCTCAGGTGGCCGTGGCGGTCTGGCCCGGCCCCTCCTGGGCCACTCCCGGCCACTACGTGGCGGCGGCGATCGTCCTCGCGGTACTCCTCCTCGCCGCGGCCCTGGGCAGGTGGCGCCGGAAGCGCTCGCGCTGACCCGACGGGCCCGCCGTCCCGGCACGGGCGGAAGCGACCGGGCCGGGGCCCGTGCCGAGGCGGCTCAGCGAGCGCTCCGTTCGAGGACCGTGGGGAGAACCTTCTCCGCGATGTCGACGAGAGCGCCGTCGTTCGGGAGGGCGCCGGACTTGCTCCACACGGTGATGTCGTAGTAGCCGCCCCGGTCCTTCCGGTCGAGGGCGACGGACAGCGTCCTGGCCAGGGGGCCCTGCTGGACCGGCCCGCTGTTGTGCTCCTTGCTGAAGTCGATCTCGATCCTCATGGTGTGGTCCGAGGAGAGGAACGCGGGCCGGCCGAGAACCTCGAGTGTTCTGACGTCCTTCTCGACCCGGTCTCCCGCGATGTCGAACAGCCTCACGTACTGGGCGGTCGACAGGTGGTTGTAAGTGGCCGAGAGGTTCACGGTGTACGTGTCGAACGTGATCTCCGCCTCCGGCTCGGCGACCTTCCCGTCGGTCAGGGCGGCGGTGCCGTTGGTGCCCGAGGCCGTGTCCGCGGTCTCCCCGGGTGTCCCCAGGAGCCGGGCCAGGTCGGGCCGGTTGAGCGCCTCGCACAGGTCGTCGCCGGTCACGGGCCGGGGCGTCTTCTCGTACGCCTTCGGCAGCTTCTCGTGCTCCGGGTCCGAACACGAGGCGGGCCCAGGCGTGGTGTCGGTGGACGGCATCACACGGGGGCCCAGCCACACCGCGGCCGCGAGCGCCCCGAACACGGCCAGGGCCGCGACGGCCTGGCCCCACGCGTTGTGGTCCTTCTCCGGTCTGCCCGGCCCGGGACGCGGTCCGGTTCCGGTATGGCCTCCGGCCGGGGCTGAGGTCGGGAGCTGAACGGGAGTTGCAGCCGGGGCCGGAATCGGAGCCGGTGCCGAGCCCGAGGCCGTGATCGGGTCCGCGGTCGGAGTCCGGGCCGGCTCCCGGGCCTGGGCCGGAACCGAGGCCGAGGCCGAGGCCGCCTGGGTCTGCTCCGAGGCCGGGGCCCGACCCGGCGCCGGTGCGGCAGTCCCGGTCACCGTCCAGCCCGCGGCGGACGCCGAACCCTGATCCTTGTTCCGGCGCGCGCGAAGCGCCCGGACCACCGTGTGGACGCGGATCGCCGTGAACACGAGGAACGCCGCTCCGATGGCGGCCGCGACCCGGTCGGTGTCGCGTACGGCGAGATACATGATGCGCAGGCCGAAGACGGACCCGATCACGATGAGCAGGGGTTCGCGGACCCAGAAGGGCAGCACGCGCAGGAGTAGACCGAGCATCCGGTGATCTCATCAGGGACATGACCACATTCGCCGTGGTGGAGGCCACAGTTCCGGGTTCGCTCCGGCACCTGCCCCCGCTCCCCGCGCCGGGCCTCAGCGGCGGGTCAGCGCCAGCACGCTCAGGCCGAACATCAGGACACCCAGGGGGAGATGGACCGACGGGACGTGTGCGATGCCCAGCACGACCTGGACGGAGGCGAGTACGAGGAAGCCCGACGCGTGCCAGATGGGCCGGGGCGAGCCGCCGCCCGGCTTCCACGCCAGCACCGCCGCGAGCACGTACAGCATCGACGCCCCGTACATCACACGGGCTCCGACACCGTGCAGCGTCTCTCCGTAGGACGAGGTCAGCAGCAGTCCGGCGGACACCGCCTGAAGGAAGATGGTCAGGGTCTGCAGGGCTATCGCGGTCCGCAGGAACGAAGAGCCGCGTCGTTCGTCCGCCGTCACCTGAGTGGCCATGTCCCGGTCCCCTCTTTCCGCCCTCTCGGGCAGCAGGTCGATAAGGTCTCATCAGTCCGACGACGCGGGCCTGCGAAAGGTAAGGCGAGGGGGGCGGCGGGAAGCATGGGGGCTACGGGGGCCGGTGCGGCCGAGACGATCGGCGAGCGACGCCAACTACTGAACGTCGCTTACCGGTTGCTGGGCTCGGTGAGCGAGGCCGAGGACGCCGTGCATGACGCCTACACACGCTGGTACGGGCTGCCGCGAAGCCGGCAGGAGGAGATCCTGTCTCCCGGCGCCTGGCTCACGACGGTCACCAGCCGCATCTGCCTGGACCTGCTCGGCTCGGCGCGGGCCCGCCGTGAACGCTACGTCGGCGCGTGGCTGCCCGAACCGCTGCCCGACCGAGCCGAGTGGCAGCCCGCGGGAGGTGCCGACCCCGCCGGGCCTGCCGACCCCGCCGACCAGATAGTTCTGGACGAGTCGGTGGCCATGGCCCTCCTCGTCGTCCTGGAGTCGATGACGCCGGCCGAGCGGGTGGCGTTCGTCCTGCACGACGTCTTCCGTTACCCGTTCGCCGAGATCGCCGAGGTGCTCGGCCGGACTCCCGCGGCCTGCAAGCAACTGGCGGCCTCCGCCAGGCGACGGGTGAGAGCCGCGCGCGCTCCGGTGACGACGGCCGGCCAGGCCGACATGGTGAGGCAGGTCAAAGAGGCATGGGAGGCCAAGGACATCGCGGCCCTCGTGGGACTCCTCGACCCGGCCGCCGTGATGACCGCCGACGGCGGCGGCATGGTCGGCACCGTCCTGCGCCCGGTCGAGGGCGGCGCGCGCATCGCCCAGTACATGGTCGCCATCAAGGACATGGCTCCAGGTCTGGAACTCCTGGAGCGCTCGGTCAACGGTATGCCGGGTCTGGTGGCCCAGCGTGACGGCACCGTCGCGACGGTGGCCTCGTTCGAGGTCTCCGAAGGGCGCGTGACCCGGATCTGGGTGGTCCGCAACCCGGAGAAGCTGCGGCCGTGGGAGCGGGCGGGCTAGTCCGGCGCCCAGGGCAGTTCGCACCAGACCGTCTTGTGGTCCGGCCCCTGGTCCACGCCCCAGCGCCGGGCGAGGGCGTCGATCAGGGCCAGGCCGCGGCCGGACTCGGCGGTCCCGGTGGCCGACAGCAGAACGGGGAGGGTGCGTGCGTCGGGGTCGGTGACCTCGACACGGGTGTGGCCGTGCGGGGCACTGCTCACGCGGACCGTGACCGGGGTGCCCTCGCCGAGGTGGTCGATGACGTTCGTCAGTAACTCCGTCGCGCACAGGCGCACTTCGTGGTCGAGGGCGCGCAGCCGGTGGCGCAGCTCCGGCACGGCCTTCGGGGTGGCGAGCAGGTCGAGTTCGAAGGTCATCGCTCCGCCGCCGTCCTGCGCAGGGCCGCGGCGAGCGCCTGGGCCGTGGCCGTGTTGCAGTTCCCGAGCGCGACGAGGCCGGCGGGCGGCGTGTACGTACCGGCGAGGCTCGGCAGGTCCACGCGGAGTGAGGGCAGCGTGATGTCGTGCAGGGCGAGGGCGGTGCGCAGGTTCTCCACGCAGAGGGTGACGTCGTAGGCGGTGGGGGAGTGGTCGGGCATGGGGGGCTTCGGCCTTCTGTGCGGTGAGTTACGAACACCTCACAGAGTGTCGCCCGGCTCGCTACCGTGGAAGAGGGTTCGCGTCCGCGACGCGAGCAGCGGAAACGGCAAGGTGAGTTACGGCGGTGAGCACGTGGTCCGGCGCAAGGACATCGACGGTTCGGTCAGCGTCCCCGACTTCTACGGCAAGGAGTTGAGGTGGCAGCGGGAGGCCGCGGGGCTCTCGCTGGAGCGGTTGGTCGAGGGCAGCTTCTACGGCAAGTCGCACCTCAGCGACATCGAGCACGGCAAGCGGCGCATGCCGATGGATCTGGCCCGCCATGTGGACCGGGTCCTGGGCACCGACGGCTACTTCGAGCGGCACTGTGAGGATGTGCGGAGGGCGCGGCGGGGGCCGCACGCCGCTTACTTCGAGAGGGCTTTGGAGGCGGAGAAGCACGCCGAGTCGATCGAGTTGTGGTCTCCGAGCATCCTGCCCGGGCTGTTGCAGACAGCACCCTACGCACGTGCGCTGGTCCACTCCGCTCACCCGTCCGCGTCGGACGAGTGGGTCGAGGAGAAGGTGCGGGCGCGGCTCGATCGTGCCCGTCTCTTCGAGGGCGATCACGCGGTCCCGGAGTACTGGGCCATCCTCCACGAGTCACTGCTCACGGACGCCATCGTGCCGCTTGAGGGCATGGCTGAACAGCTCGACCGCATCGTGGAACTGACGGACCGGCGCCGGATCGTTCCGCAAGTCGTTTCGCGGAGGAGTGGCGCGTATCCCCTCATGGCCGCCTCCATCATGATCATGACCTTCCCGGATGCCCCGCCGCTGATCTACACCGAGGCGTCCTACAGCGGAGACACCATCGAGGATCCGGCTCTCGTGAAGCAGTACCGCAAGGCATACGATCGGCTCAGGGCCGTCGCGCTGTCACCGGGCGCGTCCCTCGCCATGATCAAGGCAGCCGCAGAGGATTACCGAAATGGCAAGCGACCGGATCGACTTGAGTGAAGCGCTCTGGCTCAAGAGCAGCTACAGCAATGGCGATGGCGGGGAGTGCGTCGAAGTGGCGAGCGACTTCCCCGGCGCTGCCCTCTGGCGCAAGTCGAGCTACAGCAACGAGAGCGGCGGCAACTGCCTGGAAGTCGCCCGCAACATCCCCGGCCTCGTCCCCGTCCGCGACTCCAAGGTTCCGCACGGCCCCGCCGTCGTCCTCGGTGCCGCGGCCTGGGCCGGTTTCGTCGCCTCGCTCAAGCGGTGAAAAGGATTGGACGGGACGATGCCGGGCTTGTAGCTTGCGGTTGACCGTGACGCCGCCCGAGGAGGTGAGACCCATGAACGCTGTATCGACGTGGGTGCTCCCCCTTCCCGTCACGGCCGGCGACTGACGTAGGTGTCGCCGGGAGCGCCTCGACAACAAGGCACTCCCGAAAGGCAACACCCGTGCATTCTCTTCGGTTCACCGCCGAGTCGTCGTCGAACGGCGTGGTCGAGCGCGACTTCACCGTGGGCGACGTCCCCGGCGTCCTCTGGTCGCCGGCCTCCGGCGCCGATCGCGCGCCGCTCGTCCTGCTGGGCCACGGTGGCGGCGCCCACAAGAGGCACCCGGCGGTGACGGGCCGCGCCCGCCTTCTCGTGACCGGCTGCGGTTTCCATGTCGCCGCCATCGACGCGCCCGGTCACGGCGACCGTCCGCGCACCGCGTACGACGAGCGGGAGATCGCCGAGCTGCGCAGGGCGCAGGCGGCGGGCGAGCCGGAGGGGCCGGTCGTCGTCCGTTACAACGCCCGTCTGGCGGAGCTCGCCGTGCCCGAGTGGCGGGCGGCCCTGGACGCCCTTCAGGGACTTCCGGAGATCGGCGCCGACGGGCCGGTGGGCTACTTCGGCATCGCCATGGGCACCGCGATCGGGGTGCCGCTGGTGGCGGCCGAACCCAGGATCACGGCCGCGGTACTCGGCCTGATGTGGCCCGATGCCCTGGTCGAGACGGCGAAGCGGATCACCGTTCCGGTCGAGTTCGGCATGCAGTGGGACGACGAGCGCATCCCG
Organism: Streptomyces sp. NPDC005706; assembly: GCF_040631045.1. Taxonomy (NCBI): domain Bacteria; kingdom Bacillati; phylum Actinomycetota; class Actinomycetes; order Kitasatosporales; family Streptomycetaceae; genus Streptomyces; species Streptomyces sp. NPDC005706. Next base: position 111,396 of record NZ_JBEXYS010000024.1, on the reverse strand, counting down.
CGTGAGGCCGGTCTCGCGCTGTTCGACGCCTTCGCCTCGAAGGAGAAGACATTGCACGCCAACGCGGGCAAGCACTTCGACTTCCCCAGGTTCGAGGCCGACGGCGCGGCCCGGTTCCTCGCCCGGCATCTCGGCCGGGCGGTCACCTCACCGGCCTGAACGTGAGCGGCGGCGTCCGGTCCGTCCGTCGGGCGCCGCCCCCGAAGCCCAGGGGGCCGTCGTCCTCACGCCTCCGGGATGTCGAACCGGGCCAGGTCCCGCAGCCAGGCACGCGCGTTGCCGTCGGACGGGGCGCGCCAGTCGCCGCGCGGGGAGAGGGAGCCGCCGGCCGAGACCTTCGGGCCGTTCGGCATCGCCGAGCGCTTGAACTGCGCGAACCCGAAGAAGCGACGGCAGAAGACCTCCAGCCAGCGCCGGATCTCGGGCAGGTCGTACGCCACCCGCTTGGCCTCCGGGAAGCCCGGCGGCCAGTCGCCGGCGTCCGGGTCGTGCCAGGCGTGCCAGGCCAGGAAGGCGATCTTCGACGGCCGGAAGCCGTAGCGCAGCACGTGGAAGAGGGTGAAGTCGTGCAGCGCGTACGGGCCGATCTTCGACTCCGTCGACTGCATCTCCTCGCCCGGGACCAGCTCCGGGCTGATCTCGGTGTCGAGGATCGCGGCGAGCGTCCGGCCGGTCTCCTCGCCGAACTGGCCGCTGCTGATGACCCATCGGATCAGATGCTGGATCAGTGTCTTCGGCACGCCGCCGTTGACGTTGTAGTGGCTCATCTGGTCGCCGACGCCGTACGTGGACCAGCCGAGCGCCAGCTCCGAGAGGTCACCGGTGCCGAGCACGATGCCGCCGCGCTGGTTGGCCAGCCGGAACAGGTAGTCGGTGCGCAGACCCGCCTGCACGTTCTCGAAGGTGACGTCGTACACCGGCTCGCCGGAGGCGAACGGGTGGCCCATCTCCTTCAGCATCAGCCGCGCGGTCGGCGTGATGTCCAGCTCGGCGGCGGTGACCCCGAGCGACTCCATCAGCTTGTGGGCGTTGTCCTTGGTGTGGTCGCTGGTGGCGAAGCCGGGCAGGGTCCAGGCCAGGATGTCGCTGCGCGGGCGGCCCGCTCGGTCCATCGCGCGGGCGGCGACGATCAGCGCGTGCGTGGAGTCCAGGCCGCCGGACACCCCGATGACCACCTTCGGGCCGCCGATCGCCTGCAGCCGCTGCTGAAGGCCCTCGACCTGGATGTTGTACGCCTCGTAGCAGTCCTGGGCGAGGCGGTCGGCGTCGGACGGCACGAACGGGAAACGCTCCAGGCGGCGCCGCAGACCCAGGTCGGTGGAGGGCGGGTCGAGTTCGAAGGCGACCGTACGGAAGTCGTCGGTGCGCGCCTTGTGCGTACGGCGGTTGTCGTCGAACGTGCCCATCCGCTGCCGCTCCTGCCGCAGCAGGTCGAGGTCCACGTCGGCCACCGCGTAGCTGTCGCCGAGCGGGAACCGCTCGGTCTCGGCCAGCAGCACACCGTTCTCGTAGACCATCGCCTGGCCGTCCCAGGACAGGTCGGTGGTCGACTCACCGAGACCGGCCGCCGCGTAGACGTACGCGGCGAGGCAGCGGGAGGAGGCCGAGCGGCACAGCAGCTTGCGGTCCTCGGCCCGGCCGACCGTGATCGGGCTGCCCGAGAGGTTGACCAGGACGGTCGCGCCGGCGAGGGCCGCCTCCGCGCTGGGCGGCACCGGCACCCACATGTCCTCGCAGATCTCGGCGTGCAGCACCAGGCCGGGCACGTCCCCGGCCGTGAACAGCAGGTCCACGCCGAACGGCAGGCTCTCGCCGCCGAGCCGGATCGATCCGCCGCGCTCGTCGGCGCCGTCGCCGATCTGCCGGCGCTCGTAGAACTCCCGGTAGTTCGGCGGGTACGACTTGGGCACGACGCCGAGGACCCGGCCGCGGTGCACGATCACCGCGCAGTTGTAGACCCGGTTGCGGTGGCGCAGCGGGGCACCGACGACCAGCACCGGCAGCAGATCCGCCGACCCCGCCACCACCTGCTGGAGCGCCTCCTCGACCTGGTCGAGCAGCGCGTCCTGGAGCAGCAGGTCCTCGATGGAGTAGCCGCACAGCACCATCTCCGGGAAGACGGCGACCGCGACGCCCTCCTCGGCGCACCGGCGTGCGTGACGCAGGACCGCTTCGGCGTTGGCGGGCGGGTCCGCGATGACGGTGTGACCCGTACACGCGGCGACCCGTGCGAAGCCGTGCTGATAGATCGACCTGAAGTTCAACGGAGGCACGCGCCCAGTGTAATCGTCAGAGCGACACGATAGGGGGTGCGGGGGTGTGTGCCGCGCCCGGGAACGACGAGGGGGCGTGGGGTGCGAGCACCCCACGCCCCCTCTACCGGGTCAGCGGATCAGTGACGCCGGTACGACTGGACGTAGCCGTTCGCGGGCGAACCCACGCCGGTGACGTCGTCGTAGCCCTTCACCGCGGACAGCGAGCTGTCCTTGCCGAGGCTGCGGACCGAGGTCGCGAGGCCGTCGGCGGCGTCGAAGCCGTTCAAGAAGTCGATCCGGGCGACCGCCAGGCCGGAGCCCGTCGGGTTGTCCGTGACGTCGTGGAAGACGCCCTTCTTGCCGTACTTCGCGTAGATCGCCGGGTTGGCGAAGCCGAGCGCCTTGCCGCCGCGCGCCTCCTGGGCCAGGGCCTGGACCGCCGCGATCACCGGGGCGGCCAGCGAGGTGCCGCCGATGCGGTACTCGCTGTACTGCTCGGTGCCGTCGGGGAAGGTCTGGGTCTGGCCGACCAGGAAGCCCGTGTTCGGGTCCGCGATGGCCGCGATGTCCGGGACGACGCGGTTGCCGGCGGCGTTGTTGGCCGTGGCGAGCGCCTTCGGGACGACGTTCTTCTGGTAGTACGGCTGCGGCACCGTCTTGCTGGTGCCGCCGCCCGCGCCCGAGGTGTAGGCGCCCGGGAAGCCCGTCCAGCTCTTGCCGTCGGCCGACAGGGACGCCTTCTCGGTGCCCCAGCCGGTCTCCCACTGGTACTTGTCGCCCTTGCCGACGGCCAGCGAGGTACCGCCGACCGCGGTCACCCACGAGGAGTTGGCCGGGGTGTCGACCTGCTTCACACCGGTGTTGGCGACCTCGTCGCCGTTGTCACCGGAGGAGAAGTAGAAGCCGATGCCCTGCACCGCGCCGAGCTGGAAGACCTGGTCGTAGGCGGCCAGGAGGTCCGGCGTCTGGTTGGCCTCGATGTCGCCCCACGAGTTGGAGACGATGTCGGCCAGGTGACCGTCGACGATCTTGCTGAGCGAGTCCAGCAGGTCGTCGTCGTAGCAGGACGCGGCGCCCACGTACGTGACGTCGGCGGCCGGCGCGACCGCGTGCACGGCCTCGACGTCGAGGGTCTCCTCGCCGTACCAGCCGGCCGCGCCGCACTCCTCGGTCTTGGTGTAGTTCTTCGGCAGCACCTGGTGGAGCTGGCCGGTCTTCCAGGCCGCGTCACCGTTCTTCACCGCGTACTTGCCCGCGTCGAAGGCGATGGTCGGCGAGGCGTACGCGTCGGTGATGGCGATGCGCACGTGCTTGCCGGTGTAGCTGCCGGCGCCGTAGGCGGAGCGCAGCTGCTTGCCGGTGTAGCCCTTGATCGCGTACGGGACCTTCTGGCCGTACGCGTCCGGCAGCGTGCTCGCGGTCTTCGAGCCGTAGTACGAGGAGAACGGCCCGGAGTTCTTGAACACGGCGTCCGGCGGCGGAAGCTGGTCCTTGTGGTGCGCCTTGTGCGGGGCGTTGTCCAGACCGGTGACGGTCAGGACGGCACCCTTCAGACCGGCCGGCGCGGACGCGGTCGTCGCCGGGGCGCGGTAGGTCTTCGAGCCCTTGGCGAAGTTGTGGAACTGGGTGCCGAACGCCTTCTCGGCGGCGGCCACGTCACCGGAGACGGTGACGTAGTGCGAGGTGACCTCGGTGACCGTCAGACCGGCCGACTTCAGCCAGGACTTGACGGCCGTCACCTGGGCCTTGGTGGCACCGAAGCGGGCCTGCGCCTTCTTGGCGCTCAGGAACTTGCCGTACAGCGGCGAGTTCGGGTCGGACACGGCCTTGGCGTAGGCCGACAGACCGGCCGCGTCCCGTCCCGCCAGATAGACCCGGGCCTTGACCTGGGCGTCGTTCGAGGTGGCACCCTTGTCCGCCTTGGCGGTGGCCCACGCGGGCCGGGTGCCCTTCAGCGCGTCACGGGCCGGGCCGTCCGCGGCGTGCGCCGTGGGTATGCCCAGCGCCAGCGCACCGGCGATCATCGGCAGCGTCGCTGCCATGCTCACGCCGGCGCGCACCTTGGCGCGGTTGGATCTCATAGAACCCCCTGCGATGCGGTTCGCATGCACGTAGTGGCTGGTACGTCGTGGAGGAACGCACCGGCCCGCGGCGGTTCGGACCGGCGAATGGATCACACGACGATGGCCACTCTTGCGATGAACCGTTCATGCCAGGGGAACGCAAAGGTCAAGAGAAGCTCAAACAACCTTCATTCAAGGCGATTTGAGTTTTTTACGATGAGAGTCCGGATGGTGATGCTATGAACGGGGCTGTGCGCCACGCTCCTTGAGCATCCCGGCCATCAGCTCGATCTCCGACTGCTGCGCCTCGACCATGCCCTGCGCGAGCCGCTTCTCCACCCCCACCGTGCACTTGGCGGCACAGCCCTGGGCCATGTGGACGCCGCCCTTGTGGTGGTCCGTCATGAGCTGGAGGTAGAAGACCTCCGCCTGCTTGCCGTTCAGCGTGCCGAGCTTCTTCATCTCGGCGTCGGTCGCCATCCCCGGCATCAGCGCCCCGTCCTTGCCGGCGGGCATGTCGCCCATGCCCATCCAGGTCATCGGCGGGTCGGCGGACACCTTCGGCAGCTCCCAAAGGTCCAGCCAGCCCAGCAGCATGCCGCGCTGGTTGGCCTGGGTCTGCGCGATGTCGTAGGCGAGGCGGCGCACCTCCTCGTTCTTCGTGCGGTCCCGCACGATGTACGACATCTCGACGGCCTGCTGGTGGTGGACGGCCATGTCCCGCGCGAACCCGGCGTCGGCGGACCCGGCCGCCGGCGTCGCGGTGTCCGTCCCGCCGGAGTCCTCGGCCACCGCGTACGTGATCGCGCCGGCCGCGACGAGCACCGCCGCGGCCGCGCCCGCCGCCCAGCCGACGTGCCGCCGCCTCACTTCATCGCCCCACCGGTGCACGAGGCGCCCGGCTCGGGCGTCTGCTTGCCCTGCACGTACGTGGCGAAGAACTTGTCCACCTCCGGGTCGCTCGCGCTCTTCACGGTCACCTGGTGGCCCCACGCGGACAGGATGATCGGGGCGGCCTGGTTCTCGAACGGGCTCATCAGCGAGTACGGCGTCTTCTTCACCTTCGCCGAGAGCGCGTCGACGTCCGCCTTGGCGGCCTTGCCGGTGTACGTCACCCAGACCGCGCCGTGCTCCAGCGCGTGCACGGCGTTCTCGTTCTGCACCGGCTCGGTGTAGACGTCGCCGTTGCAGTTGAGCCACACCGGGTTGTGGTTGCCGCCGACCGGCGGCTGCATCGGGTACGACACCTTGCTGGTGACGTGCGTCCGCGACAGCTTCCCGGACCAGGTCCGCACCCCGTCCTTGCCGGTGGTGAAGTGCCCCGAGTCGCCGGAGTTCTTGGCGTCGCCGCTCGCTGCCGAGTCCTTCTTGCCGGACTGCGAGTTCACCAGCACCACACCGCCCACGGCGAGGCCGGCGACGACCACCACGCTGGCGGCGACGGTGAGCACCCGGTTGCGGCGCGCGCGGGCGCGCTCGGCGCGCCGCATCTCCTCGATGCGTGCCTTGCGCGCGGCGGCGCTGCTGTTCTTGGCGGAACCCATGAGGCGTGTCCTTCTGGGGGAAGTGGCGTGGACGATGGGGCTCGCCGATCGTAGTGCGCTCGGCGGGCCGTGCCCCAGCGAGGGCACCGGAACCGAATAATTTGAACCCGCGATGCGCATTACCTACTCTCGTGGTATGCGGCTGCTGCGCTCCACCGACCTGGCCCTGCGGGTCCTCATGCGACTCACCGTCGCCGACGAGACCAGCCCCACGACCCGTCAGGTCGCGGGGGACATGGACGTGCCCTACACCCACGCGGCCAAGGTCGTCGCCGAACTCCAGCACATGGGGCTGCTCGACGCCCGGCGCGGCCGGGGCGGAGGCCTGAGTCTGACCGAGAAGGGGCGCACGGCGTCGGTGGGCGCCGTGGTGCGCGCCTTCGAGGGCGACGGCGACGTCGTCGACTGCGAGGGCGCCGGCCAGGGCGTCGCACCCTGCCCGCTGAACACGGGCTGCCGGCTGCGGGGCGCGCTGCGCGGAGCCCAGGAGGCCTTCTACGCGGCGCTGGACCCGGTGACGGTGCAGGACATCGTCGTGAACCCGACGGCTCCGCTGCTGCTGGAGATCGGCCGGGCGCCGCAGCCCCGGTAGGGGAGCCCCCCGATCCAGGCAGGGGGGGGGTGACGTGCCCGGTGACACGGAAGGGAGCCCCGCGGGACCGGTGAGGTCCCGCGGGGCGCCCTTCGCGCCCGTCCGGGTCAGGCGGCCTTGGCGAGCCAGAGGTCCGGGCCGAACACCTCGTAGTGGATGTCGGCGGGGGCCACGCCCTTCTCGATGAGCTGGGCGCGCACCGCGCGCATGAAGGGTAGCGGACCGCAGAGGTAGGCGTGCGTGCCGGCCGGGACGTCCACGTCCGTCAGGTCGACCAGGCCGGTCCGCCCGGCACCCTCGGCATCCTGCTCGTAGAAGAAGACCGGCTCGGCGTCGGGCAGCTTGGCCGTGTACGCCTCGTGGTCGGAGCGCAGGGCGTGCGCGGCGGGGGAGCGGTCGGCGTGCACCACGGTCACCGGCGCCCGGTGACCGGTGAGGGCGAGCTGCTCCAGCATGGCGATCATCGGCGTGACGCCGATACCGGCGGAGGCGAGCAGCAGCGGCGCCTCGGTGTCCTCCAGGACCAGGTCGCCGTAGGGGGCGGAGAGCTGCAGGACGTCACCCTCGCGCACGTGGGCGTGCAGGTGGTTGGAGACCTCGCCGTCGGGCGCGGTGCCGTCGCCTGCCACCCGCTTGACGGCGAACTGCCGCTCCGGCGAGCCGGGGGCCGCGGTCAGGCTGTACTGGCGGATCTGCCGGGCGCCGTCCGCGAGGGTGACGCCGACCGAGACGTACTGGCCGGCGCGGTAGCCGGGCACCGGGCCGTCGTCCACCGGGCGGAGCTTGAAACCGGCGACGTCGGCGGTCTCGTCGATCCGCTCGACGACCTTCCACTCGCGCCAGCCCCGCTGCTCGCTCTGCGCGTACAGCCGCTTCTCGATGGCGATGAGGGCGTTGGCCATCAGCCAGTAGACGTCGGTCCAGGCGGCGGCGACCTCGGGGGTGACCGCGTCGCCCAGGATCTCGGCGATCGCGGCGAACAGGTGCTCGTGGACGATCGGGTACTGCTCGGGGACGATGCCCAGCGAGGCGTGCTTGTGGGCGATGCGCTCGAGCATCGCGTCGGGCCGCTGCTCGGGGTTGTTCACCAGGTACGTGGCGAAGGCGGCGATGGAGCCCGCCAGGGCCTGCTTCTGGATGCCGGCGGCCTGGTTGCCGCGGTTGAACAGATCCCGCAGCAGTTCGGGGTGGGCCTCGAACAGCCGGGCGTAGAAGCGCTCGGTGATCTCGCCGATGGCCGCGCCGACGGCGGGCAGGGTGGCGCGGACGGTGGCTGCTGACTGCTCGGACAGCATCAGGACTCCTCGATGGGCTCGATCGCTTCGACTCGCTCGATCGCTCGACTGATCAAAACGGTAGAGAAACTTGCATCTGAGATGCAAATTAAAGAGGGGTGGTATCGGTCACGCCCGAAGCGGACCGGCCATTACGGATGCCGCCCTGGGCAGGCAAGATGGGCGGCAGAGCGGTACACCTGCCGTAAGTGAGGCGTTCAGGCCGAGGACGCCCGGGCGATCAAGGTCCGCAACGCACGTGAAACGGTGTTGTGGTGTGATGCTCAGGTGCCCGACCGCCTGCCCCCGCGATGCGGGAACCCGGGCGGCCTGACCAGCAAGGATGGGGAAGCGGAAGATGGACAAGCAGCAGGAGTTCGTGCTCCGGACGTTGGAGGAGCGCGACATCCGGTTCGTACGCCTGTGGTTCACGGACGTGCTGGGCTTCCTCAAGTCCGTGGCCGTCGCTCCGGCCGAGCTGGAGCAGGCCTTCGACGAGGGCATCGGCTTCGACGGCTCCGCCATCGAGGGCTTCGCCCGCGTCTACGAGTCCGACATGATCGCCAAGCCGGACCCCTCCACCTTCCAGATCCTGCCCTGGCGGGCCGAGGCCCCCGGCACCGCCCGCATGTTCTGCGACATCCTGATGCCCGACGGCTCCCCGTCCTTCGCCGACCCGCGCTACGTCCTCAAGCGCGCTCTGGCCAAGACCTCCGACCTGGGCTTCACCTTCTACACCCACCCCGAGATCGAGTTCTACCTGCTCAAGGACAAGCCCGTCGACGGCTCCCGGCCGACCCCGGCCGACAACTCGGGCTACTTCGACCACACCCCGCAGAACGTCGGCATGGACTTCCGCCGCCAGGCGATCACCATGCTGGAGTCGATGGGCATCTCGGTGGAGTTCTCCCACCACGAGGGCGCCCCCGGCCAGCAGGAGATCGACCTGCGCTACGCCGACGCCCTGTCCACGGCGGACAACATCATGACGTTCCGCCTGGTCATGAAGCAGGTCGCGCTGGAGCAGGGCGTGCAGGCGACCTTCATGCCGAAGCCGTTCTCGGAGTTCCCCGGCTCCGGCATGCACACCCACCTGTCCCTCTTCGAGGGCGACCGCAACGCGTTCTACGAGTCGGGCGCCGAGTACCAGCTCTCCAAGGTCGGCCGCTCCTTCATCGCGGGCCTGCTCAGGCACGCGGCGGAGATCTCCGCGGTCACCAACCAGTGGGTGAACTCCTACAAGCGCATCTGGGGCGGCTCCGAGCGCACGGCGGGCGCCGGCGGCGAGGCCCCCTCCTACATCTGCTGGGGTCACAACAACCGCTCGGCCCTGGTCCGCGTGCCCATGTACAAGCCCGGCAAGACCGGCTCCGCGCGCGTGGAGGTCCGCTCCCTGGACTCCGGCACCAACCCGTACCTGGCCTACGCCGTCCTCCTGGCGGCGGGCCTGAAGGGCATCGAGGAGGGCTACGAGCTTCCCCCCGGCGCCGAGGACGACGTCTGGGCCCTGTCCAACGCCGAGCGCCGCGCGATGGGCATCGAGCCCCTCCCGCAGAACCTCGGCGAGGCCCTGACCCTCATGGAGAGCAGCGATCTGGTCGCCGAGACCCTCGGCGAGCACGTCTTCGACTTCTTCCTGCGCAACAAGAAGTCGGAGTGGGAGGAGTACCGCTCCGAGGTGACCGCGTTCGAGCTGCGGAAGAACCTGCCGGTGCTGTAGTAGCAGGTCAGAGGCGCTCAGGTAGGGACAATCCTGTGTGGCCGACCGCTACTGGCGATCGGCCACACCGCGTCGAAGCCGGCGCGCCGCCGGCGCCCGCACCGTCAAGTCTCATCACGACCGAGGTCTGAGCGTCCCGGCGCGGGCCGGCCATCCGGCTAAAGGGCGTTGATCTGCCAGGCGATCACGCCGGTCGATCCCCTGGTGCCGTCGGCGTTGATGCGGACCGGCTCGTCCGCGGTGATCCGCTGCTGAATTACCGACTTATCGCATGGCACCGTGGTCTTCGTACCGGCTTTCGCGGGCACGAACGTCAGCTGCGCAGTCCCGTTTCCGGCGCATGCGAGGCTGATTCGATAGGTCTTCCCCTTGCTCAGTGTGGGTTCGCTGTGAATGCCGTCGGTCACGCGTTCGGCGCCGGCCTCGACAGGCGTTCCGCTGCGAACGGCGGCGAGAGCCGCCTGGGCCTGCTTACTGAGTTCTTGCTCCGACGGCTTGGATGCCGTCCGAGCCGAACTCGGTGCGGACGGCTGTGAAGAATCCGCCCTGTCCTCGCCGCTGCCAGACGTCGTGCACGCGCTGAGCAGGAACGCCGACATCAATACGGAGCATCCGGCGAGCTGGGCCGTCCGCCGGCTCGAATAGGTCATGACGTGGTTTCCCAATACTTCCAGCCGGTTTCCGACGTCGGCAGGACCGCCGTACCGTGGCCGAGCTCGCGCGGGGCTCCGCAACCGCTGCCGACGGTCTGGAGTTTCTTCCAGTGCACTTTGTAGCCCCAGGAACCGTACTGCAGGTGACCGTACCGGTTCCTGGCGATGTCGTGGCTGTAGGTGTGGCCTGTGGTGATGCTGACGCTGCCGGCCACCTTGACGGAAATCGTTGTTTTGGCCTTCGCCAAAATCGCGCCGGCCGACCACTCACCGCTCCCCGTGACTTCCAGTGAGATGGTGCCGCTCCTGGTCACGGACACCGACATGGTGCCGCCCGGGCCGTCCTTGTACTTGGTGCCGTTCCACCACGAAGGCACGTGATATGCCTTCTTTGATGACAATTCGTACCAGGTCGACGGTCCGCTGCAGATCCCCGAAAGTCCGTCGGGAAGTGGTTGGTCTGTCTCGTCCTCCCAGCCCTGCCTGTCGTTGACTTCCGTCGTCTGGTCGGCGGATGCGGCCGTGTCGTCGACCGGCTGCTCTTCTGCGGCGGCGGTGCCTGCCGCAGTGAGACACAAAAGCAGTGCTGCGGCAGCGCTGGTCAGTGCGCGCCGTGAAGTCATGCCCATGTGACACCTTTGTGTGGACCGCCCCCCTAGCGGTCGGATGCATGGACACTAGGTGTAACCGCATGTACGCATCAAGTTCAAGATCCATTCCCTGAGGGAAACTTGAGAGTCCGGAATCTCGCCCGGCGAGGGCGGCCGCTTCCGGCGGGCGGGAAAACCGCTGTCCCGGCTCCGGGGCCCGGTGATAGACAGCCGCGGTGGAAAACAACCTGGAGTTCTCCGGCCTGCTGCGGCTGATCGACGAACGGTCGGCCGCCTTCCGTGCCGCCGTCGCCTCCGCGCCCGACCTCGAAGCGCGGGTGCCGTCCTGCCCCGAGTGGACGCTGTTCGACCTGGTGCAGCACCTGGGCGGGGGAGACCGCTTCTGGGCCGCCGTCGTCGGCGCGGGCCCGGCCGACGTCCCCCCGGCCGAGGCCGTCGCCGAGCGCGCCGCCGTCGCCTCCGGCGTCACCGTGGCCGCGCCGCGCGAGCGCGAAGCCCTGTCGGCCTGGCTGGCCGAGTCGACGGAGCTGCTGCTGGGCGCGCTGCGCGAGGCGGGCCCGGACCGCGGCTGCTGGACGTGGTGGGGTGCGTCGCAGTCGCCGCGCGACTCCGGTGGCGTCGCCCGGCACCGGGTCCAGGAGACCTCGGTGCACACCTACGACGTCCAGCTCACCCTGGGCGCCCCGCGGCCGCTGCCGGACGAGGCGGCGCTCGACGGTGTCGAGGAGTTCCTGTCCACCTGCTGCGCGACCACCAGTGCATGGCCGCACAAGCCCACCGCCTTCGACTTCCACGCCACCGAGGGCCGCTCCTGGCGCCTCACGGTGGACGGCGACGGCGCACGGTTCACCCGCCTGCCCGCCACCGCCACCGGCGAGGGCCCGGAGATGGCCGGTGCCTCCGTCCGGGGCACGGCCGGTGAGCTGGTCCTCTTCTTCTACGACCGGGTCCCGGCGGAGTCCGTGCGGATCGACGGGGACGCCGGACTCATCGGCCTGCTCCGGGCCTGGGAACCGGAGGACTAGGGAACTCCCGTGCGCGGGTCAGCAGTTGACGGGCCGGTTGCCGGAGGCGACCCGGCAGAAGTCCGCCCCGGGCCCGCCGTCGACCGTGCCGGCGTTCGGGCCCACGAAGAGCGAGTCGCCGCCGTCGCCGCCGAGGATCCTGCCGCTCGCCGTGGTACCGGAGTTGGCCGTGACGGAGTCGCCGCCGGCGCCACCGTCGACGGTGCCGGCGACGGCACCGTTGATGGCGATGTAGTCGCTCCCGCCCAAGCCGTTGACGCTGTCGCCCGGGGCGAGGGGGCCGCAGCTGATGTAGTCGGAGCCGGCGGTGCCGTTGACGGTCGTGCCGGACACGGGAAGGCCGTTGACCGTGCACGACGTCAGGGCCTGTGCGGGCGTCGCGGTCAGGACGAGGGGAGCGGCCACGAGGGCGGCGGCGCAGAGCGTGCGCATCGCGTGTCTGATCATGCAACGAATGGATTCACGGTGACCGCGTGATCGCAATCCAGCACCGTGGGTGAGGCCGCCGTCCGGGGCGGTCCGCCGCCCGGACGGGCCACCGGGAGTCGGTGGCCCGTCATGCGGGTCATCTGCCCCGGGCCGCCTGCGCGGGGCGCTGCCGGTGGCGGGAGATGCGCTGGCGCGGTGGCCGGGTCAGGGTGACCTGACGGACCAGTTGCTGGAAGCAGGTCAGGGCGGCGAGGGCCGGCAGGACGGCCGCGGCCACCCCGGTGAAGGACCTCTCGGCCTCGGCCACGCAGAGCGTCATCGCGACGGAGGAGAACAGCAGCACCACGCACCAGGAGTGCAGGGCGCGCCGCCGGTGCAGCGCGGTCCGCAGGATGGAGAGCGAGGCCACCATCCAGGGGCCGTAGACGAGCAGCGGCCACCAGTGCAGCGGACCGCTCCGGGTCCTGGCCGCGATGTGCTGCAGCGGGGCGTAGGCGGCCAGGCCGCCGAACACGCTCACCATCGCCGCGACGGCGGCGGCGAGGGCCGCGATCAGGAAGCTGACCGTCTGCAGCCACGTGAAGCGCAGTTTCCGCGTCCGCACCTTCCGGTGCCCGACGGGATGGCGCCGGAGGGGCGGCAGTTCGCTGGTGATCCGCGCCAGATTCTCCATCGGGTCGCCGGTGCCCGGCTCGGCGCCGTACGACGGGTCGCTGTCGTACGCCGGGTCGGTGCCGTACGACGACGGGTCGCTGTCGTACGCCGGGTCGGTGCCGTAGGACGGCTCGGTGCCGTACGCGGGCCCGGCGCCGTACACCGGCTCGGCCCCGTACGCGGGCCCGGCGCCGTACACCGGCTCGGCCCCGTACGCGGGCCCCGTGCCGTACACCGGCTCGGCCCCGTACGCGGGCCCCGTGCCGTACACCGGCTCGGCCCCGTACGCGGGCCCCGTGCCGTACACCGGCTCGCTCCCGTACACGGTCCCCGTGCCGTACGACGGCTCACCCCCGTACACGGCCCCGGTGCCGTACACCGGCTCGGCGACGCCGTACCACGGCTCGGTGCCGTACGGCTGCCCGCTGCGCGGTGGCGGCACGGCGGCCCCCGGATATGCCGCCTGCGAGCTCGCGGCGTCCTGCAGCAGATAGGTGAGTTCCTCGACCGGGTCCCAGCTCTCCTCCAGGGGTGCCGTCGAATAGAAATCCGCGTATTCGTTGTTCACGGAAAAGATTCGCCCCCGTCAGCCGGCCGCGTGGCAGCCGGAGCGTCCCTGGTCGTTCCGGCGCCGGCCGAGGTCCCCCTGGGCCGCTTCGAGCACCCTCAAGCGCCTTGCGTTCGTCATATTCCGCTAACGCCACCGAACTCCTCCGGATGCGCGGCATTCGAGTGAGTCTGGACCGGATGGGGCATGCGCGACGTCATTTGTGATGAAGAGTCGAATACTCCGTTAAGAAGTCGTTCGACCCGGAAAAGCGGGGGACAGGCCCGCCGTCAGCAGGCGCCGTGCGGTGCCGGTCCCGTCCGCCGGGACCGTGTAGAGGTCGGCCCCGTAGTCACCCGGCAGCGCGTACACCACCGTGTGGTCGTCCCGCCACAGCGCCTGGTCGTCCACGCTCCGGGTCTCCGCCAGCGGCGTCTCGCGCATCGTGCGCAGGTCCAGGACGTACAGGCGCCAGGGGGCGTCCTCGGGCAGGCCCTTCACCCGCTTCTTGTAGGCGACGCGGGTGCCGTCGGGGGAGAGGGACGGGCACTCGACGTTGCCGTGCAGGGTGGTCACCGTGCGGGTGCGCAGATCGCCGCGCACCAGGTAGGTGCTGCCCCCGGTCGCCAGCGTCGCGTAGAACGTGCGGTCGTCGGCGGCGAACGTCACGCCCCAGAAGTTCACGTCGGCCGCCCGGTGGCGGCGCCCGTCCTTGACGATCCGGAAGGACTCCAGGGTCGGGATCAGCCTGCCGGTACGGGTGTCGACGATCGCCGCCCGGGTGGAGAAGTCGGTGCCCGCGTACGAGTCGCCGCCCACGAACGCCGTCCAGGCGGCGAAGTGCCCGGTGGGGGAGACCCGGGCCCGGGACGGGATGCCGGGGACGTCGTAGCGGGCGCGTTCCTTCAGGCGCGCGTCCAGGATCAGCGCGCGGTAGGTGTCCGAGACCGGGCCGTGCACGGCCTGCAGGCAGACCCCGGTGCCGGCGGCGGCGTGGAACCGCAGGCACTTGACGCCCGAGGCGGTGCGCGGCCCGGACGGGGCGGCGGCCGGGACCGTGGTCAGCTCGTCGCGGTGCGGACCCCACGCCATGTTCCGGAACACCATCCGGCCGTGCCCCGTCAGCGTCACCGGGCCGGGGGCCACGGCCGGGCCGCCGGCCCGCGTGCGGTCGCGGCGGTCCGCCCGCGCCGACGCGTGCAGCACGGACGCCAGGGCGACCGCCGCCAGCACCGCGACGGCCGTGAGCAGGATCAGGATGCGGGTGCGTGCGGTCATGCGGTCGAGGTGCCTTCCGGTGTGCCCGGGACGCGGGGTGTGCTCCCGGGACGCAGGGTGAGGGAGAACGCCGCGCACCCGGCCAGCGCGACCGTCGCCCCGGCCAGTGCCGCGCGGTCGCCCCACACCGTCCAGGCCGCGCCGAACAGCAGCGAGCAGGCGAAGCGGGCCAGCGCCTGCCCGGTCTGCACCACCGCAAGGCCCGAGGAGCGCAGCGCCTCGGGCACGCCGTCCGAGGCCGCCGCCATCAGCACCCCGTCGGTGGCCGCGTAGAAGGCGCCGTGCAGGGCCAGGACGAGGTACGGCAGGGCGGTGCCGTGCCAGGAGGTGAGCAGCAGGGCGTAGCAGAGGAGCAGGGCCGCGTGGCCGGCCAGGAAGACCGCCCAGCGGCCCACCCGGTCCGCCAGCCGGCCCAGCGCCATCGCCAGCAGCAGGAACGCGGCGGCCGTGCCGAGCGGCAGCAGCGCGAACCAGCGGTCGGGCACGCCGAGACGGCGCTGCAGCAGCAGGTAGACGAAGGAGTCGCTGACCGTGGCCAGGCCCAGCAGCAGCGCGCAGACCGTGACGCGGCGCAGGTCGCGGCGGCGCAGCAGGCCCAGCGCCGCGCGCACCGTGGGGCGTTCGGCGGGGGCCGGGGCCGGTCCCGCGGGGCCGCCGCCCGGCACGAACAGCACGAGCACCACCACCCCGGTCACCGCCACGCAGAAACTGACCGTGAAGACCGCGTCGTAGCCGTCCACCGTGGCCCGCAGGATCAGGAAGGCCGCGAGCGGGCCGAGCAGGGCGCCCGCGGTGTCCATCGCGCGGTGCACCCCGAACGCCCGGCCGCGTGTCTCCGGCGTGCTGGACAGCGAGATCAGCGCGTCCCGGGGAGCCGTGCGCAGGCCCTTGCCGGTGCGGTCGGCGGCCAGGACGATTCCGATCGGCGTGAGCGAGTGCGCCACCAGCAGCAGGGGCTTGCACAGCGCCGAGACGCCGTAGCCCAGCCCCGCCACCCACTTGTGCCGGCCGCCGCCCCGGTCGGCCAGGTGCCCGCCCACCAGCCGTACGAGGGCGGAGAAGCCGTTGTGGACGCCGTCGAGCAGGCCGAAGCCCAGCGGGGACAGGCCGAGCCCGGCCACCAGGTACAGCGGCAGCACCGCCGTGACCATCTCCGACGACACGTCGGTGACCAGGCTGACCGTGCCGAGGGCGAGCACCGTGGGGGCGACCGCGGCACGGCGCCGCCCGGCCACGGGCCGGACGGCGCCTTCCGCGGACGCCGGCGTACCGGCGCGGCTGTCCGCTACGTACACGTCAGGACGCCCAGACGCCGGTGATGTCCTTGGCGGCGGCCGCGTTGCCCGCGTGCGTGCTCAGGCCCTGGGTGTCCTCCAGGGTGCGCAGCAGGTCGTAGTGGTTGTAGGTGGTGGCGGACGACGAGCCGGGCGTGACCGGCTGTCCGTACAGGACCGTCGGGATGCGGTTGCCGCTGAGCCGGTTGTCCTCGTCGAAGGTGACGACGAGCAGGCTGTTGTGGGTCTTGGCCCAAGTCGCGTACGCGCCCAGGTTGTTCTGCAGCCAGGTGTCACCGCTCGACACCGAGCAGTCGTGCATGTCGCTGCACAGGTTGGGGACCACGAAGGAGAGCTGGGGCAGCGTCGAGTAGTCCGCCGGGAACTGCGCGAAGGTCTTCGCGCTGGACGTCGGCACGTTGCCGAAGCCGAACCACGGGTTGTGCTTGCGGGCGTACTTGCCGCTGCTGCACGTGGTCGAACCCTGGCCGGGCAGCGTCTCGTTGTAGCTGGCCCAGCTGCGGCCGGCGGCGATCATCTCCGAGGCCAGGTTCGGCGCGGACGAGAAGCCCGGGGTGTAGCAGCTGTCGTCCGTGACGCCCTGCGTCGAACCGGAGAACAGGGCGAAGTAGTTGGGCTGGCTCGGGTGGGTCTCGGCGTACGCCTGGCTCAGGTTGGCGCCGCCGGACTTGAGCGAGTTGATGTACGGGGCGCTGGAGGACCCGATGACCTGGCTGTAGGCGTGGTTCTCGAAGACCACGACGACCACGTGGTCCGGGCTCGGCACGGCGCCCGCGGCATGCGCGGACTCACCGCCGAGCCCGGTCCACAGACCGATCGCGGCCGCGGCGAGCGCGGTCGCCGAGGCCACGAGCGTACGGGCGCGGCGGTACACGGGACTGCCGGACACATCAACCTCCGGGAGGGGGTACGGGGCTGGCGGTGCGGACAGAGCATGCACACGCCAATATGCCCGTGGCCCACAGGCCCGAACCCCGCGGATGAAGAGCGGGTGAACTGCTGGGTGCCGGTCCCGTCCGGGCCGGGTACCCACGGGCCCATGGCGCGGATTCTCGTGGGTACTTGCGGCTGGACCGACCGGGCACTGATGACGAGCGGCTGGTACCCGCGCGGCCACCGGGACACCGAGGGCCGCCTGCGGTACTACGCCGGCCGCTTCCCCGTGGTGGAGGCCGACTCGCCCTACTACGCGCTTCCGAGCCCCGGCACCACCCGGCTGTGGGCGGAGCGCACCCCGGCCGGATTCCGCTTCGACGTCAAGGCGCACTCGCTCCTCACCGGCCACCCCACCCGCCCGGCGGCACTCCCCGCCGACCTGCGGGACCGCGCCCGGGACGACGGCCTGCTGGACGAGGTGTGGGCCCGCTACGCCGAGGCGCTGGAGCCGCTGCGCGAGTCCGGCCGCCTCGGCACCCTGCTCTTCCAGTTCCCGCCCTCCCTGGCCCCGGGCCCGCGGGCCGAGGCGTTCGTCCGCGGCTGCCGCGAACGGGCCCGCGACTGGCCCTTCGCCGTCGAGTTCCGGGATCCGGCCTGGTGGCGGGCCGGCCAGGAGCGCGCCACGACCGCTCTGCTCGCCGGCCTGGACGCCACCGCCGTCGCCGTCGACACGGCGCAGGGCCTGCCCACCTCCATGCCCCCGGTCGCGCCGGTGACCACCGGCCGCCTGTCGGTCGTCCGTTTCCACGGCCGCAGCCCGCACTGGGGCACCGGCGGCAAGGAGGACCGCTTCCGGCACGGCTACACGGAACGGGAGCTGGCCGGCTGGCTGCCCCGCGTCCGCGAACTCGCGGCCCGCACCGACGAGGTGCACCTGCTGTTCAACAACTGCTGCGCGGACGCGGCGGCGCGGGCGGCGGAGACCATGCGGGGCCTGCTGGACGTCACGGTGCCACGCCAGGCGGGCCACTCCTGCCGCGAGCCGATCTGAGCGATCGGCTCAGCCGGACGGCCCCCGCCCGCCCCGCCCCGCCCCGCCGCGGCCGCGCCGGGCACGGCGATCCACACGCTCGGACGGGCGGGCCCCGGCCCCGCCGCTCCGGGCCGGAGCCCGCCGGCGGCCGGGCCCGCCCGACAGCCGGCGTGAGCGAGCCGGTGATGGGAGCCGGTGACGCCCCCCCACCCTCCACCACCCCGTAACGACCCGCGCGCCGGCGCCGCCACGGGCACGGGGTCGGCCCGGATACGGCGTCGCCACAGGCACGGTTTCGGCACGGCGTCGCCACGGGCACGGCGTCGCCGCGGGCACGGTGTCGGCCCGGATACGGCGTCGCCCCGGGCACGGCGTCGGCCTGGGCACGGCGTCGCCACGGGCACGGCGTCGCCGCGGGCACGGTGTCGGCCCCACGCACACGGGCCGCCACCAGGACCCGGGTGGAGGGCGCCCCCGTCCGGTACCTGCGAGTCCCCCGCGTCGCAGGCCCCCGCCACCGAAGGCACGCCCGCCCGGTCGCCGCGGGCGTCCCCGCCATCGGGATCAGGCGGCCCCGGCCCCACTGCGGTTAGGCTCGGCGCAGGACGAGGTGGACTGATCGCAGGGGAGGCCGGGCATGACGCCGGGGCGCAGGAGCAGTACCTTCACGCGGCTGCTGCGGCACGGCTTCACCGACCCGTCCGACGCCGAACGCCTCCTGGACGGTGCCGAGCTGGCCCCGGTGCGCGACGACCCGGTGCTGCTGGAGGCCCTCGGCGCCACCGCCGACCCCGACCTCGCCCTGCACGGACTGGTCCGGCTCCTGGAGGCGCAGCCCTCCCCGACCGCCCGCCGCGAGCTGCTGGACACCCTGACCGCGGCCAAGCCGCTGCGCGACCGCCTGCTCGGTGTCCTCGGCGCCTCCGCCGCCCTCGCCGACCACCTCGCCCGGCACGCCGGTGACTGGCAGGCGCTGGTCACCTACGAGCCCCGGGACCTGCACCGCGGGGTGGAGGAGTTCGAGCGGGGCCTCGCGGAGGCCACCGACCCCGTCTCCCTCCGGGTGGCCTACCGCCGCTGTCTGCTCTCCATCGCCGCCCGGGACGTCTGCGGCACCATCGACGTCGCCGACACCGCCGCCGAGCTGGCCGACCTCGCCACCGCCACGCTGCGCGCCGCCCTCTCCCAGGCCCGGAAGGCCGCCCCGGAGGACGCCGCCGCCTGCCGCCTCGCGGTGATCGCGATGGGCAAGTGCGGCGGCCACGAGCTGAACTACGTCTCCGACGTGGACGTGATCTTCGTGGCCGAGGCGGCCGACGGCGCGGACGAGGACAAGGCGCTCAGATCCGCCACCAAGCTCGCCTCGCACATGATGCGGATCTGCTCGGAGACCACCGTCGAGGGCTCCATCTGGCCCGTCGACGCCAACCTCCGCCCCGAGGGCCGCAACGGCCCCCTGGTGCGCACCCTCAGCAGCCACCTCGCCTACTACCAGCGCTGGGCCAAGACCTGGGAGTTCCAGGCCCTGCTCAAGGGCCGCCCGGTCGCCGGTGACGCCGAGCTGGGCAAGGCCTACGCCGACGCCCTCCGCCCCCTGGTCTGGCAGGCCGCCGAGCGGGAGAACTTCGTCGCCGACGTGCAGCGGATGCGCCGCCGGGTCATCGAGAACATCCCCGCCGCCGAGCTCGACCGCCAGCTCAAGCTCGGCCCGGGCGGGCTGCGGGACGTCGAGTTCGCCGTACAGCTCCTGCAGCTCGTGCACGGCCGCACCGACTCCGCCCTGCGCAGCGGCACCACCCTGGACGCCCTGCGGGCCCTCGCGGCCGGCGGCTACGTGGGCCGCGAGGACGCCGCCCGCCTCGACGAGGCCTACCGCTTCCTGCGCTCCATGGAGCACCGCATCCAGCTCTACCGGCTGCGCCGCACCCACCTCGTCCCCGAGGCGGAGGCCGACCTGCGCCGCCTCGGCCGCTCGCTGGGCCTGCGCACCGACCCGGTGGCCGGACTGCAGCGCGAGTGGAAGCGGCACGCCGGCGTCGTACGGCGGCTGCACGAGAAGCTCTTCTACCGCCCGCTGCTCGACGCGGTCGCCCAGCTCGCGCCCGGCGAGGTCCGGCTCAGCGCCGAGGCGGCCCGCGAGCGCCTGGTCGCCCTCGGCTACGCCGACCCGGCCGCCGCCCTGCGCCACCTGGAGGCCCTCGCGTCCGGAGTGACTCGCAAGGCCGCCATCCAGCGCACCCTGCTGCCCGTCCTGCTCGGCTGGTTCGCCGACTCCGCCGACCCGGACGCCGGCCTGCTCAACTTCCGCAAGGTCTCCGACGCGCTCGGCAAGACCCCCTGGTACTTGCGGCTCCTGCGCGACGAGGGCGCGGCCGCCGAGAACCTGGCCCGCGTCCTGTCCGCCGGCCGCCTCGCCCCCGACCTGCTGATGCGCGCCCCCGAGGCGGTGGCGCTGCTCGGCGACGGCGACCGCGGCGCGGGCCTGGAGCCCCGCGAGCGCGGCCAGCTCGAGCAGGAGGTGCTCGCCGCCGTGCGCCGCGCGGAGAACGCCGCCCAGGGCGTCACCGCGGCCCGCGGCGTCCGCCGCCGCGAGCTGTTCCGCACCGCCGCCGCGGACATCGTCGGCTCCTACGGCACCGAGACCAGCCCCGCCGAGGCCGACCAGGGCGCCCTGGTGGACCGGGTCGGCGCCGCCGTCTCCGACCTGACCGCCGCCACCCTCGCCGGCACCCTGCGCGCGGTGGTCCGCGAGGGCTGGGGCGACACCCTGCCGACCCGGTTCGCGATCATCGCCATGGGCCGCTTCGGCGGGAACGAACTGGGCTACGGCTCCGACGCCGACGTGCTCTTCGTGCACGAACCGCAGGACGGCGTCGCCGAGCAGGAGGCCGCGGCGGCCGCCAACAAGGTCGTCGCCGAGATGCGCCGGCTGCTGCAGCTCCCGAGCGCCGACCCGCCGCTGCTCATCGACGCCGGCCTGCGCCCCGAGGGCAAGTCCGGACCGCTGGTACGCACCCTGAAGTCGTACGAGGCCTACTACCGCCGCTGGTCGCTGGTCTGGGAGTCGCAGGCGCTGCTGCGGGCCGAGCCGGTCGCCGGGGACGCCGATCTCGGGCGCCGCTTCACCGAGCTGATCGACCCGCTGCGCTACCCGCACGCGGGGCTCGGCGAGGACGCGGTCCGGGAGATCCGCCGGCTCAAGGCCCGCATGGAGTCGGAGCGGCTCCCGCGCGGCGCCGACCCCAAGCTGCACACCAAGCTCGGCCCCGGCGGCCTGTCCGACGTCGAGTGGACCGTGCAACTGCTCCAGCTCCGCCACGGCGCCCACGAGCCCCGTCTGCGCACCACCCGCACCCGAGCCGCCCTGGCCGCCGCCCGGGAGACCGGGCTGCTCTCCGCCGAGGACACCGCCGTACTGGACGAGGCATGGGTGCTGGCCACCCGGGTGCGCAACGCGGTCATGCTGGTCCGCGGCCGGGCCGGCGACACCTTCCCCACCGAGCCGCGCGAACTGGCCGCCGTCGGCCGCTACCTCGGCTACGGCTCCGGGCACGCAGGGGACATGCTGGACGCGTACCGCCGCACCACCCGCAGGGCGCGCACGGTCGTGGAGCAGCAGTTCTACGCGGACGGCGCCTGAGCCCGCGCGGCGGCCCGCGACGGCACCAGCCTCGGCAGCCCGTACGGCAGGCTGCCGTACCAGAGCCGGGCCACCGCGAAGCCGAGGGCCAGGCACACGGCCCCGCCCACCGCGTCCAGCCAGAAGTGGTTGGCGGTGGCGACGATCACCAGCAGGGTCGCCGCCGGATACACCAGTCCCAGCACCCGCACCCACGGCACCGACGCCAGCGCGAAGACCGTCAGACCGCACCACAGCGACCAGCCGATGTGCATCGAGGGCATCGCCGCGTACTGGTTCGACATGTGCTTCAGGTCGCCCGAGGCCATCGAACCCCAGGTGTGGTGCACCATCACGGTGTCGACGAAGCGCCCGCCGTTCATCAGCCGGGGCGGGGCCAGCGGGAACAGGTAGTAGCCGGCCAGGGCCGCACCCGTGGTCGCGAACAGCGCCGTCCGGGTCGCCGAGTAGCGCCCGGGATGCCAGCGGTAGAGCCACACCAGGACCCCGATGGTGATCACGAAGTGCAGCGTGGCGTAGTAGTAGTTCATCCCGACGATCAGCCAAGTGACCGTGTTGACGGCATGGTTGACATACTGCTCGACGGCGATGCCCGCCTGGTGCTCGGCCCGCCAGACCCAGTCGGCGTTGCGCAGCGCCTGCGCCCGCTGCTCCGGGACCGCGTTGCGGACCAGTGAGTACGTCCAGTAACTCACCGCGATCAGCAGGATCTCGAACCACAGCCGGGGCCGGCGCGGGCCGCGCGGACGGTACCGCGGACCCTGCCCGTCCTCGCCCGTGACGGCCCGCGGAACGGCCGCGTCCTCGCGGCCTTCCGGATCTGTCACGGCCGAGTCGCTCATGGTCACGCAGTCTGCCAGAAAAGACATCTCCGACAGATCATCCCAAGCCCGGTTCGGGGCCGCACGTTCTACGGCGCGCGCGGGGCTCCCGTCCGCGGTCCCGGGCGGGCCGCCAGGCGTGCTCGCACCGGCTCAGCCGCGGGCGCGGTCCCCCGGGGCCGAGGCGGTCGAACCGCGCACCACCAGCTCGGGCATGAACACGAACTCGCTGTGCGGCGCGGGCGTGCCGCCGATGTCCTCCAGCAGCGTGCGCACGGCCGCCTGCCCCATCGCCGGGACCGGCTTGCGGACCGTGGTCAGCGGCGGGTCGGTGAACGCGATCAGCGGGGAGTCGTCGAAGCCCACCACCGAGATGTCCCGCGGCACCTCCAGGCCGAGCTGCCGGGCGGCCCGTATCGCGCCGAGCGCCATCATGTCGCTCGCGCAGACCACCGCCGTGCAGTCCCGCCCGATCAGCGCGGTCGCGGCCGCCTGGCCGCCCTCCAGGGTGTACAGCGAGTGCTGGATCAGCTCGGTCTCCACCGTCTGCGCGGGGAGCCCGAGCTGCTCCTGCACCGCCCGTACAAAGCCCTCGATCTTGCGCTGCACCGGCACGAACCGCTTCGGGCCGAGCGCCAGCCCGATCCGGGTGTGGCCCAGCGACGCCAGGTGCGTCACCGCCAGCGACATCGCGGCCCGGTCGTCCGGCGAGATGAAGGGTGCCTGGACCTTCGGCGAGAACCCGTCCACCAGCACGAACGGGACGCCCTGCGCCCGCAGCCGCTCGTAGCGCTGCATGTCGGCGGTGGTGTCCGCGTGCAGCCCCGAGACGTAGATGATCCCGGCCACCCCGCGGTCCACGAGCATCTCGGTCAGCTCGTCCTCCGTCGACCCGCCCGGGGTCTGGGTGGCGAGCACCGGGGTGTAGCCCTGCCGGGTCAGCGCCTGGCCGATGACCTGGGCCAGGGCCGGGAATATCGGGTTCTCCAGCTCAGGGGTGATCAGCCCCACGAGCCCCTCGCTGCGCTGCCGCAGCCGCACCGGACGCTCGTAGCCGAGCACGTCCAGCGCGGCCAGCACGGACTGGCGGGTGGTGGCGGCGACGCCGGGCTTGCCGTTGAGAACGCGGCTGACGGTCGCTTCGCTCACCCCCGCCTGCGCAGCGATGTCCGCAAGCCTTGTGGTCACGCCACCGGACTGTACCGGCCGGACCCCGCCTTGCACACCGACGGGACGCCGTGCGCGGGCGGCTGATCGGCCTGCCGTGGATTGCTGCCTCATCGCGCTCCTCGTCTTCGCGGTCCCTTGTGAGGTCCTTGTCGAGCCGGTGTCCGCTCGCAAGGGATGATTCCGGCGACGGAGGCGGATGGCAAGGCCTTGCAGAGTCTTGCACAAGTGTCCGTCAACCCGTGTACCGGCGGTGGATCAGGGTTTCGGTGGGATCTGGCGCAGGTCACGGCGAGGTAACCGTCGTGTTCTCTTGCACTTTTTTGCTGCAAGGTCTTTCGCGGGGCTTTCAACGCTGTTACGTTCCTGGTCGCCCGGCCGCCGCAACGGCGCAGTCGGCAAGACAGCAGGGCCGGCGGACGGGGCCGCCCCTGCATCACACGGGCTTTAACCCTCAAGGAGAACTCATGCGGCGTGGCATAGCGGCCTCCGCGCTGGTGGCGTCCTTCGCCCTGGCGGCGACGGCGTGCGGCGGTGGCGACAGCGACAGCAAGTCGGACGGCCCGGTCACCATCACCTGGTGGGACACCTCCAACGCCACCAACGAGGCACCGACGTACAAGGCCTTGGTTCAGCAGTTCGAGGCCGCCAACAAGGACGTCAAGGTCAAGTACGTCAACGTGCCCTTCGACCAGGCGCAGAACAAGTTCGACACCGCCGCCGGCTCCAAGGGCGCCCCGGACGTGCTGCGCTCCGAGGTCGGCTGGACCCCGGCCTTCTCCAAGAAGAGCTACTTCCTGCCGCTGGACGGCACGGACGCCCTGGCCGACCAGGCCAAGTTCGAGCCGAACCTGATCAAGCAGGCCCAGTACCAGGGCAAGACCTACGGCGTGCCGCTGGTCACCGACACCCTCGCCCTGGTCTACAACAAGGCCCTCTTCAAGAAGGCCGGCATCACCGAGGCCCCCAAGACCTGGGACGAGCTGAAGTCCGACGCCGCCAAGGTCCAGGCCAAGGCGGGCGTGCCCGGCTACTGGGGCTCCACCCAGGCCTACTACGCCCAGTCCTTCCTGTACGGCGAGGGCACCGACACCGTCGACGCCGCCGCCAAGAAGGTCACGGTGAACTCGGCCGCCGCCAAGAAGGCCTACGGCACCTGGCTGAGCCTGTTCTCCGGCAAGGGTCTGCACAAGGCCGACACCACCGCCGACGCCTACGCCCACATCCAGGACGCGTTCGTCAACGGCAAGGTCGCCGCGATCATCCAGGGCCCCTGGGAGATCACGAACTTCTACAAGGGCAGCGCCTTCAAGGACAAGTCCAACCTCGGCATCGCCACCGTCCCGGCCGGCTCGGCCGGCAAGGCGGGCGCCCCGACCGGCGGCCACAACCTCTCGGTCTACGCCGGCTCCGACAAGGCCCACCAGGCCGCGGCGCTGAAGTTCGTCAACTTCATGACCTCGGCGAAGTCCCAGGAGACCATCGCCCTGAAGAACTCCACCCTGCCGACCCGCGGTGACGCCTACACCGCCCAGGTCAAGGCCGACCCCGGCATCGCCGGCTACCAGGGCGTCCTCTCCGCCGCCCAGCCCCGTCCGGCGCTGCCCGAGTACAGCTCCCTGTGGGGTCCGCTGGACACCGAGCTGCCCAAGATCGCGGGTGGCAAGGAGTCGCTGGACAAGGGCCTGAGCAACGCCGAGCTGGCCGTCGCCAAGCTGGTGCCCGACTTCAGCAAGTGAGCCCGGGTGGCCGCCGGATCCTCTCCTTGAAGGGGGGAAGGATCCGGCGGCCACCGCCCTGTGCCCGGCCCAACCCTGATCTTCCAGAAGGTGTCGAACCATGACAGTCGCCATCGACCGCGCGACCGGCAAGCGCCGCGGTGACCGCGCGCCTCGGCCCGGGCTGGGCCGGCGCATCAAGAGTGGCTACCAGAAGCACTGGTACGCGTACGCGATGATCGCCCCGGTGGCGGTCGTGCTGGGCGCGCTGGTGATCTACCCGCTGGTGTACGGCCTGTACCTGACGCTCACCGACGCCAACAGCCTGAACACCGCCCGCACCATCGGCGTCAACCACATCGACGCCACCTACAAGTTCATCGGGCTCGACAACTACAAGGACATCCTGTTCGGCCCGACGTCGTACGACCGCTTCTGGTCGCACTTCATCTGGACGATCGCCTGGACCGCCCTCTGCGTCGCGCTGCACTACTGCATCGGCCTCGGCCTCGCCCTGCTGCTCAACCAGAAGCTGCGCGGCCGCACCTTCTACCGGCTGATCCTCATCCTGCCGTGGGCCGTGCCCACCTTCGTCACCGTCTTCGGCTGGCGCTTCATGCTCGCCGACGGAGGCATCATCAACTCGGCGCTCGACGCGCTGCACCTGCCGGCCCCGCTGTGGCTGGAGGACACCTTCTGGCAGCGGTTCGCCGCCATCATGGTCAACACCTGGTGCGGTGTGCCCTTCATGATGGTCTCCCTGCTCGGCGGCCTGCAGTCCATCGACTCCTCGCTCTACGAGGCGGCCGAGATGGACGGCGCTAACGCCTGGCAGCGCTTCCGCTTCGTCACCCTTCCGGGCCTGCGGTCGGTCAGCTCCACCGTCGTCCTGCTGGGCATCATCTGGACGTTCAACCAGTTCGCGGTCATCTTCCTGCTCTTCGGCAACACCGCCCCGGACGCACAGATCCTCGTCACCTGGGCCTACTACCTGGGCTTCGGACAGCAGCCGCGTGACTTCGCGCAGTCGGCCGCCTACGGCATCCTGCTGCTGGCCATTCTGATCGTCTTCACCTCGTTCTACCGCCGCTGGCTGAACCGCAACGAGCAGCAGCTCGCGATCTGAGGCAGGAGTCCCCATGAGCACCACGACACCTCCCGAGGCCACCGCCCAGAAGCCGGTGACCCCCCAGGTCCTCGAGGCCCTGAACCGTGGCCCGGCGCCCCGCCGGGGCAAGCGCCGCCCCCTGGCCTCCCTCGCCTCCCACGGCATCCTCACCGTCGCGAGCCTGATCGCCCTGTTCCCGATCGCCTGGCTGGTCTACCTCTCCCTCGGACCGGACAAGGACGACTACCTGCACCCGGGCGGCATCTGGCACAAGATGACGTTCAGCAACTACTCGTTCGTCCTGCAGCACACCGGCTTCTTCGACTGGATGAAGAGCTCGCTGATCGTCTCGCTGGGCACCACCGTCATCGGCGTCTTCGTCGCGGCCACCACCGGCTACGCCGTTTCCCGGATGCGCTTCCCCGGCTACAAGAAGTTCATGTGGGTGCTGCTGGTCACCCAGATGTTCCCGATCGCCGTGCTCATCGTGCCGATGTACCAGATCCTGTCGGACCTGCAGCTCATCGACAGCTACCTGGGCCTGGTCCTGGTCTACTGCTCGACCGCGGTGCCCTACAGCGCCTGGCTGCTCAAGGGCTACTTCGACACGATCCCGTTCGAGATCGACGAGGCGGGACGGGTCGACGGCCTCACCCCGTTCGGCACCTTCTTCCGGCTGATCCTGCCGCTCGCCAAGCCGGGCCTGGCGGTCGCCGCCTTCTACAACTTCATCACCGCGTTCGGTGAGGTCGCCTTCGCCTCGACGTTCATGCTCGACGACAGCAAGTACACCTTCGCCGTCGGTCTGCAGAGCTTCGTCAGCGAACACGACGCCCAGCGCAACCTGATGGCGGCCACCGCCGTGCTGGTCGCGATACCCGTGTCCGCGTTCTTCTACCTCGTGCAGAAGAACCTCGTCACCGGCCTCACCGCCGGCGGCACCAAGGGCTGACGCCCGCCGGAGCAAAGCTCCCGCGCGCCGCGAGGCGCGCGGGTAGGCGGCCGCGGTGTCCATCCGACCCCGCCGGCACCGCGGCCGCCTCGCAAGCACCGGCCACCGCCGCCGTACATACGCCCATCACTGACCCTTCCCCCGCGCCCGGCCCCGCCCTGGCGGGGGGACCCCCACCGCATCAAGGACGCCATGAGCCAGCAGAATTCTGCAGCCCCGGCCACCGACTCCGCCGTCGCCACCGTCGCCGCCAGCCGTGACTGGTGGCGGGACGCGGTCATCTACCAGGTCTACCCGCGCAGCTTCGCCGACAGCAACGGCGACGGCATGGGCGACCTGGAGGGCGTGCGCTCCCGCCTCCCGTACCTGCGCGACCTCGGTGTCGACGCCGTGTGGCTCAGCCCCTTCTACGCCTCACCGCAGGCGGACGCCGGCTACGACGTCGCGGACTACCGCGCCGTCGATCCCATGTTCGGCAACCTGCTCGACGCCGACGCCCTGATCCGCGACGCCCGCGGGCTGGGCCTGCGGGTCATCGTCGACCTGGTCCCCAACCACTCCTCCGACCAGCACGAGTGGTTCAAGCGCGCCCTCGCCGAGGGCCCCGGCTCCCCGCTGCGCGAGCGCTACCACTTCCGCCCCGGCAAGGGGACGGACGGCGAGCTGCCGCCCAACGACTGGGAGTCCATCTTCGGCGGCCCGGCGTGGACCCGGGTGACCGAGCCGGACGGCACCCCGGGCGAGTGGTACCTGCACCTGTTCGCCCCCGAGCAGCCCGACTTCAACTGGGAGCACCCGGCCGTCGGCGACGAGTTCCGCTCCATCCTGCGGTTCTGGCTGGACATGGGTGTGGACGGCTTCCGCATCGACGTGGCCCACGGCCTGGTGAAGGCCGACGGCCTGCCCGACCTCGGCTCCCACGACCAGCTCAAGCTGCTGGGCAACGATGTCATGCCGTTCTTCGACCAGGACGGCGTGCACGAGATCTACCGTCAGTGGCGCACCGTGCTCGACGAGTACGCCGATACGATGGGGCCCGAAGGGCCTTCCGCAGAAGGGCGGGGGCGGGAGACGGGTGGGCGGATCTTCGTCGCCGAGGCGTGGACGCCGACCGTCGAGCGCACCGCCAACTACGTCCGCCCGGACGAACTGCACCAGGCCTTCAACTTCCAGTACCTGGGCACCGAGTGGGACGCGGCGGAGCTGCGCACGGTCATCGACCGCACCCTGGAGGCGATGCGCCCGGTCGGCGCCCCGGCCACCTGGGTCCTGTCCAACCACGACGTCACCCGGCACGCCACCCGCTTCGCCAACCCGCCCGGCCTCGGCACCCAGATCCGCACCGCCGGCGACCGCGACCTCGGCCTGCGCCGGGCCCGCGCGGCCTCCCTGCTGATGCTCGCCCTGCCCGGCTCGGCGTACGTCTACCAGGGCGAGGAACTGGGCCTGCCGGACGTGGTGGACCTCCCCGACGAGGTGCGCCAGGACCCCGCGTACTTCCGGGGCGCCGGCCAGGACGGCTTCCGCGACGGGTGCCGGGTGCCGATCCCGTGGACCCGCGAGGGCTCCAGCTACGGCTTCGGCGACGGCGGGAGCTGGCTGCCGCAGCCGGCGAGCTGGGCCGAGCTGAGCGTGGAGGCGCAGACCGGCGTGCCCGGTTCGACGCTGGAGCTGTACCGCTCCGCGCTCGCCCTGCGCCGCTCCCAGCCCGGTCTGGGCGCGGGCGAGTCGGTGGAGTGGCTGCGGGCCCCGGAGGGCGTGGTGGCGTTCCGGCGCGGCGAGTTCGTGTGCGTCGCCAACACCACCGGCGAGTCGGTGACCATGCCGGCGTACGGCCGGGTCCTGCTCGCCAGCGATGAGGTGACCGAGGCCGGCGGCGAGGCGAAGGTGCCCGCGGACACCACCGTCTGGTGGACCGCGGCGGACTGACGCACCCTCTGAAATTTCTTGCATCAACTTCACACCGGCCCGCTGCCTTTCAGGCAGCGGGCCTTTAACATCTGCGTCACCGCAAGTTTGCTGAAATATTTCAGCAAGCGCCTTCAGCGGTACCCCACACCCTTCGATGAAGAAGGAACCCCACATGGCACGCAGAATCCTCTCCGCGGCGACCGCCCTCACGGCCGCTGCGCTTGTCATGACCCCGACTATGGCGCAGGCCTCCCCGCCCGGCACCAAGGACGTCACCGCGGTGCTCTTCGAGTGGAACTACGCCTGGGTGGCCCGCGAGTGCACCAGTACCCTCGGCCCCGCCGGCTACGGCTACGTCCAGGTCTCCCCGCCCGCCGAGCACATACAGGGCTCGCAGTGGTGGACCTCGTACCAGCCCGTCAGCTACAGGATCGCCGGCCGGCTCGGCGACCGCGCGGCCTTCCAGAACATGGTGAACACCTGCCACTCGGCGGGCGTGAAGGTCGTCGTCGACACGGTGATCAACCACATGTCGGCGGGCAGCGGCACCGGTACCGGCGGCTCGTCGTACTCGAAGTACAACTACCCGGGCCTGTACTCGTCCTACGACTTCGACGACTGCACCTCCCAGATCAGCAACTACCAGGACCGCTGGAACGTCCAGCACTGCGAACTGGTCGGCCTGGCCGACCTCGACACCGGCGAGGAGTACGTCCGCAAGACCATCGCCGGCTACATGAACGACCTGCTCACCCTGGGCGTGGACGGCTTCCGCATCGACGCGGCCAAGCACATCGACAGCGCCGACCTCGCCAACATCAAGTCGCGCCTGACGAACCCCGGCGCCTACTGGAAGCAGGAGGTCATCTACGGCGCGGGCGAGGCCGTCCAGCCCACCGAGTACACCGGCAACGGGGACGTCCAGGAGTTCCGGTACGCCTACGACCTCAAGCGGGTCTTCAACAACGAGAAGCTGGCCTACCTCACCAACTACGGCGAGGGCTGGGGCTACATGAGCAGCTCCAAGGCCGGCGTCTTCGTCGACAACCACGACACCGAGCGCAACGGCTCCACCCTCAACTACAAGAGCGGCGCCAACTACACCCTGGCCAACGTCTTCATGCTGGCCTGGCCCTACGGCGCCCCCGACATCAACTCCGGCTACGAGTGGTCCGACGCGGACGCCGGCCCGCCCAACGGCGGCCAGGTCAACGCCTGCTGGCAGGACGGCTGGAAGTGCCAGCACAAGTGGCCGGAGATCATCAACATGGTCCCCTTCCGCAACGCCACCCGGGGCCAGTCGGTCACCAACTGGTGGGACAACGGCAACAACGCGATCGCGTTCGGCCGGGG
Organism: Streptomyces sp. NPDC005706; assembly: GCF_040631045.1. Taxonomy (NCBI): domain Bacteria; kingdom Bacillati; phylum Actinomycetota; class Actinomycetes; order Kitasatosporales; family Streptomycetaceae; genus Streptomyces; species Streptomyces sp. NPDC005706. The sequence continues at coordinate 80,877 of NZ_JBEXYS010000024.1, read as the reverse complement.
CAGCAAGGGCTACGTGGCCATCAACCACGAGTCCTCCTCGCTGACCCGCACCTACCAGACCTCGCTGCCCGCGGGCACCTACTGCAACGTGCAGAACAACACCACGGTGACGGTGAACTCCAGCGGCCAGTTCTCGGCCACCCTCGGCTCGAACACGGCGCTGGCCATCTACGCCGGCAAGTCGAGCTGCTGACAGGCCCGTGACCGGGCCCACCGCGTCCCGCCCGGGCGCGGTGGGCCCGGTCACGGCCCCGGGGCCGACCGGAGCAATCGCGGGTGCGTGGCTCCGGCACCTGTTCGAGGCTGGCCCCATGAGCATCCGTCCCTGGGTCGTCGTCGAGGCACCGGACGGCCGCGGCCTGCGCCGGGTCACCATCGGCAACGACACCGTGGGCAGCGCCTGGTCGCGCCGTGAGCTGCGCCGGATGCTGGACCGCCTCGGGTACCCGGACCTCGATCTGGCGGACCCGGCCACGGTGTGCTGGCGCGGAGGGGACAGCGGTACCTGGCCCGACCGGGCCCTCCGCCGTCGTGCGACCGGTGCGCTCATGACGGCGGGACTGCTCGCCTCCGCGGTCCTCGGCGGGCTGATCGGATGGCCGGACGCCTCCGGCGCCCAGACGTTCGCGCAACGGCTGACCGGGGCCCTGTTCGTGCTGTCCGGTCTGGTGCAGCTCGCTGCGGCGGTCGCGGTGTTCGACCACTGGGGGAGGCGGCAGTCCCGGATCTCCGGTGCCGTCGTCCTGCTCGGCGTCCTCATATCGCTGGCCACCGACAGCCTTCTCGTCCTGATGTGGCTGGAGGAGACGGAGTACACGCCCTACATGCTGGCGTTCATGCCGCTGTGGTGCTGGTCCGTGTGGGCCCTCTGGCTGCTGGTCCGGCAGCGGGTGTGGCGAGGGGTGCCGCACCCCAGGACGTTCGCCGCCGGCGTGTTCGTGCCGGCGGTCTTCACCGCTCTCAGCCTGGCGTACTCGACCATGTTCCAACCCGCGGTGGCCCCCATACGCCTGACCCTGAAGACGGAATTCGGAACAGCGCGGGCGGACCGCACACGCCCCTTCGTCCAGGTCCCGCTGAAACTCTCCGTCAAGAACACCGGGGATTTCTCCGTGTACGTCGTCATCGACGACTTGAGCGTCTACGGGAGAACCGCCAAGTATTCCGAGCGCGGCACATCGACCACGGAAACGTGGCGGAAGAGCTTCGACGAGAACGACGAGGAGGCGGAACTCAACGTCGATCAACCGGCCTTCACCCTCATAAGCAGCGGACGCTTCTACCCGCCCGGCCAGGTGATCGAAGGAGGGCAGGAAGACACCCTGCAGCATGTGTTCCAGATCCCCAGAAGCGCAAAATATGATGTGCTCTACGCCATGGCACAGATAACATACATAAAGACGGACCGAGGTCATATCGACGCCGCTGAATTCCGCAGGTCGCATCCGTCGTGGAGGAAGAGCGAGGGTCGCTTCTACTGTTCCGCGGAGAATTCGTGCCCGCCGCAGCTCATACATCTCGCCCGGTTGCGCAGCGACAACAACCTGGTCGAGGTGACCCGTGGCGCGCGCTACGTCCTGGCGATCTGGGCTCCGGCCGAAACGCCCGTGTACTCCATATCCTCGTACCACTTCCAGAGCAAGGGCATCGTTTTCTCGCAGGAGAAGCGAGAGGTGGACCGGTACGGTGTCGCGACGATCGGTGCGAAGTCGGAGGTCTCCATGGCGGAATTGCTGAAGTCTATTCCTTCTCCTTCGCCACCTTGACCCAGGTGCCCGACTCGACCCCCGAGTCCTGGTCGAGCCGCAGAGCGGCCCGCAGGCAATGCAGCGCCGGAGTTCCCAGTGCCCCGAACAGCTCGCTCGCCGGCACCGAGTCGGCCAGCCTGGGAATGAGCCGCTTGATCTCGAGCTGCGCGTCGGCGAACTTGTCGTTGCGCAGTTGAGTGAGGACATCGAGGAAGTCGTCGCCCTTCTCCCTGGACTTCCAGAAGTCCTTGACGCCCTCGGTGTTCCACTTCTCGGGGAGCAGGTCCTTCAGATCCCTGCCCAGGCTCTTCTCCGGGGCGTACTCGAAGATGGAATTGGTGCAGACCTCGGCCGCCTTGCCGAGCCGCACGTCCGGCAGGCCCTGCGCGGAGACCGCTTCCTCCTGCTTCTTCCTCATGCGCTCGATCTGCTTGTCCAACTCCTTGCGCGCCTTCTCCCGTTCCTCGTCCGACGCCCTGGGGTCTCCGGCCCTGTCCAGCGACGAACTCGCCTCGTACGCGCTCTGCGCCAGTTCCTTGCGCCCCCCGTCGGGCGTGTTCGGGTCGCCGCTCGTGAGCATCGCCACCATGACCGCCTGCGCGCTCCGCAGGCCGCCCGGACCGGTACGACCCGTTCTCGCCACGTTGCCCGTGTAGCGCAGCAGCCGGCTCGTGGTCCGGACGTGGTAGTCGCGTACCGCTTGCGGCATGCCGCGGTCACCGAGCCGGGGGAGGCCGGAGGCCAGACCGCCGACGACGGAGAAGGCCTGTTGTTGATCCTCGGGCGGCAGCGCGGAGTTGCCGGCCGCGTCCAGGGTGGAGACCACCTGCTTCACGAGACCGGTCAGCTCCCTGCGCACCGCCGGGGGTGTCCGGGGGTCACCGATCACCTCCAGGGCGGAGCTCACCGCCCGGGCGCTGCGCAGGACCGCGTCACGTTCCTGCGGCGGGGTCCGCGGATCCCGCGCCGTGCGCAGGGCGGCGGTCAGTCGCTCGACGCTCGGGGCCAGTTCCCCGGGCACTTCGTCCTTCTTCCGGTCCAGGTCCGCGGTCGCCCCGTCGATCTCCTGCTCCTGCTCCGGCTGCTCGGGGGCGGTGGAGCGCGCCGTGTCGCTGTCGGTGGGGTTCGGGGTCCCCGACCCGCTCGTGGTGGACGGGGAGGGCGATGTCTCCGAGGGCGTGCTGTGCGGCGTCGTGGGGCCGGGGGGCGTCGAGGGTGACGTGGTGGTCGGTGCCGGCGGAGGAAGCGTCGGCGACGGGGGCTCCGGAGAGGGAGGCGTGGACTCGGCGGGCGGATCCGACGAGGCCCGGTCGCCGGTCATGGGCGCCGGCGTGGCGGCCGCCTGGCCCAGGGGAAACGCGAGCGCCGCTGCCAGGACGGACGCACCGGCCAGGTGCGCGACGTGTCGCCGGGTGGTGCTGGCCATCATGAATCCTCTTCACCCGTTCGCCGTGTCCGGCGACGCGGTGCGCGCCGGTGGAGAGGCCGGGTGGCCCGGTCCTCGGCGATGGTCCCGGCCCGGCGGGCCGGGCGTCGCCGTCGCGGCCACCCCCTCCCTCCACGCTCACTCCGGGGGCGGTGCGCCGCAACCGGGGTGCCGGGGGCGGCGCCGCTCCGTCCCGCGGCGGACGCGAAGCCCGATTGAAGCGTCAACGGTTGTTCCGTCAACCGATCGGTGTGAACGCCCCCTTCGTCCCGCTCGCGCCGGCCAGCGGAGCTCCCTCGCGGCGCCCCCGGCGGCGGAGAAGCCGGGGTGCAAGTACTTGCTATGGGTTTCAACCCTCTTGCTGTAAACCTTTCGTGGGCGATACGGTCGCGCGGGCGCCCGGCATCGGAGCCGAGCCGCGGCGTGGGGTCGGACCCAGAAGAGCCGTAATCGCTAGGAGTTCCCGCCTGTGATACCGAGATGGCCGGCGCCCTCGAAGCGCCGTACCCCGTACCGGCGGAGGGCCGCGGCCGTGACCGCCGCCGCCCTCGCCGCCGCCCTCGTGCAGCCGGTGTCCGCCCACGCGGACACACCGCCCGCGCCCCCCTCGGACGCCGCGCTCGCCGCCCAGGCCGCCCGGCACGACGACACGCGCGAGCAGTTCTACTTCGTCATGCCGGACCGTTTCGCCAACGGGGACACCGCCAACGACAAGGGCGGGCTCACCGGTTCGCGCCTGAGCACCGGCTACGACCCCACCGACAAGGGGTTCTACCAGGGCGGTGACCTCAAGGGCCTGACCAAGCGGCTCGACTACATCAAGGGGCTCGGCACCACCTCCATCTGGATGGCGCCGATCTTCAAGAACCGCCCCGTCCAGGGCACCGGCGACAACGCCTCGGCCGGCTACCACGGTTACTGGATCACCGACTTCACCCAGGTCGACCCGCACTTCGGGACCAACAAGGACCTGTCGACCCTCATCTCCAAGGCACACGCCAAGGGCATGAAGGTCTTCTTCGACGTCATCACCAACCACACCGCCGACGTCGTGGACTACCAGGAGAAGTCCTACGGCTACCTGTCCAAGGGCGCCTTCCCGTACCTGACGAAGGACGGCAGGCCCTTCGACGACAGCGACTACGCCGACGGCACGAAGAAGTTCCCGGCCACCGGCGCCGGTTCCTTCCCCTACACCCCGAAGGTCACCAGCGCGAGCAAGGTCCCCGCCTGGCTCAACGACCCGACGATGTACCACAACCGGGGCGACTCGACGTACGCCGGCGAGTCCACCACCTACGGCGACTTCTCCGGCCTCGACGACCTGTGGACCGAACGTCCCGAGGTCGTGCGGGGCATGGAGAAGATCTACCAGCGGTGGGTCGGGGACTACGGCATCGACGGTTTCCGCATCGACACCGTCAAGCACGTCGACATGGACTTCTGGACCCGGTGGGCGACCGCGCTGGACGCGTACGCGGCCGCGCACGGGCGGAAGAACTTCTTCATGTTCGGCGAGGTCTACTCCGCCGACACCTCCGTCACCTCCCCGTACGTCACCCAGGGCCGGCTGGACGCCACCCTCGACTTCCCCTTCCAGGACGCGGCCCGCTCCTACGCCTCCCAGGGCGGCAGCGCGCGGAAGCTGGCGGGCGTCTTCGGTGACGACTACAAGTACACGACCGACAAGGCCAACGCGTACGAGCAGGTCACCTTCCTCGGCAACCACGACATGGGCCGCGTCGGGTACTTCCTGAAGCAGGACAACCCCAAGGCCACCGACGCCGAGATCCTCAAGAAGGACAAGCTCGCCAACGAGCTGATGTTCCTCAGCCGCGGCAACCCGGTCGTCTACTACGGCGACGAGCAGGGCTTCACCGGCGCCGGCGGCGACAAGGACGCCCGCCAGACGATGTTCGCCTCGAAGGTCGCCGACTACCTCGACGACGACGAGATCGGCACCGACCGCACCCACGCGAGCGACGCCTACGACACCGGCGCCCCGCTGTACCGGCAGATCGCCGCGCTCGCGAAGCTCCGCAAGGCCAACCCGGCCCTGACCGACGGGGTCCAGACCGAGCGCTACGCCGCCGACGGCGCCGGGATCTACGCGTTCACCCGCACGGACGCGAAGACCGGCCAGGAGTACGTCGTCGCCCTCAACAACGCCGACGAGGCGAAGACGGCGGCCTTCGCGACCGGTTCGGCCCGCATGTCCTACCGGGGCGTCTACGGCGCCGAAGGCACTCGCGCCTCCGACGCCGACCGCGAGCTCACCGTCACCGTCCCGGCCGGCGCCACCGTCGTCTACAAGGCCGCGGGCACCCTCGCCAAGCCCGCCACCGACCCGACGATCACCCTGAAGGCACCGGCCGCCGGCGCCACCGGGACCGTCGAGCCGAGCGCGGACGTCGAGGGCGGGCGGCTCAACCGCGTCGTCTTCGCCACCCAGGTCGGCAACGGCAAGTGGCGCACGCTCGGCTCCGCCGACCACGCCCCCTACAAGGTCACCCAGGCCATCGGCGAGGACGTACCGGCCGGCACCGCCCTGCGCTACAAGGCGGTCGTGATCGACTCGGCCGGGCACACCGCGAGCGCCACGGCGAGCACCACCACCGGCACCCCGGCCGCCCCCGAGGTCCCCACGGCCTCCTCCCGCGACTACGCGGTCGTCCACTACAAGCGCACGGACGGCGACTACGCCGACTGGGGCCTGTACGCCTGGGGCGACCTCGCCGACGGCGAGGCGACGAACTGGCCGGCCAGCCACCCCTTCGTGGGCCGCGACGCCTACGGCGCCTTCGCCTACGTCAAGCTCAAGCCCGGCGCCTCCAACGTCGGCTTCCTGGTCATCGACAAGGACGGCAACAAGGACGTCTCCGCCGACCGGTCCATCGACGTCACCAGGACGGGTGAGGTCTGGATCGAGCAGGGCAAGGACGACGTACTCACCGAGAAGCCCGACTACCCGGCCCAGGACACCGCCAAGGCGGTCGTCCACTACCACCGCGCCGACGGCGACTACGACGGCTGGGGCCTCCACGTCTGGACGGGCGCCGCGAACCCCACCGACTGGTCGAACCCCCTGAAGCCGGTGAAGACTGACGCCTATGGCGCGGTCTACGAGGTGCCGCTCACCGAGGGTGCCACCAGCCTCAGCTACATCATCCACAAGGGCGACGACAAGGATCTCCCGACCGACCAGTCCCTGGACCTCAAGGCCGACGGGCACGAGGTGTGGCTGTTGAACGGCCAGGAGCAGTACCTCCTGCCGCAGCCCGCGGGCAGCGCGGCCGCCCTCGACCTGACCACCTCCAAGGCGATCTGGATCGACCGGGACACCGTCGCCTGGAACGGCGCCGACGGCGCCGCCTCCACCCAGCTGCTCTACTCCCCGGACGGCTCCATCGCCGTCAAGGACGGAGCGCTGACCAGCGACGACGAGCACTGGCTGCGTCTGGACAAGACGGCGCTCACCGACGCCCAGAAGGCGAAGTTCCCGCACCTGAGGGACTACACCGCCTGGTCCGTCGACCCGCGTGACCGGGACCGGGTGCGCGCGGCCCTGAACGGGCAGCTCGTGGCCTCGCAGCGGGCCGCCAACGGCGCCGTGCTGGCGGCGACCGGCGTGCAGATCGCCGGGGTGCTGGACGACCTGTACCCCGGCGCGACCAGGGCCGCCCTCGGGCCGACCTTCCACGACGGCAGGCCGACCCTCGCCGTCTGGGCGCCGACCGCGCAGAGCGTCCACCTCGACCTCGACGGCAAGGCCGTGAAGATGCGCCGGAACGCCACCACCGGCGTCTGGTCCGTCACCGGCCCGGCGTCCTGGAAGGGCAAGCCCTACCGGTACGTCGTGAAGGTGTGGGCGCCCAGCGTCCGCAAGATGGTCACCAACAAGGTCACCGACCCCTACTCGGTCGCCCTCACCGCCGACTCCGAGCGCAGCCTCGTCGTCGACCTGAACGACCGGACCCTGGCGCCCGGCGGCTGGTCGGGCCTGCGCAAGCCCAAGGCCGTACCGCTGAAGGACGCGCAGATCCAGGAGCTGCACATCCGGGACTACTCGGTCGCCGACAAGTCCGTCCCGGCCAAGGAACAGGGCACCTACCTGGCCTTCACCGACAAGAACAGCGACGGCTCCAGGCACCTGCGCGCGCTGGCGAAGTCCGGCACCTCGTACGTGCACCTGCTGCCGGCCTTCGACATCGCCACCATCCCCGAGAAGAAGTCCGACCAGGCGAGCACCGACTGCGACCTGGCCTCCTACCCGGCCGACTCCGCCAAGCAGCAGGAGTGCGTGGCGAAGACCGCCGCCAAGGACGCCTACAACTGGGGCTACGACCCGTATCACTACACGGTCCCCGAGGGCTCGTACGCCACCGACCCCGACGGCACCGCCCGTACGGTCCAGTTCCGGAAGATGGTGCAGGCGCTCAACCAGGACGGCCTCCGGGTCGTCATGGACGTCGTCTACAACCACACGGCCGCCGGCGGCCAGGCCGACACCAGCGTGCTGGACCGGATCGTGCCCGGCTACTACCAGCGGCTCCTCGCCGACGGCTCGATCGCCAACAGCACCTGCTGCGCCAACACCGCGACCGAGAACGCGATGATGGGCAAGCTGGTCGTGGACTCGATCGTCACCTGGGCCAAGGAGTACAAGGTCGACGGCTTCCGCTTCGACCTCATGGGCCACCACCCGAAGGCCAACATCCTCGCGGTCCGCAAGGCCCTCGACGCGCTCACCCTCAAGAAGGACGGCGTCGACGGCAAGAAGATCATCCTGTACGGGGAGGGCTGGAACTTCGGCGAGGTCGCGGACGACGCGCGCTTCGTGCAGGCCACGCAGAAGAACATGGCCGGCACCGGCATCGCCACCTTCTCCGACCGGGCCCGTGACGCCGTGCGCGGCGGCAGCCCCTTCGACTCCGACCCCGGCGTCCAGGGCTTCGCCTCCGGGCTGTACACCGACCCCAACTCCTCCACCGCCAACGGCACCGAGGCGGAGCAGAAGGCCCGGCTGCTGCACTACCAGGACCTGATCAAGGTCGGCCTGAGCGGCAACCTCGCCAAGTACCGGTTCACCGACTCGGCCGGCAAGGAGGTCACCGGCGCCGAGATCGACTACAACGGCGCCCCGGCCGGTTACGCGGACGCGCCCGGCGACGCCCTCGCCTACGTCGACGCGCACGACAACGAGTCGCTGTTCGACGCCCTGACCTACAAGCTCCCCAAGGACACCTCCGCGTCCGACCGGGCCCGCATGCAGGTCCTGGCGATGGCCACGGCCGCCCTCTCGCAGGGCCCGGCGCTCTCCCAGGCGGGCACCGACCTGCTGCGCTCGAAGTCGCTGGACCGCAACTCCTTCGACAGCGGCGACTGGTTCAACGCCATCCACTGGAACTGCGCGGACGGCAACGGCTTCGGGCGCGGCCTGCCCATGGCGGCCGACAACGAGTCCAAGTGGCCGTACGCCAAGCCGCTGCTGAGCACGGTGAAGGTGGGCTGCCCGCAGATCACCGGCGCCTCGGCCGCCTACCAGGACCTGCTGCGCATCCGTACCTCGGAGAAGGCCTTCTCCCTCGGCACGGCCGCGCGGGTGCAGGACCGGCTGTCCTTCCCGCTCTCGGGCAAGGACGAGACGCCCGGCGTGATCACCATGCGCCTCGGTGACCTGGTCGTCGTCTTCAACGCCACCCCGCAGCCCCAGGAGCAGCGGATCGGCGCCCTCGCCGGCACGCACTTCCGGCTGCACCCGGCGCAGGCGGCGGGCACCGACCCGGTGGTGAAGTCAGCCTCCTACGCGGCCGGTTCGGGCACGTTCACCGTCCCGGCGCGGACCGTGGCCGTGTTCAGCGCATCGAACAAGTAGGGTCAGGCCGACGCCTTAGAACAGGAGTGCTCATGCCGCAGATCACCGTCGACTACTCCCACACCATGGAGGCCGCCTTCGACCGCGCCGGCTTCGCGCGGGAGCTGCACGAGGCGACCGCCGGGATCGCGGCGGCGAAGCTGGAGGCCTGCAAGACGCAGTTCCGGCCGAGCGCGTACACGGTGTTCGGCACCGAGGACCCGGCGGCACAGCGGGACGCCGTCGTGCACGTGACCATCGGGCTCCTCGCCGGCCGCAGCGACGAGACGAAGGCACGGCTCACCGAGGCCGTGCTGGAACTGCTCCGGAAGTACATCGGTGAAGGTGGCCCGAGCGTGCACGGGTCCGCCGAGATCCGCGACCTGGACGCCTCCTACCGGAAGTTCGACCGGTAGGAGGCTAGGAAGCCAGGGCGATGAGCCGGCCGACGAGCTCCGCGAAGGGGCCGTCGGCCGGCTCGTTCTCCACCATCGTGCGCAGCAGCAGCGCCATGTCCGCGTCGTGGGCGGCGCTGACGGCGGCCAGGGCGGCGAAGTCGTGCACGAGCTGGACCTCCAGTTCGGCGCGCGGGACGCGCCGGCCGTCCAGCCAGATCAGCGCCGTCGACTCGGCCAGCGAGATCCAGCTCCGGACGACCAGTTCCAGGCGTGGGGGAGCGTCGGTGACGCCCAGGTGCGCGAGCATCTGCTCGTAGGCGGCCTGCCGCACCGAGTCGATCAGCGCGTTGGTCGTGGAGGAGCCGACCGCCGGGCCACCGCGCATCAGCGCCGAGAAGCCGGGGCCGTGCTCGTCCACGAAGTCGAAGAAGCGGCGCATCACCCGCAGCAGCCGGGCCCCGAGCGGGCCTTCGTGCGGCTCGGCGAAGCGGCTCGCCAGATCCTCGGAAGCGCGCTTCAACGCGGCCTCGTACAGGCTGAGTTTGCCGGGGAAGTAGTGATAGACCAGCGGGCGCGAGATGCCCGCCGCGGCCGCTATCTCGTCGATGGAGACCTCGTCCGGCGAGCGCCTGCTGAACAGGTCCAGGGCGACACCGATCAGCTGCTGGCGCCGCTCCTCCACGCCCATCCTGCGGCGAACCCCGGTAGTCATACGAACACCTTACCGATCGAATTCGGCCGTCGGCGTTCACATGTCGAGCACCAGCCGGTCGCTCCTGGCCCGCGACACACAGATCAGCATCGAATCGGCACGCTCCGCGTCCGTCAGCAGCTCGTCCCGGTGGTCGACCTCGCCCTCCACGACCCGCTGTTGGCAGGTTCCGCAGAAACCCTGCTCGCAGGAGTAGGCGGTGTCCGGCAGTTCGCTCCGGACGGCGGCCAGCACGGAGGAGCCGGCCGGGACGGTCAGCGTCCGCCCGCTGCGCCGCAGCTCCAGCTCGAACCCGGCGTCCCCCGTGGCGGACGCACGCGCTGCGAACCGCTCAAGGTGCAGCGTGGCGCCCTCCGGCAGCCGCGCCTCCACGGCCGCCGTCAGCCCCTCGGGCCCGCAGCAGTACACGGCCGTGCCCTGGGGCAGACCGGCGAACAGCGCGTCCAGGTCCGGGCGCCCGTCCTCGTCCTCGGCCACGAGCGTCAGCCGGTCCCCGGCGAGTTCCCGCACCTGCTCCAGGTACGGCATCGAGGCCCGCGTCCGCCCGCCGTACAGCAGCCGCCACTCGGTGCCGTCCGGCAGGGCGCGCAGCATCGGCAGGATCGGGGTGATGCCGATCCCGCCCGCGACGAACACGTACGAGGGGGCGGCGCGGAGCGGGAAACGGTTCCGGGGCCCGCGCACCTCGAGCTCCATGCCCTCGGCGAGCCGCTCGTGCACCTCCCGCGAGCCGCCCCGCCCGTCCGGTACCAGCCGGGTGGCCAACGTGTACGAGGAGGTGTCCGCCGGGTCGCCGCACAGCGAGTACTGCCGCACGAGACCCGACGGCAGCACCAGGTCCAGATGCGCGCCGGGCTCCCAGTGCGGCAGGTCCGGGCCCTCCAGACGCAGTTGCACGACCCCCTCGGCGATCGTCTCGAGCCCGGTGAGCAGCGGCCGCCGGGCCCGGGCGCGGGGCCGGCCGGAGACCGGCGGGTCCAGGGCGGGCAGGGGCCACAGCGGCGAGACCCGCACCCGGCGGCGCAGCGCCCTCCGGGTCAGCAGGGCGGCGCCCGCGACCAGCGCGACGGTCAGCGGTTTCGGCATCACGACCCGTCCTTCCGTGCGGCCGACGCGGCGGGGGAGCCGGCCAGATAGGCGACGGCCTGGGCCGTGGAGCCCTCCTGCGAGGGATGGTAGGAGCGGCTGAGGTAGCGGGGGACGGACCGCACCATGGCGCCGGTGGTGGGCAGCGTGCCGCGCCGGCCGCTGCGGTGAAACTCCCCGAACGAGGCCCTGCCGTCCACGAGGGTGGGGTCGTTCTCCATGAAGAAGCGCGCCCCACGCTGCCAGAGGAACAGCAGCGCGCCGAAGGCGGCCGCCCAGGTGCGCACCCGGCGCCGGTAGCCGCCGTCGAGGTGCTGAAAGAGGTCGAAGGCGACGGAGCGGTGCTCGACCTCCTCGGCGCCGTGCCAGCGCAGCAGGTCCAGCATGGTCGGATCGGCGCCTCGCCGGTCCAGTTCACCGGCGTTCAGCACCCAGTCGCCGAGGAAGGCCGTGTAGTGCTCGATGGCCGCGATGAGCGCGACCCGCTCCAGCAGCCACCACCGGCGCGCCCGGCCCGGCGGCAGGGTGCGGTCGCCGAGCAGCTTCTCGAAGAACCAGTCGACCTGCGCGGTGTACGGCGTCGGATCGAGCCCCTGCTCCCTGAGGTGCGGCAGGACCTCGTCGTGGGCCTGGGAGTGCATGGCTTCCTGCCCGATGAAGCCGATGACGTCCTCGCGGAGCCGGTCGTCCCGGATCAGCGGCAGCACCTGCTTGTACACGTGCACGAACCACCGCTCACCGGCGGGCAGCAGCAGATGCAGCACGTTGATGGTGTGCGTGGTGAACGGGTCGCCGGGCACCCAGTGCAGCGGTGTGTCCTCCCAGGAGAAGGACACGTCGCGGGCCTTGAGCGGTATCCGCTCGGACTCCACCGGCCGGGCCTGCTTATTGGACATGGCGTCAATGTACTGACGGGTAGGCCCGCTGAGAACCCTTCTGCGCCGCCTTGTTGACGTCGGTGTCAACGAGGGCCGGGAACGTCCCGTCTAGCGCAGCCCGCCGATCGTCCTGCCGTCCTTCAGGGTCCCCGTCAGGTCCGCCCGCGTCCCCTGACCGGCCTTGACCGCCAGCAGCGGCCCCCGACCGGTCGCGGTGATCCCGCCGCTCGCCCGGACCCCGGTGACGTCCGGGCCGCCCGCGGCCAGCAGGTACCAGTCCCCGGTCCTCGCCTTCCACAACACCCCGGCGAGCACCTGCGGATCACGGGGTCCGCAGGCCGCCACGTCGGCGCCCTTGGCGACCACCGCCCCGGCGGTCCCGCCCGGCGTCCGGAACTGGGCCAGCGCGGCCGTACCGCCGCCGCGCCAGGTCTCGGTCCTGGTGCACGCCCACTGGCCCGCACCGCTCCCGTCGGGCAGCGGCTGCGCGGCGAACGCCCAGGCGTTGACGCCGCGCACCCCCACCGAGCGCTCCGTGGCCAGCGAGCAGGCGAACGGCGCCCAGGCGCGCAGCCCCTCGGCCCCGGCCGCCTCGACGGGGGCGCCCGGACGCCCGGCGGTGAGGTGCGCGGGCACCAGCTCGCCCAGATCGGTGTGGAGCTGATCGCCCGAGGGGCCGGTGAGCTGGAGCACGTTCCACGAGGTGCAACTGCCGGTCCGCAGGGCCGGGCTGGCCAGCGGCGCGGTGACGCCGTCGGTGACGGGGAGCGGCAGCGGGGCCGCGTCCGGCTTCATCAGGTCCCGCTGGGCGGCCTTGCGCACCCAGGGAGCGGTCAGATAGCGCACGTTGCCGTCGGAGCGGCCCAGCACCAGCGCGCTCGCCTCGGTGCCGGTCGCGCCGTCGGTCCGGGCGAAGTCCAGGGCCGCGCCCGCCGTGCCGTCCCTGGGCTCGGCGTAACGGGCGATGCGCAGGCCGTCGTAGAGGATCACCACGCGCGCGCTGTCCACCTCGCCCGCGTACAGCAACTGGGGCGGGCCCGCCGGGCCGCCGGTCTGGGTGCCCGGGGTCGCCGAGACGCGGACCGTGTCGCCGGGCCTGGCCCACACGGCGAGGGCGCGGCGCAGCAGCGCCCGGTCGCCGGTGAGCGCGCCCCGCGCCGGCCACACGGAGAAGTCGGTGCGGGCGGAGGACCGCCAGGCGGCCGGTGCGATCCGGATCAGCTTGCCCGGATTCAGGGCGGCTTCGGCGGCCGGGTTCTCCGCGTAGGGCGGTGCGGCGGCGCCGTCGGGGCCCCAGCCGCCGCCCGGCAGGGTCACCAGGGCGCCGCACACCGCGAGCGCGGCCGCCCCGGCGAGCGCCGCCTTGGTGTGCTGGCGGCGGCGCACCAGGTCGGTGGGCCTGGCCTGCAGCGAGCAGGGGTCGAATTCCGGGGAGGAGAGCAGGGCGTCCTGCGCGGGCACCCCGTTGGCCTCGGACAGCGCCGCCTCGGGGCGGTCGACCCCGGCGGACGCGAGGATCCCGCGGACGCCCGAGTCCGGCAGCCGCTCCAGACCGCGCAGCACGTACGCGGCGCGGGCCGGTCCGGACAGCACGGACAGCCGCTGGTCCAGCGCGAGTTCGTCGGCCCCGCCGGAGCGCGGGAACAGCCGCAGTCCCCACACGCGGGGCAGCGGCGGGCGCAACGGCGACAGCCGCGGCCGGCCCCTGCGGGTGCGGGCCGCCGCCAGCGCCGTACGCACGACCTCCTGCCGGACGAACGCGTACCCGGGGTCGCCGTCCCGGCCCGCGGACTGGGCCGGGATCACGGACTTGCGCCGGCGGCCGCGGGGCAGGGCGCGCTGCGCGAGAGCGTGTGCCGTCAGCACCCGGCGGCCGCGGGCGAGGTCGGGTGGCAGGACCAGGTAGGCGAGCCGGACCAGCCGCGGGTAGTGCTCGACGAGCGCGGCCTCGGCCTGGTCGACGCCGACGTCGCGACCGGCGGCGGTTTTCGTGTGACGCTGGGCTACATCCTGTGACTGCACATCCCGGTGAACGAGCGAGCCGTCGGCAGGTCACCGCCGGGCGGGTGGCTCGCTCCGGGGCGGCTCACTCCTCCGGTTCGACCAGCAGGCGCGCGTAGTTGGCCATCGACCGCTGGTAGCGGGGCAGGTGCGGGGCGAGGGCGCCGAGCACCAGGGACAGTCCCTCGCGGTCGCGGCCCAGACTGGACAGGCACAGGGCGAGACAGGCCCGCACCGCGTCGTCCAACTCGTCCGACGGGGCGCCGAGTTCGGGGGTGAGCAGGGCGACGCCCTCCTCGGCCCGCCCGGTGTTCCGCAGCGAGCTGGAGAGCTGGATCCGCGCCCGGCGGCCCTTGTAGCCGTCGAGGCCGCGCGCCAGCGCCTCCCGGTACAGCGGCACCGCCCGGTCCGAGTGGCCGGTGGAGTCCCAGGCGCAGGCCCGCTCGAACGGGCCCAGCGGGCTGTCCTCCGGCAGCTCGGCGACGAGCTTGTCGATCAGGTCGCGGAACTCCTGCGCGCGCTCCTCCGGGTAGTCGTCGAAGGAGGCCCAGGCGGCGGTCACGCGGTCTTCCCAGTCTTGGTTCACCGGGTCACCCTCGCACACCTGTGCCCGCCGCCACACAGGATTGAGCGCGCCGGGCCCCGCGGCCGTATCCGTTGGGCGGGGTCCCGTGCCAGGGGCTCCACGCGGCATGCTGGTACCAGGACCGGAGGAACGATGAGGGTGACACGCGCGGTGCTCGGCGCCGCGGCCGTACTGGCGCTGGCGGGCTGCGGTGCGGGCGGGGAGGGCGAGAAGGTGCCGCCCACCGCGACCGGCAGCCTGGAGAGCCTGGCCGCCGAGGTGCGCTGCAAGCCGAACATGCAGACCGACGCCGACGAGATCCGCCAGGCCATCTGCCGCAACGGTGACGGGAAGTTCATCCTCGCCACCTTCGCCACCGACCGCGGCCAGCGGGAATGGATCAACGACGCCAAGGACTACGGCGGGCACTACCTCGTCGGCCGCAAGTGGGTCGCGGTCGGCGACGACGGCGTCGTCCAGGCGCTGCGCGGCACGCTCGGCGGTGATGTGGAGACCGGCACGAACCACCACGCGCACAGCGGCTGAACCGGCCGCGCGGACACGGCGAAGGCCGGTGGCGGGAGGGACCCGCCACCGGCCTTCTTCCGTTCGCGCGTCTCAGGGGATCACGCGCAGTTCTGACCGCGGTTGACGCAGTTCGCGATCTTGTTGGCCAGTCCGCCCGTCGTGACGCTGATGAAGTCGTCGTGGTCGGTGGCCGCCTTGTGCAGCTGCTCGGGGAAGCCGTCCACCGCGTAGGCGTTCTTCACCTGGCCGTTCTGGACGACCGGCGGGGTGATGTTGTACACCAGGCGCATCGTGAGCTGCGGAATGGCCTTGAAGCCGTTCTGGCAGTTCCCGCCCGCGTCGGCGAAGGCCACGTGCGTGCGGTGGTTGGCGCTGTCGATGTTCTGCCCGTCCCAGCAGCTCTGGAAGGCGAACGTGCGCACCACCTTGCTGCCCTGCGGGCAGATCGGGTACTGCGTGGTCAGCTGCACCTTGTTCTCGAAGCCGGTGCAGCTCCAGTGCGCGTTGGCGTTGGCCAGACCGTTGGTGGTGGTCTTGGCGTCACCGGTGATGATCCGCAGGAACTGCGGCATCGCGACGACCTTGGCGGTCGGGCTGCCCACGTACTTGATCTGGGCCTGGGCCGGCACCAGGATCTTGCCGACGTTGCCTTCCTTGCCGCCGCCGTCCGCGTTCTGGTCGAAGTCCTGCGAGCCGTCCTGGACCCGGACCACGGGCCAGTAGTACGACGACAGGTCGTTGCTGTTCTGGCAGCTCGTGCCGCCCTGGAGGAACGTGTTGTTGCTGGAGAACGCGTTGACCTTCTGGTTGCCGACGTAGTCGTGCAGGTGGTGGGCGCCGTTGGTCACGCCGGGCGCCACGATCACGTTGTCGGTGTTGTGGTTCTTGTTCGCGTTCACCCCGCAGCGCGTGGTGAACGTGCCGGTCGACGCGTTGCCGGACTTGCGCGGCTTGGCCTGCACATTCGCCTGGACCTTGGTGATGTCGACGAAGTCGGCCGCGGCCGGGCCGTTGCCGGCCTGCCCGCCGTTGTTCTGCTGCTGACCGCCCTGCTGCTGACCGCCTTGCTGCTGGCCGCCTTGCTGCTGGCCGCCTTGCTGCTGATCGCCCTGCTGCTGGCCGCCCTGCTGCTGACCGCCGTTCTGCTGTTGACCGCCTTGCTGCTGGCCGCCGTCCTGCTGCTGCCCGCCGGTGGTCTGGTTGGCGTTCTGCGCGGTGCAGGTGGCCAGGGTGTCCAGGTCGCCGGGCGCGGTGCCACCGACGCGGGTGATCTCCAGCCTGATCCGGTCCAGGATGGCCTTCCGCCGGTCCTGGAGCGGCTGCAGGATGGAGTTCTGGACGAAGCTCGTGTCTCTGGCCTGCGCGTCCCGCGTGGTCGCCAGACGCTGGTAGGCGTCGGTGATCTGGCGGTCGAGGTTGGACAGCTCTCCGGCGACCTCGCCCCGGGCCTGGTTCGGCACGTTGGTCAGCTTCTGGCCCACGTCCGGACACGAGATCGTCGCGACCTGCGCCGTGGCGGCCTTGGTCTGGTTGCCTCCCCACGACTGGTTGTTCGACTCGTGCGCCGAGGCGTAGAAGTTCGCCCAGATCAGCCCGCCCCCACCGAGCGCTAGGGCCGCCGATGCGGCTATGGCCTTGGTGGCCAGCGGCGTACGGCGTTTTCGTGTGTTGCGTCCCATGGAACTCCTCTGACTTCCTTGCGGGGCAGCATCGAGGCGCCCGACAGGAGTGAAGCGGCGCCCTTCCATACGGACGCCGCCCCGGAGGTGTTCAGCCGTCTCCCGAACCAGTCGGCGGAACGCGGTGTGTCATGAGCCTCAAATGGCGCATGACCAGCGGTAGTTGATTTTCACATCAGCGGCCGCGGTCGAGGTACGCCAGCACCGCCAGTACGCGCCGATTGTCGTCGTCCGACACCTCCAGGCCCAGTTTGGTGAAGATGTTGGAGGTGTGTTTGGCGATGGCCCGTTCCGTCACCACGAGCTGCCCGGCGATCGCCGCGTTCGAGCGGCCCTGCGCCATCAGCTCCAGCACTTCCAGCTCGCGCGGGGTGAGATGGCCGAGCGGACGGTCGTCGGCCGCCCGTCGCGACAGCAGTTGCTGGATCACCTGCGGGTCCATCGCCGTGCCGCCGGCGGCCACCCGCCGCACCGCGTCCACGAACTGGCCGGCGTCGAACACCCGGTCCTTGAGCAGATAGCCCACCGCGCCGCTGCCGTCGGCCAGCAGCTCACGCGCGTAGAGCTGCTCGACGTGCTGGGACAGGACCAGCACCGGCAGCCCGGGCCGCTCCCGCCGGGCCCGCAGCGCGCACTGCAGGCCCTCGTCGGTGTGCGTGGGCGGCAGGCGTACGTCGACGACGGCGACGTCCGGCTTCAGCTCCGCGAGGGCGCGGTCGAGTTCGGGGCCGGACTCGACGGCCGCCACGATCTCGAAGTCGTAGGCCTCCAGCAGCCGGACCAGTCCGTCGCGCAGCAGGAAGAGGTCTTCGGCTAGGACAACGCGCACGGGAGCTCCATGGTGACCAGGGTGGGACCGCCGACGGGGCTGCTGACGGCCAGGACGCCGTCGAATGTACCCAGCCGCCGCTCCACCCCGGCCAGCCCGGACCCCGCGCCGACCACCGCGCCGCCCCTGCCGTTGTCGGTGACCGTGATCCGCAGCATCCCGTCGGCGTGGTGCAGGTCCACCCAGAGCCGGTCGGCGCCGGAGTGCTTGACGGCGTTGGTGAGCACCTCGCTGACCGCGAAGTAGGCGGCGGACTCCACCGGCGCGTCCGCCCGGCCGGACAGCTCCACCGTCACCTCGCTCGGCAGCGGCAGCCGCAGCGCCAACGCCCGTACCGCGTCGCCGAGTCCGCGCTCGGCCAGCACCGGCGGATGGATGCCCCGGACCAGGTCGCGCAGTTCCTCCAGGGCCTCCACCGAGTTGCGGCGGGCCTGGGTGAGGAGCCGCTTGGCCTGCGCCGGGTCCTTGTCGAGCAGCATCTCCACGGTCCCGAGGTCCATGCCCATCGCGACCAGCCGGGCCTGGGCGCCGTCGTGCAGGTCCCGTTCGATGCGGCGCAGCTCGGCGGCCGAGGTGTCCACGGCGTCGCGCCGGGTCTCGGTCAGCACCCTCACCCGCTCGGCGAGTTCGCCCCGGTCCGCGCCGAGGACGGCCCGGGTGAGGCGGAAGTGGGCGGTCAGCAGGCGGGGGGTGAAGCGGAGGGCGGCGAACAGCAGGACCGCGGCGAGGGCGGCGGCGCCGATCGCGCTCATCCCGCCGGTGACCGGCACGAAGCCGTACCAGTAGGTGTCGCCGTCCGCGAGCACCCGCCACAGCCCCGCGGCCACCGCGAAGCCCTCCAACGGGTAGAGGACGAGCACCGCGGGCAGCAGCGCCGTGACGAAGCCCGCCGTCAGGTCCACCGGCAGCCACAGCAGGTCCCGCCGCACCTGCCGGTCCCCGAGCATCGTGAAGGTACGCGTCCAGGGGTTGGCGCCGGCGGGCACGGGCCGGTACGCCGACGGGATCGGCACCCCGCCCCACTCGGCCGCGATCCTGCGCCGGGTGTCCGCGACGTCGCGCACCCCGCCGAGGATCCAGGGGGTCGTGACGATGCCGATGCCGATCGGTACGAGCGCGACGGAGACCAGGGTCAGCGTGAGACACAGCACCGTGACGGGCAGCATCGCCACGGCCAGTACGAGCCCCCGTACGGCGGCGAGTGCGGCGTCCCGTGCCCGCGCGCGCACCGCGCCGCCCTTCGTGTCGGTAGTCATGCGGTCAGTCTGGCCGACCCTCCGGCGCCGGTCACTCGCCCGGAGCCCCCGGTCAGGGGGTGGTGCCAGGTACACCCCGGGCCGCGGCGAGCACCTCCGCCTCCACCCGCGGATCGACACCCACCGAGGTCCGGTCGGACCGCTGCGGTGCCGTGCCCCCGATACCGGTCAGCCACCGCCAGGTGTCCGCGACGGTCTCACCCGCGGGCCGGCACCGCAGTCCCGTGGCCAGCGCCCGTGAGACGTCCGAGCGGTGCACGGCGTCGTACATCTCGCCGTCCGGCGGCACCCACACCGGCAGCCCGGTCCACGGCTCGATCCCGGCGTCCAGGATCAGCCCCGGTTCGGTCCACCGCAGTTCGGCGTCCGCGCCGGTCGCCCGGACGCACGCCTCGAGCAGCTCGCCCATCGTGGTCAGACCCGGCGGGCCGACCAGGTCGTACGGGCCGCTCAGTGCCCGCTCCACCGCGCCGAGCAGCCAGCCGGCGAGGTCGCGGACGTCGATGTACTGCACGGCCAGGTCGCGCGGCCCCGGTGCCAGGACCGGGCCGCCGCGGGCGATCCGGTTCAGCCACCAGGGCAGCCGGCCCACGTTCTCGTACGGGCCGAGGATCAGCCCGGCCCGGACCAGCAGCGAGTCCCCGGCGCCGAAGGCCTCCACGGCCGCGAGTTCGCCGCCCCGCTTGTCCCGCGCGTAGTCGGTCGCCCCGGCGCCGGCGGCGGCGCCCTCGACCAGCGGGGCGTCCTCGCGGGCCCCCCTGGGCCAGGGCCAGGCGTACACGGACCGGCTGGAGACGTAGACGTACCGGCCGGCGCGGCCGCGCAAGCGCCGCGCCGCGTCCCGGACCGCCCGGGGCGCGGCCGACCAGGTGTCGACCACCGCGTCCCAGGTGCCGTCGTCGGCGGCGAGGGCGGCGAGCCCGTCGGGCGCGGTGCGGTCGCCGTGCAGCGACCGCACCCCCGCGGGAGGCGCGTGCCGTCCCCGGTGGAAGACGGTCACCTCCCAGCCGCGCGCGAGCGCGGCCTCCACGACGGTCCTTCCCACGAACTCCGTACCGCCCAGCACCAGAAGTCTCATGCCGGTGAGCGTGCCCGGTACCGGCCCGGGGAGGGAAGGGCTGTCTGCCGACGGCAGACGGCCCGGCTCAGTCCCCGGTCGGCGGGGTGTACTTGTAGCCGACCCGGCGCACGGTCTGGATCGACCGGCGGTGCCGCTCGCCCAGCTTCCGGCGCAGCCGGGCGATGTGGACGTCGACGGTACGGCCGTCGCCGACGTGGCCGTACCCCCACACCGTGGTCACGAGCTGGTCGCGGGTGTGCACCCGGTTCGGGTGCGCCACGAGGTGGGCCAGCAGCTCGAACTCCAGGTAGGTGAGGTCGAGCTGGCGGCCGTCGACGCTGACGGTGCGCTGTACGGCGTCGATCCGCACCAGCGGGTCGCCGTCCGTCCCGGCCGCCGCGCCGGCCGCCGCCCCGGTTCCGTCCGGCAGCGTGACCGGGAGGAACGGCGGCCGCTGGTCGGCCGGGACCAGCACCAGGTAGCCGACCATCGGAGGCTGTCCGGGGAGGGCGGGCACGGTGTGCTGCGGCGCGGGCAGCCAGGTGGCACCCGGCGGCAGAAGGTCCGCGACGTCCACGACCTCGTCCCGGTCGACGGCCCGCAGCCGGTGCCGGGGGCCGCTCTGGGCGGGGGCGGGAAGGGTGGCGGTGGAGAGGGAACGAGTGGTCGCCATGAGAGGTCAGCTCTTTCGCGCGAGGAGTTCGTCGGAAGGTGCGGCGGCCGCGATTCGTGGTCGGGCGCGCCGGGAGACGTACGTCGTTCCGCGCTGGCCGAAGGCCGGGGTGTACGGCTTTAGAGGGCCCGCGCGTTCGCCGCGCGGCAACACACTCGGTCGAAGTCGTGGTGCTGACGGGAGGGCCAGAACGGCTCGAGGTCGTGACGACCCGTCGCGGTGCGGTTCTGGAAGCCGGCCATGGGCCCATTGAAGCAGAAGCGGGGCCCGGGCGGACCCCTCTCTCACAGCTTGGACGCCCGCCCGGCTCGAAGTGGACCCCGAGCGCGACCGGGACGCCGAAGGGGCGCCCGCCGTCCTGGCGGGCGCCCCTTCGGGAGAGCGGTGCGGATCAGACCTGGCCGGCCTTCTCCAGCGCGGAGCAGCAGGTGTCCACCAGCAGGCGGGTCACCACGTACGGGTCGACGTTGGCGTTCGGGCGGCGGTCCTCGATGTAGCCCTTGCCGTCCTTCTCGACCTGCCACGGGATGCGGACCGAGGCACCGCGGTCGGAGACGCCGTAGGAGTACTCGTTCCACGGGGCGGTCTCGTGCAGGCCGGTGAGGCGGTCGTCGATGCCGGCGCCGTAGTTCTTGACGTGGTCCAGCGGCTTGGAGCCCTCACCGAGCGACTCGCACGCGGTGATGATCGCGTCGTAGCCCTCGCGCATCGCCTTGGTGGAGAAGTTGGTGTGCGCGCCGGCGCCGTTCCAGTCACCCTTGACCGGCTTGGGGTCGAGGGTCGCGGAGACGCCGAAGTCCTCGGCGGTGCGGTAGAGCAGCCAGCGGGCCACCCACAGCTGGTCGGAGACCAGCAGCGGGGCGAGCGGGCCGACCTGGAACTCCCACTGGCCCGGCATGACCTCGGCGTTGATGCCGGAGATGCCCAGGCCCGCCTTCAGGCAGTTCTCCAGGTGCGCCTCGACCACGTCACGGCCGAAGATCTCGTCGGAGCCGACACCGCAGTAGTAGCCGCCCTGCGGGGCCGGGAAGCCGTTCTCGGGGAAGCCCAGCGGACGGGTGCCGTCGAAGAAGGTGTACTCCTGCTCGATGCCGAAGATCGGCTCCTGGGCGGCGAACCGCTCGGCGACCTCGGCCAGCGCGGCACGGGTGTTGGACCGGTGCGGGGTCATGTCGATGTCGAGGACCTCGCACAGCACGAGGATGTCGTCGCCGCCGCGGATCGGGTCCGGGCAGGTGAAGACCGGCTTGAGCACGCGGTCCGAGGAGTGGCCCTCGGCCTGGTTCGTGGAGGAGCCGTCGAAGCCCCAGATCGGCAGTGCGTCGAGACCGGCCGGAGCACCCGTGATGATCTTCGTCTTGGAACGGAGCTTGGCCGTCGGCTCGGTGCCGTCGATCCAGATGTACTCAGCCTTGAAGGTCACGGGGCCACATCCTTCGGGGGTGGGTCGGGCGCACTCGCGGGTGCTTGCGGCGCTGCGGCACCGGTGCGCCGCTTCGATCTGCCCGGCAGCCTGTCAACAGGCGATTTCCCGGCCGTTGCCCGTATGTGAACCCCGTGTTACCCGGCCCTTCTGTGTCCGGACTCACGTGGTGAGGCGGCGCGGCAGGCAGGAGCGCGGCGGCACGCGAGGGACGGGGGACGCTCACCCGGCCCCGGCGGCCGCTTCCCGCACCCCGCCGAGGAAGCCCCGGACGGCCGCCAGCTGATGCTCGTCGTACCCCCGCAGCAGCTCCACCGACCGTTCGATCAGCGGCCCGAAGAAGGCCCGGCCCAGCTCGACCGCACGCTCCTCCACCTCGATGACGACCCGCCGCCGGTCCCGTTCCCCGCGCACCCGGCGCACCTGCCCGGCCCGCTCCATACGGTCCACCAGCGCCGTGGTCCCGGCCGAGTTGATGCCCAGTACCGCACCGAGCCGTCCGGCCGTCATCTCCTCGCCCGCGCGCCGGGCGTCCATGAGCGCGATCAGGGCGCGCACATCGGTGGGGTGCATGCCGTTGCGGCTCGCGAACCGGGCGCTGTGCAGGCCGAGTTCGACGGTGACGGCGCGCAGCAGGTGGACGATCTCCAGCTCGGGCACCGCATCGGGGCTGGGCGGGGTCGGCATGCGGTCCTCCGGGTTATCATCTCGCCGAACGAATATCTTGCTCGACGAGATAATAGGGGGTTCCGTCATGCCATGGGCGAGCGGGTACGACGCCGGCGCCTTCCGGGTCGCATACGACAAGGTGCTGGCGAAATGGCCGGCGGACCGCGAGGCGCTGACGCTCCTCACACCCTTCGGCGAGACCCGGGTCAACGCCTGCGGTCCGCGCGACGCGCCGCCGCTGCTCCTGCTGCCGGGCGGCGGCGGAGCGACCTCGGTGTCCTGGTACGCCCAGGCCGCCGAACTGGCGCGCACCCGCCGCGTGCTGGCCCCCGACCTGGTCGGCGCGCCCGGACTGAGCGTTCCGGCCGGCGACCGCCACCCCCGCACGGTCACCGACCTGGCCGCCTGGGTGGACGCCCTGCTGGACGGTCTTGACGCGGCCTCGGCCGACGTGGGCGGACACTCGTACGGCGCCTGGATCGCCCTGCACCACGCCCTGCGCTCGCCCGCCCGGGTGCGCCGCCTGTTCCTCCTGGACCCGACCGAATGCTTCGCCGGGTACAAGGCGGCGTACCTGCTGCACGCCCTGCCGATGCTGCTGCGGCCCGCGCCCCACCGGGTCCGCGCCTTCCTGGAGTGGGAGACCGGGCGGGGGACCTGCGACCCCGACTGGCTCCGTCTGCAGGAGGCGGCGGCCCGTTTCCCGGCCGTGCGGCCGGTGACGGGCCCGCGCCCGGCGCCGGAGGCGCTGCGCGCCCTGGACGTACGGGTCCTGCTGCTCGTGGCCGCGAACAGCAGGACCCATGACCCCGCCCGGGTGGCGGACCGGGCGGCCGCGACACTGCCGCACGTGGAGACCGGCGTACTGCCGGAGGTCTCCCACCACGCGCTGCCGCAGTCGGCGCCGCCCGGCCTGGGCCGTCACCTCACGCGCTTCCTGTCCGGCTGAGCCTCACCCCACCTTCTCGATGAGCGCGCGGCGGATGAGGAACTTGCCCGGCTCCCGGACCTGTTCGAAGGCGGCGTTGTTCAGCAGCGCGCAACTGCCGGAGACCGAGGTGACCTTCACCGTCGTGGACTTGTTGTTGTCCAGGTTGGTGACCTTCAGGGTCGTGCCGGCCGGGAACTGGTTGCTGGACGCGGCCGGGGCGCCGCCCTCACCGGAGAGCGTGACCGTCGAGCCCTTGCACACCTGCTGGCCCGAGGCCGCGGCACCGCCGGCGTCGTTCCCGCCGGCCGCCGGGTCCGAGGGCTGCGCGGACTGCTGCGCCCCACCGGCCTGCGCCCCGCCCGCCTGGGCGTCGGCACCCTGCTGCGCGCCGGCCCCCTGCTGCTCGTTGCCCTGCTGGCCGCCCTGCGCCGCCTGGGAGCCCTGAGCCGACTCCCCAACGGTGCATCCGGCGGCCTTCTGCTGGACCTCGATCTGCTTGATGACCGCCTCGCGGTTGGCGATCCGGGCCGCCGACTGCGCGTCCGGTTTCGCCTTCTGGTCCGCGATGAACTTGTCGTTGTTGCCGTGGGCCGTGGCCAGCCCCTGGCACACCGTCGAGTCCCCGGCGGACAGCGTCCGGGCGTTCTGCGGGCTCTGTGCGGCGTTCGAGGTGGACGCCAGCGCGAAGGCTCCGCCGCCCGCCACCGCCGCGGCACTGACGAGCAGCGCGAGCTTCTTCTTCGTGCTGAGAGTTCTCCTGCGAGACATGCGCGCCTCCTGAAGAGGTAGGGGAGCGTACGCCGCTATGTACGAGATCCCGAACAGGGTTACTCAGTGGTCACCGGGGTTCTTCCAAGTAACCTGCGTCACAACTCGGTTGGGCACCGCTCAGCTCTTGCTCCGGGACACCGCCTCCTGCACGGCCTCCTCGGTGCGGCCCACCACGGCGGTCCCGTCGTCCGCCGTGATGATCGGCCGCTGGATCAGCTTCGGGTGCTCGGCGAGGGCCGTGATCCACCGGTCCCGCGCGCTCTCGTCCCGTGCCCACTCCTTGAGCCCGAGCTCCTTGGCGGCGTCCTCCTGGGTGCGGGTGATGTCCCACGGCTCGAGTGCGAGCCGGCCGAGCACGGCCCTGATCTCGTCCTCGCTCGGCACGTCCTCCAGGTAGCGGCGGACGGTGTAGTCGGCCCCCTCGGCGTCGAGCAGGCTGATGGCGCTGCGGCACTTGGAACAGGCCGGGTTGATCCAGATCTCCATGCGGCACACCGTACGCGAGAACCGGGCCGGCGCACGCCGCGCGGCGGTCGCGGAGCGATGAGCCTGTTCGATTTCCCGCCGCCCCATCCGCACCTCCCGAACCTGCCGTGACACGGCGCCAACTTCCTGTCCCATCTGCGCATTTGAGCCACTCGGCGACTCCCTGAATGTCAGTGCCCGGCAGTAGAATGGGAGCAGTGTTCGAGGGAATCGCCGGAGACCTTCCGGCGGGTGCCCTGACCGCGACAGGAGGATGCCCGTGCCCGCTGCCGCCCTGAAGTCCAAGCCGTTGCCGACTCAGTCCACCGCCAAGCGCGCCGTCCGGCTCGACTCGCCCTACGCGCCGGTGGAGAAGCGTCCGCTGCCCGCCGGGCGGCCCCGCGAGTGGTACGTCACCCACAACCGGCGCCTGAAGGCCATGCGCCTCGCCATAGCCCTGCTCGACACCGGCGTCCACCTGCCGAACCAGGCCCACGACGAGGCGATCCGCGGCACCGCCGAGCGGATCGGCGTGCGCCCGCCGTCCGCCACGACGTGCCACATGGTGCGGGCGCTGATGCGTTACACCCGGTGAGAACCGGTGCCGGGTGCCCCGGGCCGGCGTGGGGCACCCGGACCGTCAGGCCGACAACTCCCGCTCCAGCGGGGTGCGGAACCGCGGGGTGACCCTCGTCGTGCCCAGCCACCCCCGCAGCCGCTCCGCCTCCACCGCCACCACCGGCTCCGCCTCCCGGCGCACGCCGGCGTCCGGGATCCGCCAGACGATCCCGCCGTCCGCGCGCTGGGCCCAGCCGCCCACCACCCGGCCGTTCCACCACACGGTCGGGCCCACGTTGCCACTGCGGTCGAAGAGCTCCGGGCGCAGCCCGTCGGGCAGGTACCAGTCGCGCCGCTGCCAGGCCATGGCCGTCGGGTCCAGCGCCGGCAGCAGGGCCGCCCACGGCCGGCCGGGAGCCGCCACCGGCTCCACGTCACCGGCCGCCACGAAACCCGTGCCCTCCTCAAGGGCGACCTCGTGCGCGCCGATCGCGGCCAGGGCGCGGCGCACCTCCGTCACCCGCCAGCCGGTCCACCACTTCAGGTCCGCCTCCGTGGCGGGCCCGCAGACCCGCAGCCAGCGCTCCAGCAGACCGGCCTGCGCCCGCGCCGGATCCAGCTCCGGGTGCGGCGGTGCCGGCGCCCAGCGGAACTGGCTGGACGTCCAGGAGCCGAGCGGGCGGCCCCGGACCACCTTGCCCTCCACGCCGAGCACCCGCAGCAGCCGAGAGGAGACCGTGTGGACCCCCTCGTAGCTCTTGCCCGCCGCGTACACGAACTGCTCGCGCAGCCGCGGCTCGTGCGCCGTCAGCTCCGCCGCCGTCGCCTGGCCGCGCCGGGCCAGCGCCGCCAGCGCGGACGCCTCGACCTCCGCCAGCCAGGCCGCGTCCGGGGCGCCCGCCCTGGCCATGTCCTTGACCAGCGAGGCGCGTTCCCGCGCCGCCACCGTGAGGCCCGTGGACGCGTGCACGACGGCGGTCAGCTCCGTGGGGAACACGAACACCGTGTGCCGCATGCCGTGCATACGGACGAGCGTCCGGTCCCCGTACAGCGCCCGCTCCGTCTCCGGCACCGCCTTCGCCGCGTCGGCGAGCCGCGCCGCCACCGCCAGATACACCGTCGCCGGGTCCGTGCCGTGCAGGGCCACCAGGGCGGCGGCCACCTCCTCGGGGGTCGCCGCCCGCGCCGTGTCCGCGAGACGGTGGCGCAGCGCCAGCCGCGCCCGCCGCTCCGCCGTACCGATGTGCCGCCGTCCGTCGCCCATGCCGACCTCCCCGTCGCTCACCGTGCCACTCCCAGCATGCTCGCCGGTACCACCGACAACCGGTGTCCGGCGCCCGAGGTTCAGCCGTACCGCTCCATCAGCCCGCCCACGTAGGCCGCCAGCCGCTCGCCCAGCACCCCGGGCGTCAGATCCGTGCGGCCCAGTTCACGCCAGGGCCCGGCCAGCTTCGCTGCGTCGGGGGAGTAGGCCAGCGCGTCGAGCAGCCGCCAGTACAGGTGGTCCGGCCCGTCCGCCAGACCGTCACCGCCGTGCCGCTCGTACCGGTCCCGGAAGGCCAGCCCGTGCTCCGGGCCGTGCAGCAGGGCCAGCGCCGTGGAGCAGTGGGCGACGTCCAGGTCGGCCGGGCCCCAGGAGGTCTCCACCCAGTCGACGACCCCGCTCACCCGGAGCCCGTCCCCGGCCCCCGTGAACAGCACGTTGCCGGGGTGGTAGTCCCGGTGCAGGAACCGGCCGCGGTACGGCGGCGGGTCGCGCCGGATGACGTCCACCGCCCGCTCCCACAACGCGCCCTCCGGCGCACGCACTCTCCCGGGCGAGGTCCACGCCTGGTACGGACGCGGGCGCTCCGCCGGCTCGACCGCGTGGATACGGACCAGCTGGGCGGCGAGCAGGTCCAGCCGCCGGTCCAGGAACTCCCCGTCCTCGTCGTCCACCCGGACCAGACCCGGCATCCGGGTCATCAGCAGGCTGGGGTGGTCGCAGTGCTCCGCGGTGGCGTCGACGGCGACCAGGGCCGGTGCCGGAACGCCCTCCTGCCCGGCGAGCAGACCGAGCACCGCCGCCTCCCGGGACAGCAGCCCCGGGGCGTGCCGCCGGAAGAACGGCCGCACGAACGTGCGCAGCACCAGCTCCTCCCCGTCGTCCAGCGTGAGCCCCCGCATCTGCGCGGACCAGCCCCCGGAGAGCGGACGGGAGTCCACGACCTCACGGCCCCGCGGCAGCCGCTCGGCCAGCCAGCCGCGCGTCGACGCCCAGGCACCGTCCTCGAGCCCGTCCAGCAGCGCGGCCGCCAGGTCCCGCCGGTCCTCGGCGTGGTCCTGGAGCCACAGGCCCAACCGGTGCCCGGCGTCCGGGAGTTCGAGCCGGGTGTACTGGGCGCGTGCCGACAGCGCGTCCTGCACGGCCTCCGTCACCTCCGGCGGGATCACGTCGTCGGTGCCCGGCACCGCCAGCACCGCCCGCCCCTCGAACGCGCGCAGCACCTCCAGCGCCGGGGAGGTCCGCCAGCTCCCGGACGTGCGGATGATCGTGCTGAACCGCCGGCTGCCGTCGTCGAAGGGCTCGTCCCAGGCCTCCGGCGCGTACACGGCGGGCGCGCACAGACCCACCGCCACCACCCGGCGCCCGTAGTGCCGGACCAGATCCGCGACCGTCTGCCCGCTCATGCTGAACCCGACCAGCACCAGCGGATCGCCCGCCGGGGCGTGCGCGTCGATCACCGCGACCGCCTGCGCGAACCGCCGTCGCAGGCTCGACTCCGCGAGCGCGCCGCTGCTCTCGCCGTGCCCGGAGAAGTCGAAGGCCAGGGCGTGCGCGCCACGGGCGGCGAACTCGGCGGCCAGCGGCAGCAGCCGTTCCTTGCTGCCGGTTCCCGCGCCGTGCAGGAGCACGGCCGTCGCCCGTCCGGGCGGACCGGCGCTCACCCCGCTGATCCGCTCGCCGTCGTACGCGTACACGAAGTCCTTGTACTCGCCTGTGGGCGCGGGGAGTTCGCTCATGAGCGCCATTCACTCACACGGGCCGGACCGCGCGGAAAACGAGGTGCGTACCGGGATGCGGCCTCTCTACGCTGAACAAACGGCGCGAAGCCGACACCCCGTCCCCACTCACCTCATGGAGGAGGTCCGTCATGCGTGGCGTCGTCAGCACCGGGACCGTCGTCCTGGTGATCCTCGGATTCGGAAACCACACCTGGTGGCTCGGCGCCGCCGTGCTGCTGTACCTGTACGCGAAGTACGGCCGGGGCTCGCCCGCCGCACCCCCGCCGGGCGGCGCGGGCCCGGTGCCCGACTCCTACCGGGCGTACCGCGAGCGCCGTGACCGCCAGGCCAAGTGGGAGCGCCGCTACCGCCGCGAGCGCCCCTTCGAGACCCGGCGCCAGGCGCGCGCGAAGAGCAGGTGAGCCGAGGCGCCCCCGGTCGTCACAGACCGGGGGCGCCCCACACCGGGAACCACCGGCCGAGGTCCGGCTCGATCCGCAGATCACTTCCGAGCGCCGCCTTCACCCGCAGCTCCAGCGCGCTGTCCCGGCGTTCGGAGCCGCCGGGCAGCGGGGCGAACGGGAAGAAGGTCCCCCGTTTGTACAGATAGACGAGGGCCAGCCGGCGGCCGGTGTCGTTCGTGAAGGTGGCCAGTGAGCACAGGAGCTGGGGGCCGAAGCCGTTGGCCTCCAGGGAGGTGTTCACCGCGTGCAGGTCGTTGACCAGCTCGGGGAGCTGCTCGGGGGGCCGGCGGGAGATCAGCCAGGAGTAGCCGTAGCCGTCCTGGGTGAGCTCCACCGGACTCCCCGCCCGGTCGGCGTCCGCGTCGAGCAGTGCCTGGATCTCGCGGTGGGTCTGCTCGAAGGCGGCGCCCTCGACCGTGGCGAAGCACACCGCGCCGACGCCGGCCGGGGTGAACCCGGCCGCCGCCTCGAGCGTGATCGCCGCCGAGGGCAGCGCGAACAGCCGGTCCAGATCGGGCGCGACCGGCTTCGTACGGCCGAGCAGGATGTCCAGCAGCCCCATGCTCAGCCCGCCTTCCCCGGCGTGGCCGCCTCGCCCAGCTCCGCGGAGATCCGCCCGAGCTGGTCGAGCCGCTGCTGCAGGGTCGGGTGGGTGGAGAAGAACCGCTCGATGCCGGGCTCCTTGCCGGTCGCCGGGGTGAAGTAGAAGGCGTTGAAGGCCTGGGCCGTACGCAGGTCCTCGGTCGGGATCCGGGCGATGTCCCCGGAGACCTTGGTGAGCGCCGACGCCAGCGCCGACGGCCGGCCGGTCAGGTGCGCGGCGGCCCGGTCGGCCGCCAGTTCCCGGTACCGGGACAGCGCCCGGATCAGCAGGAAGCTGATCGCGTACACGGCCGCGGAGACGGCCATCACGGCGGCGAAGACGGCGGCCGTGTTCTGGTCCCTGCGGCCGCCGCCGAGGACCTGCGAGTAGAAGGCGAACCGCACGATCAGTCCCGCGATCACCCCGAGGAACGACGCGATGGTGATCACGGCGACGTCCTTGTGCGCCACGTGCGACAGCTCGTGCGCGAGCACGCCCTCCAGCTCGGCGGGCTCCAGCCGGCGCAGCAGCCCGGTGGTCACGCAGACCACGGCGTGATCGGGACTGCGCCCGGTCGCGAACGCGTTCGGCATGCCCATCTCGGAGACGGCGATCACCGGCTTCGGCATGTCCGCGATCGCGCACAGCCGGTCGACCACGGCGTGCAGTTCGGGGTACTCCTCCCGCTCCACGACCCGCCCGCGCATGGCGAACATCGCGATCCGGTCGGAGAACCAGAACTGCGCGACGAACATCGCCCCGACCACCGCGACGACCAGCAGCCAGGACTTGAGCAACACGATCAACGCGGCGACGAAGGCCACGTACAGCAGTCCGAGCAGGAACAGCGTGACCGTCATCCGTACGGTCAGCCGCCGATCGCTCCGGAAGCGGCTCTGCATCTTGCACCACCCCACGGTC
The DNA here is from genome assembly GCF_040631045.1 of Streptomyces sp. NPDC005706. Taxonomy (NCBI): domain Bacteria; kingdom Bacillati; phylum Actinomycetota; class Actinomycetes; order Kitasatosporales; family Streptomycetaceae; genus Streptomyces; species Streptomyces sp. NPDC005706. The sequence goes on along the minus strand of NZ_JBEXYS010000024.1, from coordinate 50,414 downwards.
AGGCACTCGTCCCGCTGTCCAGTGTGCACCTGGATACCCCCGCGGGGGGCCCTGGACGGCCGTTCACGCGCAGTGGCGGGCTAGTACGGCGAGTGCATCTGCGCGTAGCCGAGCAGGACTATCACCGCGACGACGCAGCCGAGGACCACGACCGTCGATATCCACGAGGACCGGCGCGGCGCCGAGCGCTCCGGGTCGGCACGGAAGGGCGCCGGGTCCGGAGGGTTCTCCTTCCAGCGGGCGGCGAGCATACGGGCGCGGGCCGAAGGCTCCTTGTGCTCAGCCGAGTTCGCCCACCTGTGATCGAACTCTTTCTCCCAGTCGTCCTGTTCGGACATCCCCGTTGCACCTCTCTCGTCGGACAGAGCCAGGGTGATGATCTCCCGGGAATAGGAGTCATGAGAAGCGGTAAAGGTTGCCCAGGATGCTGGGTGACCGGCGGACGGCTAGCATCGAGATGAGAAGCCGCACTGCGGGCTGCGTCATGGTGACGCCCTGCTACGACATTCGTGCGGCCCCCCTACGACCGCGCCGGACTCTCGCTCCGAGACCGCGGCCATCCGACTCGTGCCCGGAAAGCCGCACGAGGGGTGGAAGGAAGGTGGATCCATGAAAGCACATCGCGCGAGGCGTCTCGCCGCAGTGTCCGCCGTCGGCGTCCTGATGGCCGGCGGAGCCGTCGTCAGCTCGGCGGCCGCGGCATCGGCGGCCACCCCGAACCACGTCACGCAGGTCAGCACCAACCGGGGCTGCGGCTGGTGGGGCAACTGCTTCGACCGCTTCGACCGGGGCGACTTCTTCCGCAACAACTTCAACAACGGCGGAGTACCGGTCGTCATCGTCGTGGTGAGCTGACGGACGCACGGCGGAGGGCCGCCACCCGGACGTGTCCGGGTGGCGGCCCTCCGCACGGAACCCCTCAGGACCGCTGATCCCGGGGGCGCCTGTCACACGTCGAAGTACAGCTCGAACTCGTGCGGGTGCGGACGCAGCTGCAGCGGCGCGATCTCGTTCGTGCGCTTGTAGTCGATCCACGTCTCGATCAGGTCCGGCGTGAAGACGTCGCCCTGGAGGAGGAACTCGTGGTCGGCCTCGAGGCGGTCGAGCACGGCACCGAGCGAGGTCGGGACCTGGGCCACGTTGGCGTGCTCCTCGGGAGCCAGCTCGTAGAGGTCCTTGTCGATCGGCTCGGCCGGCTCGATCTTGTTCTTGATGCCGTCCAGGCCCGCGAGGAGCAGCGCGGAGAACGCCAGGTACGGGTTGCCCGAGGAGTCCGGGGCGCGGAACTCGACGCGCTTGGCCTTCGGGTTGGAGCCGGTGATCGGGATGCGCATCGCGGCGGAGCGGTTGCGCTGCGAGTACACCAGGTTGATCGGCGCCTCGAAGCCCGGCACCAGGCGGTGGTAGGAGTTCACCGTCGGGTTGGTGAAGGCCAGCAGCGACGGGGCGTGCTTGAGGATGCCGCCGATGTAGTAGCGGGCGGTGTCCGACAGGCCCGCGTAACCCGCCTCGTCGTAGAACAGCGGGTCGCCGTTGCTCCACAGCGACTGGTGCACGTGCATGCCCGAGCCGTTGTCGCCGAAGATCGGCTTCGGCATGAAGGTCGCGGTCTTGCCGTTCTTCCAGGCCACGTTCTTCACGATGTACTTGAAGAGCATGAGGTCGTCGGCGGCGGCGAGCAGCGTGTTGAACTTGTAGTTGATCTCGGCCTGGCCGGCGGTGCCCACCTCGTGGTGCTGGCGCTCGACCTTCAGGCCGGACCGCTCCAGCTCCAGGGAGATCTCGGCGCGCAGGTCGGCGAAGTGGTCGACCGGCGGGACCGGGAAGTAGCCGCCCTTGTAGCGGACCTTGTAACCACGGTTGTTCTCCAGGGCGCCGGTGTTCCAGGCGCCGGCCTCGGAGTCGATGTGGTAGAAGGACTCGTTCGCGCCCGTCGCGAAGCGGACGGAGTCGAAGACGTAGAACTCGGCCTCGGGACCGAAGTACGCGGTGTCCGCGATACCGGTCGAGGCGAGGTAGGCCTCCGCCTTCTTCGCCACGTTGCGCGGGTCACGGGAGTACTGCTCGCCCGTGATCGGGTCGTGGATGAAGAAGTTGATGTTGAGCGTCTTGTCCCGGCGGAACGGGTCCACGCGCGCCGTGGACAGGTCGGGACGCAGGGACATGTCCGACTCGTGGATGGCCTGGAAGCCGCGGATCGACGACCCGTCGAAGGCCTGCTCGTCGTCGGGGTCGAACGCCTCGGCGGGCAACGTGAAGTGCTGCATGACGCCCGGCAGGTCGCAGAAACGGACGTCGACGAACTTGACGTCCTCGTCCGCGATGAACTTCTTGGCCTCGTCGGCGTTCTGGAACATCCAGCTCCTCCTACTCCCGACCATCCCGCCGGGGTGGTAGATCGTTCGTGCGGCCCGTGCGGTGGCACACGCTGCCCTCGACCCTAGGGACGGGTGATTTCTCGGGCGTGACCCATTTGTTTCGCAGAAGTTAACCGGCCACGCCTCCACCCTAGCCCCGACACACCCCTGTGCGCCCTGCCCGAATCCGGGCGCAGTACCGTGGTCGGGTGGACAACAGGCAAGCAATGGGATCGTGGCTCTCCGGGCCGCGTGCGGCGCTGGAAGACGCCGGCGCCGACTTCGGATACCGGGGCGAGCAGCTCGGTCTGCCGGAGGAGGGGCCGAACTCGATCGCCCGGCCCGGCAGGCGCCTGGGCGCGCTGGCCGTGGACTGGGGTCTGTGCGTCTTGATCGCATACGGTCTCATCACGCACGGCAACAGCCCCGCCACCAGCAACTGGGCCCTGCTCGTCTTCTTCGCGATGAGCGTCCTGACCGTCGGCACGATCGGCTTCACGCCCGGCAAGCGCCTCTTCGGCATCCGGGTCGTGGCCCTGGAGACCGGCACCGTGAACCCGGGGCGCGCGCTGCTGCGCTCGGTTCTGCTCTGTCTCGCGATCCCCGCGCTGATCTGGGACCGGGACGGCCGCGGCCTGCACGACCGGCTCGCGAAGACCGTCGAGGTCCGCCGGTAGCTCCCGCGCCCGCCCGGCGGCACGGTCACGGGGCGCGGCACACCGCCACGGGGCGGCGGGGCCCGCCCACGACGAAGACGGCGCCCGAGGCGCCGAGCACGCCACACGACGAAGGGGGCGCCCGGACCAGGTCCGGGCGCCCCCTCTCTCGTACGAGGAGTCCTAGCGGGTCTTCGGCCCGCCCTTCGGCATCCGCATGCCCTTCGGCATCGGGCCCTTGGGCAGCGGCATGTTGCTCATCAGGTCGCCGAGGGCGCGCAGCCGGTCGTTGGTGGCGGTGACCTGCGGGCCGGTCAGCACGCGCGGGTACTTCAGCATGGTCGTGCGCAGCTTCTTGAGCTCGACCTGACCCTCGCCGGTGCCGACGATCAGGTCGTGCACCGGGATGTCCGCGACGATGCGGTTCATCTTCTTCTTCTCGGCGGCCAGCAGGCTCTTCACCCGGTTCGGGTTGCCCTCCGCGACCAGCACGATGCCCGCCTTGCCGACCGCCCGGTGCACCACGTCCTGGCTGCGGTTCATCGCCACCGCCGGAGTCGTCGTCCAGCCCCGGCCGATGTTGTCCAGCACGGCCGCTGCGGCGCCCGGCTGGCCCTCCATCTGCCCGAAGGCGGCCCGCTCGGCCCGGCGGCCGAACACGATCGCCGTGGCCAGGAACCCGAGCAGCAGGCCCAGGATCGCCAGGTAGTACGGGTGGCCGATCAAGAAACCGATCGCGAGGAAGACACCGAAGGTGCCGATACCGACAGCCGCGAGTACAAGACCGAGCTTTTTGTCGGCCTTGCGGGTCATCTTGTACGTGAGGGCGATCTGCTTCAGTCGCCCTGCGTTCGCGGCGTCCGCCGCGTTTTCCTTCCTCGCCATGCCACGAAGTCTACGTGGCCCCGGGAGCGCCCACGACGGCAGTGCCCGTGGGGGACGAGGTTCAGGGGCGGCCGGCGGCCTGCTCGAGCACGCGCTGCGCCTCGACCCGGTCCTTGGCGCGGCGGCGGTCCTCCAGGACGGAGTTCCAGGCGTTGCGGCGGGCGGTGCGCTGCCCACTGCTCATGAGCAGGGACTCGACGGCGCGGAGCGCGTCGGTGAAGGACGGAATCGGTGTGGCGCGAACGGGCGCGGCCTGCATGATCGGGGTCCCCTTCGTCACTGGTGGGATACGGGGCGTGATACCAGAGTCACTGAATGGTGTTACCAGGGCATGACCGGCCGGTCAAACGCCCGTGAAGCCTCGATGTGGAACCCCGGAACGCCGACGCGGCCCCGGCGGCGTCCTCATCAGCGAGGACGGCCGGGACCGCGTCGACTCGGCCATTACTGGCCAGTAGTAACTTGTGCGTGAATTCACACGCTCGGCTCACACGGCCTGGGCGGCGATGTAGGAGCCCCGCTTCTCGACGGCCATCTGGTAGAGGCGCCCCGCGCGGTACGACGACCGCACCAGCGGGCCGGACATCACGCCGGAGAAGCCGATCTGCTCGGCCTCCTCCTTCAGCTCCACGAACTCGTGCGGCTTCACCCAGCGCTCCACCGGGTGGTGGCGCACGGAGGGGCGCAGGTACTGGGTGATGGTGACCAGCTCGCAGCCGGCGTCGTGGAGCTGCTTCAGCGCCTCGCCGACCTCCTCGCGGGTCTCACCCATGCCGAGGATCAGGTTGGACTTGGTGACCAGGCCGAAGTCGCGGGCCTCGGTGATGACCTTCAGGGAGCGCTCGTAGCGGAAGCCGGGGCGGATGCGCTTGAAGATCCGCGGCACCGTCTCGACGTTGTGCGCGAACACCTCGGGCCGGGACCCGAAGACCTCGGCGAGCTGTTCCGGGACCGCGTTGAAGTCGGGGGCGAGCAGCTCGACCTTGGTCCGGCCGCCCTCGCGCTCCGCCGTCTGCGCGTGGATCTGGCGCACGGTCTCCGCGTACAGCCAGGCGCCGCCGTCCTCCAGGTCGTCGCGGGCGACGCCGGTGATGGTGGCGTAGTTCAGGTCCATGGTGACCACGGACTCACCCACGCGGCGCGGCTCGTCACGGTCGAGCGCCTCGGGCCTGCCGGTGTCGATCTGGCAGAAGTCGCAGCGCCGCGTGCACTGGTCGCCGCCGATGAGGAAGGTCGCCTCGCGGTCCTCCCAGCACTCGTAGATGTTCGGGCAGCCGGCTTCCTGGCAGACCGTGTGCAGGCCCTCGCTCTTCACGAGGTTCTGCATCTTCGTGTACTCGGGACCCATTTTCGCCCGGGTCTTGATCCACTCGGGCTTGCGCTCGATGGGGGTCTGGCTGTTGCGGACCTCCAGGCGCAGCATCTTGCGTCCGTCGGGTGCGACTGCGGACACGACCGGCTCCCTGTGACTTCGATTCCTCGGCGTACACCAGGGTACGCCCGTATTTACTGAGCCCTACCGCGGAGCCCAACCCCGGGGCCGCAGGGCGCATTCCTGGATCAGGCGGAGGCCTTCTCCACGACGCGCGGCTTGAGGTCCGCGTTCTGCAGCACGTCCCGCAGGTGCCGTTCGACCACCGGCAGGACGTCCTCGACGGTGATGTCCCGGCCCAGTTCGGCGGCGAGCGAGTCCACGCCCGCGTCGCGGATGCCGCACGGGATGATCCGGTCGAACCACTTGTTGTCGGGGTTCACGTTCAGCGCGAACCCGTGCATCGTGACGCCCTTGGCCACGCGGATGCCGATGGCGGCGATCTTGCGGTCCTCGCGGCGCTGGCCGGCGTTGGAGGGAGCGTACTCGGGGCCGTTCAGCCGGGGGTCGAACTCCTCGTCCGTCAGCCTCGGGTCGAAGTCGAGGGAGAGCCCTCCGAGCGCCGGCCGCTGTTCGACCGGGTCGCCGAGCACCCACACCCCGCTGCGGCCCTCGACCCGCGTGGTCTCCAGGCCGAACTCGGCGCAGGTGCGGATCAGGGCCTCCTCGAGACGGCGCACATGGGCGACGACGTCCACCGGGCGGGGCAGCTTCTGGATCGGGTAGCCCACGAGCTGGCCGGGTCCGTGCCAGGTGATCTTGCCGCCGCGGTCCACGTCGACGACCGGGGTCCCGTCCAGCGGGCGCTCGCTGTCCTCGGTGCGGCGGCCCGCCGTGTAGACCGGGGGGTGCTCCAGCAGGATGACGGTGTCCGGGACCTCGTCGGCGAACCGGGCCGCGTGCACCCGGCGCTGCTCGTCCCACGCCTCCCGGTACTCGACGGCGTCCGCGCCGAACCCCATGTGGACGAACCGCAACTCACTCACGGCAAGCGCCTCCCTCAGCGAACCGGTGTCAGGCGCGTGACGCGCCCACGCCACTGTACGACCGTCCGGCGTACGTCAGCCCTGAGGGCAATCCTCACACGATCGGATGAATGAATGGGGAACTGTGCGATCGTCTGCTCACTCTCCGCTACATTCGCGCCGTCCAACGAGGCCATAAGGGCTGCTCACCGGCAATCCGGGTACTTCAGCAGAGCCGTAAGGCAGGAGAACGCACCGCAGATGACGGACCGACCCGCGCAGCGCACCCCCAACCGCCAGCTCGCCGCGCTCATCGCAGAAGCGGGGTTCTCCAACGCGGGTCTGGCCCGTCGCGTCGACCAGCTCGGCCTGGAGCACGGGCTGGACCTCAGATACGACAAGACCTCGGTCACCCGCTGGCTGCGCGGCCAGCAGCCCCGGGGGACCACGCCCGCGCTGATCGCCGAGGTGTTCACACGCCGGCTCGGGCGCCGGCTCACGGCCCAGGATCTCGGTCTGGACGCGTGTGCGCCGGTGTACGCCGGGCTCGAGTTCGCGGCCACCCCGGAGGAGGCCGTCGACATCGTCAGCGGGCTGTGGCGCAAGGACTCCGGCAGCCACGCCGAGCTGCGCAAGATCGCCTTCACCCCGGCCGGCCTCGTCGTGCCCAGCCGGGACTGGCTGATCGGCAAGGCCGACGACCGGGTGGCCCGCGAGCCGGTGGCCCGGGTGCCCGCCCAGGGCCGCCCGGCCGCCGTCAGGAGCCGGCTGGAGGCGGTGACCGCCCCGGCCCGGCCGCGCGGCCAGGCCGAGCGGGCGCCCGGCCACCGGGTCACCGGCGGTGACATCGCCGCGCTGCGCTCGGTCGGCGAGCTGTTCCGCACCCTCGACGACGCCTACGGCGGCGGTCACGCCCGGCAGGCCCTCGTGCGCTACCTGGAGCACGAGTGCGAGCCGCTGCTGCGCGGCGCCTACGACGAGCAGACCGGGCGGCGCCTGTTCGCGGCGTCCGCCGACCTCACCCGGCTCGCCGGCTGGACCTCGTACGACATCGGGGCGCACGGGCTCGCCCAGCGCTACTTCGTGCAGGCCCTGCGGCTCGCCCAGGCGGCCGGCGACCGGGCCTACGGCTCCTACGTGCTCGTCACCATGAGCCGCCAGGCCGTCTACCTCGGGCACGGCAGGGAGGCCGTGCAGCTCGCGCGGGTGGCGCAGCAGGGCGTCGGTTCCGGCGCCCCGTCGGTCGTGCAGGCGCTGCTGCACGCCGCCGAGGCCCGTGCGCACGGGGTCCTGGGCGAGGTGCGGGCGTGCACCGGGGCGCTTGTGCGGGCCGAGCGCGCCCTGGAGGCGGCCCGGCCCGGGGACGAGGTGCCGTACTGGGCCCGGTTCTTCGACGAGGCGCAGCTCGCCGACGAGTTCGGGCACTGCCACCGCGATCTCCAGCAGTTCCGGGCGGCGGCGCAGCACGCCGAGCGCTCCCTGCAACTGCGCGCCCCCGCCTACGCCCGCAGCCGCCTGTTCTGCCGGGTCGTCCTCGCCACCGCCCGGCTCGGCCTCGGCGAGCTCGACCAGGCGTGCGCGCTGGCCGCGGAGGCCGCCGGCCAGGCGGCCCAGATGCGGTCCGTGCGGGCCGTCGAGTACGTCAAGGACTTCGAGCGGCGCCTGGAGCCGTACCGGGACGCGGCTCCCGTGCGCGGCTACCGCGAGAAGGTGGCCGCGCTCGGCTAGGCCGGATCCGCGAAGTCGCGTCGCAGGCGTGACTTCGCGGACCCGGCCCAGGGGCCGCCCGGCGGATCAGGCGGCCCTCGGCAGGGTGGGCGCGGGATCCGAACGGTGCATCGACCCCGCCGCGCCCAGGTCCGCGAGGACGGCGGCCGCCGCCCGGTGGGCCGAGTGCAGGGCGCCCTGGACGGTGCTGGTGTCGCGGTGGTCGCCGCAGACGTAGAGGCCGGCCAGCAGCCGTACCGGGCGGCGCAGGTCGTGCGGGGGGCGCATGGCCGGCACCGCCTCCGGGGTGTGGTGCACCGCCAGCGTCTCCCAGCGCCGGGTCGAGGTGCCGTACAGCCGGGACAGATGGATGCGCACGGCCGTGTCGATCCCGTCGGGCGGGGTGCCCAGCACGGTCGAGGAGATCAGCACCCGGCCGGCCGGTGCCCGGCTCGGATCGACGTTGCTGAGCACCGCCGTGTGCGCGACCGGTCCGCCGCGGTCGGCGTCCAGCAGCAGCGAGGTGCCGGTCGCCAGGGCCGGCGCCGGATCGTCCGTGGTGTGGTGCAGAACCGTCACCGGGTGGAAGTCCGGGACCCTCAGGCCCGGCAGCAGCTCCGCCGCGGCCCGCGCGTCGGTCGCCAGCAGCACCGCGCGGCAGTGGATCTCGCCGTGCTCGGCGGTGGTCACCGACGTCGTGGACACCGAGGTGACCCGCACCCCGGTGTGCACGGTGCCGGGCGGCAGCGTCTGGGCCAGCGACTCGGGCAGTGCCTCGGCGCCGCCCTCCGGCACGCACAGCCGGCCGCTCGCGAAGGCGCGCAGCGCCAGGTCCGCGCACCGGCTGGACGTGGACAGTTCCGGGTCGCACAGCAGCGCGGCGAGCAGCGGACGCAGGAAACCCTCGATGGTGCGCGCCGGCACTCCCCGGGCCGCGAGCGCCTGCGCCGCGGGCAGCTCGGGCCGGGACAGCAGGCGTTCGACCGGGGTGGCGGCGATCCGGCCCAGTGCGGTGCCGAGCCGGGCCTGGTCGACCGCGCCTCCGGCCGGCGCGCCGCCCCGGCCGGGTGAGGCCGCCGGACCGCGGGGGGCGCTCGCCAGGGCGCGCACCACGTGAAGTGCGCCCCTTGCGCTCCCTGTGGCCGCCGGTGCGCCCGCGTGGTGCGTGCGCCCGTCGCGATGCAGCAGCACGCCCGGCGCGAACCGGCGCAGGGCGAGCGCGCCGAGCCCCGGCGTCAGGCGGAGTTCGGGGTACGACGTGGACAGCAGCTGTCCTATGCGGTCGAGCCGGAAGCCGTCGACCTTCTCGGTCGACATACGGCCGCCCGCACAAGGGGCGGCCTCCAGGACTGCGGTGGTTACTCCTGCGCTGGTGAGCCGGTGAGCCGCCGAGAGTCCGGCGATCCCGGCTCCCACGATGACGACGTCCACCTGGTACGCGGGCTCAAGCACGAGGCCCCTCCTGTGGTTGCGCGGCCGGTGGAGACGTCATGCCCCCAACTGGCTCCAGGGATACCCGAGTTCGGGTCGAGGTTAGGTCCCTGACCGATCAGGGGCAGTCGCGCATCAGCAGGGCACGGTCGCACGGCGGTCGCATTCGGTCACAAGAGGACTCAACAGATCACACGAGACCTCAGGAGACGCCGACGGGCCCTGACCGCCGGTCAGGCCGCGCGGATCGCGTCCTCGATGCCCGGGAACGCGAACGTGAACCCCGATTCCAGCAGCCGCTTCGGCAGCACCCGCTGACTGCCCAGCACGTCCCCGGCCATCTCGCCCAGCGCCGCCCGCAGCACCGGCTCCGGCACCGCGAACACCGTCGGCCGGTGCAGCACCCGTCCCATCGCCTCCGTGATCTCACGGTTCGTCAGCGGCCGCGGCGCGGTCAGGTTGAACGGCCCGGACGCGGTGTCGTGGTCGATGAGATGCCGGATCGCGGCGACCTCGTCGTGCAGCGCGATGTACGACCAGTACTGCCGCCCGCTCCCCAAACGCCCCCCGAGCCCCGCCTTGAACAGCGGGAACAGCCGGCCCCAGGCCCCGCCGCCCCGCGCGACCACCAGACCGGTGCGCAGGAACACCGTCCGCACCCCCGCCTCCTGCACGGGCGCCGCGGCCTCCTCCCACTCCACGCACAGCGAGGGCAGGAAGCCGTCACCGGGCGGCGCGTCCTCGTCCACCGCACGGTCACCGGTGTCGCCGTAGATGCCCATCGCGCTGCCGTTCACATAGACCCGCGGCGGGGTGTCCAGCGAGGCCACCGCCTCCGCCAGCGCGGCCGTGCCGAGCACCCGGCTGTCCCGGATCAGCCGCTTGTACTCCGGCGTCCAGCGGCGGTCGCCGATGCCCGCCCCGGCGAGGTTGACCACCGCGTCACAGCCGGCCAGCCCGGCCGCGTCCACCTGCTGTCGCTCCGGGTCCCAGCGGACCTCGCCTCCGTCCCGGGGCGCGCGGCGGACCAGGCGCACCACCTCGTGCCCGTCCGCGGTCAGGGACCGCACCAGGGCGCTGCCGATGAGACCGGACGCACCGGCCACCGCGATTCGCGAACGTTCCATGCGCCCATCCTTCCCCGCCCGGCCCGTTCCTCCCCGGTCTGCTTAAGGTGACCCCCATGCCGTCCATACGCATCGCCCTGCCCGCCGACGAGGAGGAGCTGGCCCTCCTCGACCGGGCCGCCTGGTCCCCGCTGCACGCCGTACTGCCCGCACCGAGGCCGCCGTACCCGCCCTTCTTCGACGAGCGTCACCGGCCGCAGGACTACCTCGTCGCCGAACTGGACGGACGCATCGCCGGCTACATCCGCCTCGTCCTGCCCACCGCGCTGGCCGCCAACGCGCACGTCCGCCAGATCCAGGGGCTGGTCGTCTCCGACGCGGCCCGCGGCAAGGGCGTCGGCGGCGCGCTGGTCCGGGCCGCCGTCGAGGAGGCGCGGACGCGGGGCGCGCGCCGCCTCACCCTGCGGGTGCTCGGGCACAACACCCCGGCCCGGCGGCTCTACGAGTCCCAGGGCTTCGCGGTCGAGGGCGTGCTGCCCGGTGAGTGGCTGATCGAGGGCGCCTTCGTCGACGACGTGCTCATGGGACGCGCCCTCTGAGGCCCCTGCCCCCCGAACGCGTCCGGGCCGTGCGACCTACGACGTGACGATGTGGCCGGTGTCGACCGGCGCCGTCGCCGTGGCCGCCGCCGAGGCGTCGCGCGCCACCTCGTCCGCCGTCAGCGCGTAACCCGTCTCGGCGTCCGAGGTGGAGCGGGCGAAGACCATGCCGAACACCCGGCCGCCGGCCGACAGCAGCGGGCCGCCGGAGTTGCCCGGCCGGACCGTCGAGCGGACCGAGTAGATCTCCCGGGTGACCGTACGGGTGCCGTAGATGTTCTGGCCCCGTGCCCGCACCCGGTTCGCCACCGTGGCCGCCTGCAGATCGAGGCCGCCGTCCTGCGGATAGCCCGCGACCACCGCCGGCTCGCCGCGCACCGCGCTGTAGTCGAACCGCAGCACCGGGGCGCGCAGCCGGGGCACGTAGAGGACCGCCACGTCCCGGTCCGGGTCGAAGAGCACCACCCGGGCCCGGTACGCCGGCCCGACCCCGCCCACCCGCACGCCCGGGTGGTCGATGCCCGCCACCACGTGCGCGTTGGTCATCACATGCCGGGCCGCGAACACGAAGCCGCTGCCCTCCCGGCCCTCGGTGCCGAAGGCGCCCTCGATCTTCACCGAGCTGCGTCTGGCCGCGTTCGCCGCCGCGGACGTCACGCTGTCGCCGGTGGGCCGGGCCACCTGGGCCGTCGACTCGTTCTCGAACGGGTTGAAGACCTGCGGGAAACCCGCTTCCGTCAGCGCGGAGGTGGCCCGCGAGAACCACACCGGGGTGGTCCGCGGCATCGCCTGCTGCACCGCGCCCAGCACCGCCGAGTTCCGGATCGCCGTGGTCACGGTCTGGGAGGAGGAGGCGCCCAGCACACTCGCCGCGACCCAGGCCACGGTCAGCACGGCGACCGAGTTCGCCAGCGCGCCCCCCGCGCCGTCCGCCACCCGCAGCGGGCCCCGGCCCTCCTGGTCCAGCCGACGCCGCAGCCGCAGCGCCGGCCGGGCCGCCAGCTCGTGCCCCACCACGCCCGGCACCAGCACGGTCAGCACCGCCAGCACGGTCGCCGTCGCCGATCCGCGTTCGGCGAGCCCGGTCACCCACGGCAGCGCCCACACCCCGACCGCCGCGCCGCCCACGAACCCGGCCAGGGACAGGCAGCCGGCCACCAAGCCGCGCCGGTAACCGGACGCCGCGTAGACGACCACCACCAGCGCGAGCACCAGGTCGAGCAGGTCCACGGAGCCGCCTTTCTCTCGGACCCCCTGAGATACGGGCCGGGCGGCCCCGGTGATCAGTCACGCGCGCGCGTGAGCGGCCACCCGGGCCGCCGACCGGCCACGTGTGCGTATATCCCCAGAAACGGCCTGGACAAGGACGATGGTTCCACCAGGTGGCACACCCCACATCGCGAGCACGGCGCGGCGAGCCGACAGTGGGACCATGCGCGTCCCCCGAAGAACGCCGGGAACACGCGGCGGACGGCGGCCCGCCCGCGTCCCCGGCGCCCTGCTGGTGCTGCTCGGCTGCCTCCCCGGCCTGACCGCCGTGCTGGCGCTGGCCCTGTGCGCCCGTGGCGTCGAGAGCGCCGCCCCGGTCCGCCTCGCCCGGCCCGGCGCGGACCGTGCCGCCCCGGCCCACCACGCCGCCCGGCCGCGCATACTGTCCCGCTCCGTCTGGCTGGACCAGGCCGCCGCCCCGCCCGGCCAGCCGCCCCCGCGCTACGACGACAAGGTGGTCGCCGTCTTCGTCCACCACACCGACTCGCCCAACCGGTACGACTGCGCCGACGCGCCGCGCATCATCCGTGCCCTGTACGCCGGCCAGACCGGCGGCCGGAGCTGGGACGACATCGGCTACAACTTCCTCGTCGACCGCTGCGGCACCATCTACGAGGGCCGCGCCGGAGGCGTGGACCGGCCGGTCACCGGCGCCCACACCCAGGGCTTCAACCACCGCACCGCGGGCATCGCCGCCCTCGGCACCTTCACCGCCGGCGTGCCCGTGCCGCGGGCCATGACCGACGCGATCGCCGCCCTCGCCGCCTGGAAGCTCGGCCTCGCCGACGTCGACCCGCGCGCCGGGGCCCACCTGGTCTCCAGCAACGGGCACAGCCGCTTCAAGGCGGGCACCGCCACCACCCTGCCCGCCGTGGCCGGCCACAACGAGGGCTTCATGACCAGCTGCCCCGGCGCCGCCCTGACCGCCCGGCTGCCGGAGATTAGGCAGACGGCGGCCCGGCTCCAGGGCAGGACGCCCACAGCGAGGCCATAGCCGGCCCGCAGCCCGCTCCGAGCCGCGCGCCCTACCGTCGGGCCACGGCGCGGGACGACGCGCCGCGCACCGCGCGGCACGACCCGCCGGGCAGGGCAAAGGACGGGACGCCGGGCACGGCGCCCCACGAGCGGAGGCGGGGCCATGAGCGGCGGGCGCGGGCGGTGCACCGAGCGGGCGGAGCGGGCGGGACGAGCCCGGGCGACGCGCGGGCCCTGGGCGGTGGTCCGCGCCGTCGCGACCGTCGTCCTCGGCCCGGCCGCCGTCACCGCCTCCGCCCTCGACCAGGCCAACGCCGCGCCCCCGCACCACCCCGTCAGGGCCGACACGGCCGCCCGGCAGCCCTCGGACGCCGCCCGCGGGCGGCGTCGGCGCGTGAGGCGGCCCCGGGCCGCCCGCGCCGGCACCGCTACTCCTTGAAGCGCTCCCACAGCAGGGGATAGCGCTCGGCGAGCACCCGCTCGTTCTCGAAGGTGATCGCGGTGCCCTCCGGCTCGGCCGGCGCCGGGGCGATGCCGAGGTCCGGGGCGACGGTGCCGGTGAGCTGCTCGTACGCCTCGTCCGCGGCGTAGCCCAGCTCCTCGCCGTCCCCGTCGATCTCCTCGTCGAAGTCCTCCAGCAGGTCGGCCAGGGAGTCCGGGTCGTGCAGGGCGCCCTCGAAGACCTCCCGGCCCTGGCCGATCAGCCAGCACCGGAAGTAGTCGAACGCGTCGTCGCTCGCCCCGTCCAGCAGGACCCAGGCGGCACCCCACAGGTCCCAGTGGTAGGCCCGGTTGTACCGGGCCTCGAAGTGACGGGCGAAGTCCAGGACCAGCTCCGGGTCCAACTGGAGCAGCCGTTCCACGAGCAGGTCCGCCTGCTCCTCCGGATCGCCCTCGGCGGCCTCGCGGGCCGCGTCGATCAGCTCCCAGAACTCCGTCTCGTCCATCACGGCACCAGCATCGGGCCTCCACCGGTGGGGCGCACGTGGAGTGTGGCGGATCGTTATCCGCCGTCCGCACGCCCGTAGCACGCGGCGAGCCGGGCCGCGTCCGCCGCGAACCGCTCCCGCAGACCCGCCGGCGCCAGCACCTCGGCCTCCGGACCCAGCGCCGTCAGCTGCTCGTGGGCGACCTCCTCGGACTCCACCGGCACGGTCACCGTCACCCACCCCTCGCCGTCCGGCCCGCCCGCGCCCGCGAGCGCCTCGCGCGCGGCCGCCGGGTCCACGGCGTACGGCAGCCTGCGCGCGCCCTCGGGGGACAGCCGTACGACGACCGCGGCGCGCAGGATCGACCGGGCGAACCGCTCGGCCTGTTCGGACCAGAAGGCCGCCAGATCGAAGTCCGGCACCCGCTCGAAGCGCTCGTCCAGGGCGTCGACGACGACGAACCGGTCGATCCGGTACGTCCGGAAGGCACCGCCAACGGCCACGCGCGCGCACAGGTACCAGACACCGGCCTTCAGCACGAGCCCGTACGGCTCCAGCTCCCGCTCCACCGGCCGCTCCCCGCGCCGGTACACCGTGCCGATCCGCCGGTCGGCCCACACCGCCTCGGCGATCACCGGCAGTGGCGCGGGTGTCTCCGGCTCCCGGAACCAGGCGGGCGCGTCCAGGTGGAACCGCCGGGCGGCGCTGTCCGGGGCGTCCCGCAGGGAGGGCAGCAGCGCGGCCGACACCTTCAGCCGGGCCGCGGAGGCGGCGTCCTGCAGCCCCATCTCCCGCAGCGCGCCCGGCACCCCGCTCAGGAACAGCGCCTCGGCCTCGGTGCGCGCCAGCCCCGTCAGCCGCGTCCGGTACCCGCCGACCAGCCGGTACCCGCCGGCCCGCCCCCGGTCCGCGTACACCGGCACGCCCGCCTCCGACAGCGCCTGCGCGTCCCGGGTGACCGTCCGCTCCGACACCTCCAGCTCCCGCGCCAGCTCGGCGGCGGTCATGGAGGGCCGGGACTGGAGGAGGAGCACCATCTTGATGAGGCGGGCGGCGCGCATGGCCTCATGATGCCGGGGGCCACTGACAGCGGAAGGGGTACGGCGGTCGCCGTACCCCTTCCGGAAGATGCCGGTGCCTACAGGCCGTACTTCGCCCGGGCCTCCTTCACCGCCGTCGCCTGCACCTCGCCGCGCTTGGCGAGCTGGGCGAGCGCGGCGACGACGATCGACCGGGCGTCGACGCCGAAGTGGCGGCGGGCCGCCTCACGGGTGTCGGAGAGGCCGAAGCCGTCCGCGCCCAGCGAGGACCAGTCCTGCTCCACCCACTGCGCGATCTGGTCCGGGACCTGGCGCATGTAGTCGGAGACGGCCAGCACCGGGCCCTCGGCGCCCTGCAGCGCCTGCCGGACGTACGGCACCCGCTCCTCGCCGCGCAGCAGGGCCGCGTCGGCGTCGAGCGCGTCGCGGCGCAGCTCGCCCCAGGAGGTCGCGGACCACACGTCGGCGGCCACGCCCCACTCCTCGGCCAGCAGCTTCTGCGCGTCGAGGGCCCAGTGGATCGCCGTGCCCGAGCCGAGCAGCTGGATGCGCGGGGCGTTGGCCGGGACGGTCACGCCCGCGGACTCCGCCGTGTTGAAGCGGTACAGGCCCTTGACGATGCCCTCGTCGATACCCGGAGCGGCCGGCTTGGCCGGCTGCGGCAGCGGCTCGTTGTAGACCGTGAGGTAGTAGAAGACGTTCTGGTCCTCGCCCGGCTTCGCCTCGCCGTACATCCGGCGCAGACCCTCGCGGACGACCACCGCGACCTCGTAGGCGAAGGCCGGGTCGTAGCTGAGCGCGGCCGGGTTGGTGGCCGCGATCACCGGGGAGTGGCCGTCGGCGTGCTGAAGGCCCTCGCCGGTCAGCGTCGTACGGCCCGCCGTGGCGCCCACCAGGAAGCCGCGGCCGAGCTGGTCGCCGAGCTGCCACATCTGGTCGGCGGTGCGCTGCCAGCCGAACATCGAGTAGAAGATGTAGAACGGGATCATCGCCTCGCCGTGCGTCGCGTACGCGCTGGACGCGGCGATGAAGTCGGCCATCGAACCGGCCTCGGTGATCCCCTCGTTGAGGATCTGGCCGTTCTTGGCCTCCTTGTAGTACATCAGCTGGTCGCGGTCGACCGGCTCGTACGTCTGGCCCTTCGGCGAGTAGATGCCGAGGGAGGGGAAGAGGCTCTCCATGCCGAAGGTGCGCGCCTCGTCCGGGACGATCGGCACCCAGCGCCTACCGGTCTCCTTGTCGCGGACCAGGTCCTTGACCAGGCGGACGAACGCCATGGTGGTGGCGACGTTCTGGGAGCCGGACCCCTTGTCGAAGGCGGCGAAGGCCTTGTCGGCGGGGGCGGGCAGCGGCGCCAGCGGGTGGACACGGCGGGCCGGGGCCGGACCGCCGAGGGCCGCGCGGCGCTCCTGGAGGTAGCGGACCTCGGGGGAGTCGGCACCCGGGTGGCCGTAGGGGACGACGCCGTCGGCGAAGTCGCTGTCCTTGATCGGCAGGCCGAGCAGGTCGCGCATCGTCTTGAACTCGTCCACCGAGAGCTTCTTCATCTGGTGGTTGGCGTTCTTCGACGCGAAGCCGCTGCCGAGGGTGTGGCCCTTGACCGTCTGGGCCAGGATCACGGTCGGCGCGCCCTTGTGCTCGACGGCCGCCTTGTACGCGGCGTAGACCTTGCGGGCCTCGTGACCGCCGCGGGACAGGTGGAAGCACTCGAGGATCTTGTCGTCGCTCAGCAGCTTCGCCATCTCCGCCAGCGCCGGGTCGGCGCCGAAGAAGTCCTGGCGGATGTAGGCGGCGTCGCGGGTCTGGTACGTCTGCACCTGCGCGTCCGGCACCTGGCGCAGCCGGCGTACCAGCGCGCCCGTGGTGTCGAGGGCGAACAGCTCGTCCCAGGCCGAGCCCCACAGCGTCTTGACGACGTTCCAGCCGGCGCCGCGGAACTGGGCCTCCAGCTCCTGCACGATCTTGAAGTTGGCGCGGACCGGGCCGTCGAGGCGCTGCAGGTTGCAGTTGATGACGAAGGTGAGGTTGTCCAGTTCCTCACGGGCGGCCAGCGCGAGCGCGGCCGTCGACTCGGGCTCGTCCATCTCGCCGTCGCCCAGGAAGGCCCAGACGTGGGAGGCGGAGACGTCCTTGATGCCGCGGTTGGTCAGGTACCGGTTGAAGCGCGCCTGGTAGATCGCGGAGAGCGGGCCGAGGCCCATCGACACCGTCGGGAACTCCCACAGCCAGGGCAGCCGGCGCGGGTGCGGGTACGACGGCAGGCCGTTGCCGCCGGACTCCTGGCGGAAGTTGTCGAGGTGCGCCTCGTCCAGCCGGCCGTCGAGGAAGGCGCGGGCGTAGATGCCGGGGGAGGCGTGGCCCTGGATGTAGAGCTGGTCGCCGGAGCCGTCCTGCTCCTTGCCCCGGAAGAAGTGGTTGAAGCCGGTCTCGTAGAGCCAGGCCGCGGAGGCGAAGGTGGCGATGTGGCCGCCGACGCCGTGCTTCGCGCCGCGGGTCACCATGGCGGCCGCGTTCCAGCGGTTCCAGGCGGTGATCCGGGCCTCCATCTCCGGGTCACCGGGCAGGCCCGGCTCGGCGGAGGTGGGGATGGTGTTGACGTAGTCCGTCTCGAGGAGCTTCGGCAGCGCGACGCCGCCCGCCTCGGCACGCTCCAGCGTGCGCCGCATCAGGTAGGCGGCGCGATGCGGCCCGGCCTCCCTGGCCACGGCGTCCAGGGAGGCCTGCCATTCGGCGGTCTCCTCCGGGTCGCGGTCCGGGAGCTGGTCGAGCGCGCTCGGCTGGATGGCGTTGGGGTCGGTCATGTCGCCGCCTTCCTCAGTCGAAGGGGGTTCCCTCATCGTTAAGGGTTCGGGGTTGCCCTTGGTCTTTGGCAGGACAGGGCAGGCGGACCTCGGTGGAGGTCCGCCCGAGACTCTAACTCCGTGATCGATGATCGATCAAAGGTTGGAAGGGGAAAACTTCTCGATATCGAGAAAGTCGGCACGCGGTGCCTCGCGCGGGGGCACCGAGTGTCGTGATCGAAGGGGGTTTTCGCAGGTCGGACGGCGATTGAGCGAGGCTGCGCTCGACTGCGTCAGGCGCGCGGAGCGCAGCCCAGGACGTGGGCCTTCACCAGCTCGGCGATCCGGGGATCACGGCGCTTGAACGCCTGCACCAGCTCCTCGTGCTCCTCCGCGTAGCTCTGCTGGACCGTGCCCAGCCAGCGGATGGACAGCGCCGTGAACACCTCGATGCCCAGGCCCTCCCAGGTGTGCAGCAGCACCGAGTTGTCCGCCGCGCGGACCAGCTCCCGGTGGAAGCCGACCGTGTGGCGCACCTGGGCCGTGCCGTCGGCCCCGCGGTCGGCCTCGTACAGGGCCAGGACGTGCGGCTCCAGGGCCGAGCAGTCCCCGGCGAGGCGCTCGGCCGCCAGCTCCGCCGCGATGGCCTCCAGACCGGCCCGGACGGGGTAGCTCTCCTCGAGGTCGGCGGCGGTGAGGTTGCGGACCCGCACGCCCTTGTTGGGGGCCGACTCGATCAGGCGGAGGGACTCCAGCTCGCGCAGGGCCTCCCGGACCGGCGTCTGGCTGACCTCCAGCTCGGTGGCGATCCGTCGCTCCACGATGCGCTCGCCCGGCTGCCAGCGCCCGCTGACGATTCCCTCCACGATGTGCTCGCGGATCTGTTCGCGCAGCGAGTGGACGACGGGCGCGGTCATGGGGGGCTCCTCCCAGGGGCTGACGTTTAGACAATACGGCGGGTTCGCGCCGCGCAGAGGGTGCGCGGGGTGCTTTCACGCAGGTGAGACGAGGCTTACACGGCGCGCACCCCGACAAACGCGAACACCCCGCCCGGAACGCTCCGGACGGGGTGCCGCACTGCCTGATCAGGGAGGTCAGAGGCCGAGTTCGACCTCGAACTCGCCCGCCTCCAGGATCGCCTTGACCGCCGACAGGTAGCGGGCCGCGTCGGCGCCGTCCACCAGACGGTGGTCGTACGAGAGGGTCAGGTAGGTCATGTCGCGGACGCCGATGACCGTGCCCTCCTCGGTCTCGATGACGGCCGGACGCTTGACCGTGGCACCGATGCCGAGGATCGCGACCTGGTTCGGCGGCACGATGATCGTGTCGAACAGCGCGCCGCGCGAACCGGTGTTGGAGATGGTGAAGGTCGCGCCGGACAGCTCGTCCGGGGTGATCTTGTTGGCGCGGACCTTGCCCGCCAGGTCGGCCGTGGCCTTGGCGATACCCGCGATGTTGAGGTCGCCGGCGCCCTTGATGACCGGGGTCATCAGGCCCTTCTCCGAGTCCACCGCGATGCCGATGTTCTCGGCGTCGAAGTAGGTGATGGTGCCCTCGACCTCGTTGATCCGGGCGTTGATGACCGGGTGGGCCTTCAGCGCCTGGGCGGCGGCCTTGACGAAGAACGGCATCGGGGAGAGCTTGACGCCCTCACGGGCGGCGAAGGAGTCCTTCGCCTTGCCGCGCAGCTTCATCAGACGGGTGACGTCGACCTCGACGACCGAGGAGAGCTGGGCCTGCTCGTGCAGGGCCTTGACCATGTTGTCGCCGATGACCTTGCGGATGCGGGTCATCTTGACGGTCTGGCCGCGCAGCGGGGAGACCTCGAGCGCCGGGGCCTTCCTGGCGGCGGCCGGGGCGGCGGCGGGGGCCGGCGCGGCGGCGGCCTTCGCGGCCTCGGCGGCGGCGAGGACGTCCTGCTTGCGGATACGGCCGCCGACGCCGGTGCCCTTGACGTCGGCCAGGTCGACACCGTTCTCGGCGGCGAGCTTGCGCACCAGCGGGGTCACGTACGCGCCCTCGTCGGTCGCCTGGGTGGCGGTCGGCGCGGTCGGCGCGGTCGCCGGGGTGACCGGAGCCGGGGCCGGGGCGGCCGGCGCGGGGGCCGGAGCCGCGGGCTGGGCCGGGGCCGGAGCGGCAGCGGCCGGAGCCGCCGGGGCGGCGGGGGCCGGAGCCGGGGCGGCGGGAGCGGCCGGGGCCGGGGCAGCGGCGGCGGGCGCCGGGGCGGCCGGAGCCGGAGCGGCGGCCGGGGCGGCACCCGGGGCGCCGATGACGGCGAGCTTGGCGCCGACCTCGGCGGTCTCGTCCTCGTTCACGACGATCTCGAGCAGCACGCCGGAGGCGGGCGCCGGGATCTCGGTGTCGACCTTGTCCGTGGAGACCTCGAGCAGCGGCTCGTCGGCCTCGACGGAGTCGCCGACCGACTTCAGCCAGCGGGTGACGGTGCCCTCGGTGACGGACTCACCGAGCGCGGGCAGGACCACGTCGGTGCCCTCGGCGCCACCGGCCGGAGCGGCGGGGGCCTCGGGGGCCGGGGCGGGGGCCTCGGCCGCCGGAGCGGCGGGGACCTCGGGGGCGGGGGCCTCGGCGGCGGCCGGGGCCGGAGCCGCGGCGGGGGCGCCGGAACCGTCGTCGATGACGGCCAGCTCGGCGCCGACCTCGACGGTCTCGTCCTCGGCGACCTTGATGGAGGCCAGCACGCCGGCGGCGGGCGAGGGGATCTCGGTGTCGACCTTGTCGGTCGAGACCTCGAGCAGCGGCTCGTCGGCCTCGACGCGCTCGCCCTCGGCCTTCAGCCAGCGGGTGACAGTGCCCTCGGTGACGCTCTCACCGAGCGCCGGAAGGGTTACGGAAACCGCCATGGTTTCGGTTGCTCCTTACGAATTGCGGAAAGTCTGTGTCGTCGCGCCCGTTGACCGAAGGCTCAGTCGTGGGAGTGCAGCGGCTTGCCGGCCAGCGCCAGGTGCGCCTCGCCGAGGGCCTCGTTCTGCGTCGGGTGGGCGTGGATGAGCTGGGCGACCTCGGCCGGCAGCGCCTCCCAGTTGTAGATCAGCTGGGCCTCGCCGACCTGCTCACCCATGCGGTCGCCGACCATGTGGACGCCGACGACGGCACCGTCCTTCACCTGGACGAGCTTGATCTCGCCCGCGGTGTTGAGGATCTTGCTCTTTCCGTTGCCCGCCAGGTTGTACTTCAGAGCGACGACCTTGTCCGCGCCGTAGATCTCCTTGGCCTTGGCCTCGGTGATACCGACGGAGGCGACCTCCGGGTGGCAGTACGTCACCCGCGGGACACCGTCGTAGTCGATCGGGACGGTCTTCAGACCGGCCAGACGCTCCGCCACCAGGATGCCCTCGGCGAAGCCGACGTGCGCGAGCTGGAGCGTCGGGACCAGGTCACCGACGGCGGAGATGGTCGGAACGTTGGTGCGCATGTACTCGTCGACCAGGACGTAGCCGCGGTCCATGGCGACGCCCTGCTCCTCGTAGCCCAGGCCCTGGGAGACCGGGCCGCGGCCGACGGCGACGAGCAGGACCTCGGCCTCGAACTCCTTGCCGTCGGCGAGGGTGATCTTCACGCCGTCCTGGGTGTACTCGGCCTTCTGGAAGAAGGTGCCCAGGTTGAACTTGATGCCGCGCTTGCGGAAGGCGCGCTCGAGCAGCTTCGAGCTGTTCTCGTCCTCGACCGGGACGAGGTGCTTCAGGCCCTCGACGACCGTGACGTCGGCGCCGAAGGACTTCCACGCCGAGGCGAACTCGACACCGATGACACCGCCGCCCAGGATGATCGCGGACTTCGGCACGCGGTCCAGGACGAGGGCGTGGTCGGAGGAGATGATCCGGTCGCCGTCGATCTCCAGGCCCGGCAGCGACTTCGGCACGGAGCCGGTCGCCAGCAGGACGTGGCGGCCCTGGATCCGCTGGCCGTTCACGTCGACGGAGGTGGGGGAGGACAGCCGGCCCTCACCCTCGATGTACGTCACCTTGCGGGAGGCGACGAGACCCTGCAGGCCCTTGTACAGGCCGGAGATGACACCGTCCTTGTACTTGTGGACCCCGGCGATGTCGATGCCCTCGAAGGTGGCCTTGACGCCGAACTGCGCGCTCTCGCGGGCCTGGTCGGCGACCTCGCCCGCGTGCAGCAGGGCCTTGGTGGGGATGCAACCCCGGTGCAGGCAGGTGCCGCCGACCTTGTCCTTCTCGATCAGGGCGACGTCCAGGCCCAGCTGCGCCCCGCGCAGGGCCGCGGCGTAACCACCGCTACCACCGCCGAGGATCACTAGGTCGAAAACGGTGCTGGCGTCGTTCGCCACGTCACGTCCTCCATGCATGTGCGCCTTGCGCCGATCTCCGATGACCGGCGGGCGGCTGGTGTCCGGCCGCTTGATGCTTCGGCCCTTCGGTGGGGGCCCTGTCCTGCCGGGCTCCATCTTTGCACTTGTTCGAGGCGGACGAGACGCGGGGCCTGAGTGTGAGACACCCCACGTACCCCCGCAATCGAAGGCGAGCGGGGGCGCGGGCGTGGGGACCGGGCGACCGGTCCCCACGCCCCCGCGGCCGCCCCGCGAGGGGGCGGCCCGGGCTACCGGGCGCTCATCAGCCCAGGTCACCCGCTGCGGTCAGCTCGGCGAGCCGCACCAGCGTGCGGACGGCGGAACCGGTGCCGCCCTTCGGGGTGTAGCCGAACGGGCCGCCCTCGTTGAACGCGGGACCCGCGATGTCGAGGTGCGCCCAGGTGATCCCCTCGCCCACGAACTCGCGCAGGAAGAGGCCGGCGACCAGTCCGCCGCCCATGCGCTCACCCATGTTGGCGATGTCGGCGACGGACGAGTCCATGCCCTTGCGCAGGTGCTCGGGCAGCGGCATCTGCCACGCGGGCTCGCCGACCTCCTCGGCCGCCTCGTGCAGCGCGGAGCGGAACGCGTCGTCGTTGGCCATGATGCCGAAGGTCCGGCTGCCCAGCGCCAGCACCATCGCGCCGGTCAGCGTGGCGACGTCCACGATTGCGTCCGGCGCCTCCTGCGAGGCCGCCCACAGCGCGTCGGCGAGCACCAGCCGGCCCTCGGCGTCGGTGTTGAGCACCTCGACCGTCTTGCCGCTGTACATGTTCAGCACGTCGCCGGGGCGGACGGCGGTACCCGAGGGCATGTTCTCGGCCAGCGCCAGCCAGCCGGTGACGTTGACCCTGAGGCCCAGCCGGGCGGCGGCGACGACCGCGGCGAACACGGCGGCGGCACCGCTCATGTCGCACTTCATCGTCTCGTTGTGGCCGGCCGGCTTCAGCGAGATGCCGCCCGAGTCGTAGGTGATGCCCTTGCCGACGAGGGCGAGGTGCTTGTCCGCCTTCGGGTGCGAGTAGGACAGCTTGACCAGGCGCGGGGTGGCCGCCGAGCCGCCGCCGACGCCCAGGATGCCGCCGTAGCCGCCCTTGACGAGGGCCTTCTCGTCGAGCACCTGGATCTTCAGGCCGTGCTCCTTGGCCGCGCTCTGCGCGACCCCGGCGAACGCCTGCGGGGTGAGGTCGTTCGGCGGCATGTTGATCAGGTCGCGGGCGCGGTTCAGCTCCTCGCAGACCGCGACGGCACGGGCCACGGCGCCCTTGTGGGCGGCGTCGCGCGGCTTGCCGCCGAGCACCACGGCCTCGGCCAGCGGGGCCTTGCCGTTCTTGGCCCGCGCGTCCTTGGCGCTCTCCTTGTACGTGTCGAAGGCGTACGCGCCGAGCAGCACGCCCTCGCCGATCGCGCCGATGGCACCGGGGCCGTCGACGGGCAGCGCGAACGCGGCCTTGCGGGCCCCGGTCAGGGTCCGGGCGGCCACGCCGGCGGCCTTGCGCAGGGCCTCCGCGTCGTATCCGGCGTCCTTCTCGGGCTCCGCGCCCAGGCCCACCGCCACCACGAGCGGCGACTTGAAGCCGGCGGGGGCGGGCAGCTTCGTCAGCTCGCCCTCGGCACCCGAGGCGCCGAGGGTCTCCAGGACGCCGGCCAGCTTGCCGTCGTAAGCCTTGTCCACGGCCTCGGCGCCCGGCGCGACGACGGGCCCCTTGGCACCCTTGGCGACACCGATCACGATCGCGTCGGCCCGCAGGCCGGGCGCCGCGGAGGTGCTGAGAGTCAGAGCAGTCACGGTGGTGAGATCTCGCTTCCGATGTGAAGTTGCTGTGGCCGAAAAGGGGTGGGTCGACCGGGCCCGACAGCCGACCCTAGGCCCAGGCCTGGAGGCAGGCGGCAACCGGGGCCTTCACCCTGCCGGCGAACACCCGCAACGAGACTACGCGCGTACGCCCGTTCCCTCAGCCCTGTGGGTGGTCCCCGGGCCATGCCCTGGGGTAATCCCTCGGCCATGCCGTCGGGTAATCCCTATCCCCGAGATCCCCGGCGCGGAGGGCCACCGCGGCGACCGACGTGCCGGCCAGCCGGTCGGCGAGGGAGCGGCGGCCGGGGGAGAGCACCGGCAGCGCGTTCACCAGGAAGAGCGTCACGGCGGCCGCCCACACCAGCACGGACAGCAGGAACTGACCCTCGATCAGCAGCACGCAGGCCAGGGCGTACACGGCGACGTCGGCGGCGGTGGTGACGGCGGCCCGGCGCAGCGCCCGGCGGGACAGGCGCGGGGTGACCCGCAGGCCGAGCAGGCCCTTGCCGAGGGTGCGGCCGAGCAGCGCGAGACAGGCCCACTGGTAGAGGAAGGCGGCGAGCACGAGCGCCCCGAAGGCCTCCTCGACGTCCAGCACCGCCTCGTTCCACAGCGAGAGGCCGACCGTCTCGGAGGCGTCGAGGACGTCACCGCGCGAGGTCAGCAGGTCGAAGCCGCCGCGTGTGGCCAGCTCCGGCACGTCGGTGACGAGCGCGGTGATCCGGTGGAAGGTGAGCGCGGCCAGCAGCCAGGCCGCCGTCAGTACCAGCGCGAAGTCGATGAACCAGGCCAGGGCGCGGCGCATGGTCAGCACGGATGATCCCCCCGATCGATCCTGTCCGTCCGTGTACGGACGAAGAGACTAGCGACCGAAGGACAGCACCACGAGGGCGCTCGTCGCGGCCGTCTCCGCGAGCGCGCCGAACACGTCGCCGGTGACCCCGCCGAAGCGCCGGACGCAGTGGCGCGACAGGAGTTCGGCGGCGGCCAGGGAGAGCGCCACGGCGGCCGCGGCGCGCAGGGCCCCGTACGGACCGAGGGCCGCGCCCCACGCGGCCGAGGCGACCGTGACGGCGGCCGCCACGGCCAGCGCGCCCGGCACCGGAACCACCCCGGCGACCGCCGCGCCCAGCCCCTCCGGGCGGGCGGCGGGCACCCCGGTGCGTGCGGCCAGGGTGAGCGCCAGCCTGGCCGCGACCGCCGAGGTCAGCGCGGCGGTGGCGCCCCGGGTCCAGGAGTCGCCGTAGAGCTGAGCCAGCGCGGCGACCTGGGCCAGCAGGACGAGCAGGAGGGTGATGACGCCGAACGGCCCGATGTCCGACCGCTTCATGATCCGCAGCGCGTCCTCGGCCGGCTTGCCGCTGCCCAGTCCGTCGGCGGTGTCGGCGAGCCCGTCGAGGTGCAGTCCACGGGTCAGCGCGGCCGGTACGGCCACCGAGGCCACGGCGGCGAGCAGCGGGCCGGCGCCCAGCAGGAGCAGCAGCAGTCCGAGCCCGGCCGCGCAGACGCCGACGGCCAGTCCGGCCACGGGGGCGTTCAGCATGCCCCCGCGGGCGGCCTCCCGGTCCCAGCGGTGCACCCGGACGGGCAGCACGGTGAGCGTGCCGAAGGCGAAGCGGAGGCCGTGGAGAGCGGGGGTCCTGGACACCGGCGCAGGGTACCGGGCGCCGGCCCGGCTCCCGGCGGGTGATCGGACGAACGGCACTGAGGGTCGGGGCAATTCCGGGTAATGTGCGCACATGGGGCACTGGTGGGAGCGGAACATCCTGGAGCCGGGCAAGCTCCCGCTGCTGCTCGCCCTCGCCGCCTTCGTGCTGACCTTCGTCGTCACCCGGGTCATCACCCGGCTGATCCGGGCCGGCAAGGGCCCGTTCGGGAACGTCGAGGCGGGCGGGCTGCACATCCACCACGTGGTCCCGGGGGTGGTGCTCACCGTCGTCGGCGGGTTCGGCGCGGTCGCCAGTGGCCGCAACGGCGTCGGCGGGACCGTCGCGGCCGTGGTCTTCGGAATGGGCGCGGGCCTCGTCCTGGACGAGTTCGCGCTGATCCTGCACCTCGACGACGTCTACTGGACCGCGCAGGGCCGCAAGAGCGTCGAGGCGGTCGTCCTCACCGCCGCCCTGGTGGGCCTGCTGCTGGCCGGCTTCGTGCCGTTCGGCGTCAACGACCTGTCCGAACAGGAACTGCAGGACCGCGGGAGCGTCATCAGCACCATCGCCGTGAACTTCCTCTTCGCGCTGATCGCCCTGAGCAAGGGCAAGGCCCGCCTCGCGGTCTTCGGCGCGGTCGTGCCGCTGGTCGCGCTCGTCGGCGCGATCCGGCTGGCCCGCCCCGGCTCCCTGTGGGCCCGCCGCTTCTACGGCCGCCGCCCCCGCGCCCGTGCCAAGGCCGCCCTGCGCGCCTACCGCCACGACCGCCGCTGGTCCGGCCCCCGCCGCGCCGTCCAGGACTGGATCGGCGGCAAACCCGACCCCCGCCCGACCCGACTGCCGGGGCCCCACTGACGCTCCGCGCGAGGGCGGGACGCGGCCCGGCGTTCGTCGCCGGGCCGGGATCGACGCGGTGCTCAGGGGCGGACGGCGGGTGGGGTGGCGCTCGGCTCGGCAGGCGCGACGGCGAGGGTGGGGTGGGTGCGGCGGTGGCGCAGGGCTGCGGACAGACAGAGGGTGCCGACGCCCATCAGGGCGGCCAGGTGCTCCTTGCCGGCCAGGTTCTCCTTCAGCAGCACCTCGACCACCATCGCCGTGGTCACCGCGCCCACCGTGACATGGGCGCCGTAGCGCCAGGCCACGTACACGGCGAGGCCGACCACGGCCGCCGAGGGGCCGGTGTCCACCACCCGGGCGTCCGAGGCGGGCAGACCGAACGGGGCGTGCGGGCCGAGGGCGATGCCGATCCGCGCGTACAGCGTCCCGGCTAGCGTGGCGACGTACGCGACCGCCAGCGTGCGCCACCGGCCCAGACAGATCTCGGCGATCCCGAACACGAACAGGATCTGCGCGAGCGCCCCCCACACGGGCAGGTCCAGCGCCGGCACGAACAGCGACAGCGGTGTGCGTAACAGCGCCTGCCACAGCGGGTCCTCCGCCCGCACCGCGCCCGCGTCCTGCACGAGCCGGTAACCCCACGGCTGGTTCTGCGCGTACTGCAGCAGCGCGGTCAGGCACACCGCCCCGGCCGCCATCGGCGCCGCCCGCAGCCGCCGTTCGCGCAAGGGGTCGCGCACGGCGACGTACAAGGGCCCCCACTCGGCGCGGACCCAGCGGGCGAGCCTCTCCATCAGGCGTTCCTCATCTGTGCGTCTCCAAGTGCCTGCGATGCAGCCACTTGGGCAGTCCAGGGGCTTCCAGGAACCCCTCCGCCCGCGCCGACGCGAGGCCGATGCGCAGCAGGTCCGCGCTCTTCTCGAAGAGCAGGAACCGCGGTTCCCAGATGGGCCGGTACTTGGCGTTGGCGCGGTACAGCGACTCGATCTGCCACCAGCGGGAGAAGAAGCTGAGCAGTGACCGCCACAGCCTCAGCACCGGACCGGCACCGAGGCGCGCGCCACGTTCGAAGACCGAGCGGAACATCGCGAAGTTCAGTGAGACCTGCGTGATCCCGATCTCCCGGGACCGCCGCAGCAGCTCGATGACCATGAACTCCATCAGCCCGTTGTCGGAGTCCCGGTCCCGCCGCATGAGGTCGAGGGACAGCCCGTGCGGCCCCCAGGGCACGAAGGAGAGCAGCGCCCGCAGCCTGCCCTCGGCGTCCGTGCACTCCAGCATCACGCACCGGCCGTCCTCGGGGTCCGCGAGCCGCCCCAGCGCCATGCTGAAGCCGCGCTCGGTGGCCCCGTCGCGCCAGTCGTCGGCGCGCTCCACGAGGTACGCCGTCTCCGCCGCCGGGATGTCCTCGTGCCGCCGGATCCGCACCCGGTACCCGGCCCGCCGCACCCGGTTGTACGCCTGCCGGACGGTCCGCATCGCCCGCCCCTCGAGGGTGAACTCGGCGACCTCCACGATCGCCTCGTCACCGAGTTCCAGCGCGTCCAGGCCGTGCCGGGCGTAGACCGTCCCCGCCTCCTCGCTCGCCCCCATCACGGCCGGGATCCACCCGTGCGCCCGCGCCTCGGTCAGCCACGGCGCGATGGCCCCGGGCCACGCCTCCGGATCGCCGAGCGGATCGCCGGAGGCGAGGCTCACCCCGCCGACGACGCGATAGGCCACGGCCGCCTTCCCGGTCGGCGACCAGACCACGCTCTTCTCCCGGCGCAGCGCGAAGTAGCCGAGCGAGTCCCGCTCCCCGTGCCGCTCCAGCAGCGCCCGCAGCCGCTTCTCGTCGTCCTCGGTGAGCGGGTCCACGGCGCGCCGGGAGCGGAAGGCGGCGTAGAACACGGCCAGGACGAGCGCCGTGCTGAGCACGTTGACGGCCACGTTGGCCCAGTTGGGCGGGTCGATCCCGGGGAAGCGGCTCTCGTCCGCGGCCACCGAGATCAGCCGCAGCGTGCCGTAGTGCCAGCGCTCCAGGAACGTCGAACGGGCCGCGTCCGGCGCCTGGTTGGTGACGGTGACCAGCACTCCGGCCAGCAGCGAGGCGAGCAGACCGCCGCCCACCGCCACGGTCGCGGCCAGCCGCGGGTTCGACCGGTCACCCTTGGCGTAGAACTCCCGCCGGCCGGCCAGCAGCGCCCCGGTGAAGACGGCCGTGAGCGCCAGGGAGACCCAGTTCTGCGTGTACTGCCGGATCTCCGGGAACGCCATGGCGAAGGCGAACAGGGCGAGGAACGACCCGCTCAGCACCAGGTTCAGGATCCATGCGGCCCGCTTGCGCCGCCGCATGGTGATCGCCAGGAACGTGGTGAACACGCCCGAGGCGAAGCCGGCGGTGAGCAGATACGGCGTGAAGAAGTTCTCCTGGTTGTGCCGGCGCACGTCCTGCCCCAGCGAAACCCACACCGCGCTCAGGAAGTTGACGAAGGCGACGGCCCGCAGGTACCAGACGGCGAAGGCGGCGGCCCGGCGGGAGGCACCGCCGGACCGCCGCCCCGGTTCGGCCTGCTGCTCCACGGCATTTCGGGCATCTCCCATGAGAGGGGATCATATGTGCGCCCTTGCCGCGAAACGCGCAGCCGACCACGACCGGCTACTCCGTCTCCGGCCCCGCCTTCTCGTCCGTCTCCGGCTCCGCCTTCTCGTCCGTCTCCGGCCCCGCCTTCTCCGGCAGCTCCGCGGCCAGCGCGGCGGCGGCCCGGACCAGCGGCAGCGCCAGCAGCGCCCCCACTCCCTCGCCGACCTTCACGCCCTGCTCCAGCAGCGGTTCCAGTGCCATCCGGTCCAGCGCCTTGGCCTGCCCCGGCTCCCCGCTGTCGTGCCCGGCCAGCCACCAGTCCGGGGCCCGGAACGCGACCCGCTGGGCGACCAGCGCGCACGCGGCGGCCACCACGCCGTCCAGGATCACCGGCAGCTTGCGCACGGCGCTCTGCAGCAGGAACCCGGTCATCGCGGCCAGGTCGGCACCGCCCACGGTGGCGAGCAGCTGCAACTGGTCCCCGAGGACCGGCCGCGCCCGCCGCAGCGCGTCCCGGATCGCCGCGCACTTGCGCATCCACGCCAGGTCGTCGATCGGCAGCCCGCCCCGCCCGGTCACCACGGAGGCGTCGGTCCCGCACAGCGCCGCGATCAGCGCCGCGGCGGCCGTGGTCCCGCCCACGCTCACGTCGCCGAGCACCACCAGGTCCGTTCCCGAGTCGGCCTCCTCGTCGGCGACCGCCACACCGGCCCGGAACGCAGCCTCGGCCTCGTCCGCGGTGAGCGCGTCCTCGATGTCGATACGGCCGCTGCCGCGCCGCACCCGGTGCCGCACGACGTCCTCCGGGAAGGCCTCCGGCGGGCAGTCCAGCGCCATGTCCACCACCCGCACCGGGACGTCCAGCCGGCGCGCGAGCACCGCCACCGGGCTGCCGCCCTCGAGCACCGCCCGCACCAGCCGCTCGGCGCCGCCCGCCGGGCGTGCGGAGACACCGAGCTCCGCGACACCGTGATCACCGGCGAAGAGCACCACGCGCGGCCGTTCGACCGGCCGCACCGGTACGGCGCCCTGCGCGGCGGACAGCCACTCGCCCAGCTCGTCCAGCCGCCCGAGCGACCCGGGCGGCACGATCTGGCGCTCGCGCCGGGCCTCGGCGTCACGGCGAACGCCCCCGTCCGGGCGCTCGATCAGATCGGTGAAGTCGTCCAGTTCAAGGCTGCTCATTCGCCGAACAGTACCGGCAGCGGACGAACGCTCCGGCGCCACATCGCCACCCCACGGTGGCGACGTCTTTGCACCTGGGATCGGTATCCCATACGTTCCGGTTTGCCGCGGAATGTCGCCCTGGGAGCCGTCCATGCAGCCCTCGCTCTCCACCACGCAGGTCACCGAGCCCTACGACCCCTTCCTGGAACCGCGCCGCGAGGACTGCCCCTGGTGCGGTTCCCGGCACCTGCGGACCCGGGTGCGCGCCCCCGACCCGCTGCGGCACCGGCCGGGCAGTCACGTCCTCGACGAGTGCGGCGACTGCGCCCACGTCTTCCAGAACCCCCGGCTCACGGCGGAGGGCTTCGCCTTCTACCACCGGGACTCCTACGAGAGAGAGCTGGCGGAGTTCGCCGAGCGGCTCCGCTCCGCCCGCACGGTCCGCCGCCGCCACCGCGCCGCCGCCCACGCGCTGTCGGCGCTGCCCGACCCCGAGAGCTGGCTGGACGTGGGCACGGGACACGCCCACTTCCCCGAGGCGGCGAAGGAGTTCTTCCCGTACACCAGCTTCGACGGCCTGGACCCGACCGCCCGCGTCGAACAGGCCCTGCTGGACGGCCGCGTCGAGGAGGCCCACCGCGGCTACCTGAGCACCCCCGGCACGGCGGCCCGCCTGCGCGCCCGCTACGACGTGGTCAGCATGTTCCACCACCTGCAGCACGCCCCGGAGCCGCGCGCCGAACTCCGCGCCGCCCTCACCGTCCTGCGCCCCGGCGGCCACCTCGTCGTCGAAGTCCCCGACCCGCGCTGCGCGTTCGCCCCGCTCCTCGGCCGGTGGTGGTGGCCCTACGGCCAGCCCCGCCATCTGCACCTGATGCCCCTGGCCAACCTCCGCGCGGAGCTGGAACGGCAGGGCTGCGCGATCCTCGTCACCGACCGCAGCGCCCCCCACGCCCCCTACGACCTGTCGGCGGCCCTCACCCTGGCCCTGTCCCGCACCCACCCCCTCCTGCGAGCCGCGGCAGCCCCCCTGACCGACCTGGCCTGGGCCCTGGACCACACCCTGGCCCCCCTGACCCGGCACACCCCCTTCTCCAACGCCTACCGCCTCGTGGCCCGCAAGATCACGCCGTAGCCGCGTCCCCGCACGGCCCGGCACGGCACCGGGCAGCCACTCAGCCCCGCAGCACCAGAGCCTGGCCCGCCACGACCAGCAGGACCTGCTCGCACTCACCCGCGAACCCCGCGTTCAGCCGCCCCAGCTCATCCCGGTACCGCCGCCCGGAGGCGGTCGCGGGCACGATCCCCGACCCCACCTCGTTGGACACCGCGACCACGGTCCGCCGAGCGCCCCGCACCGCCTGCGTCAACTCCCGCACCCGCGCGCGCAGCGCCTTCTCACCGCCCCCCGCCCACTCCGCGTCGTCCCACGCCCCCGCGGAGTCCATGACGTCCGTCAGCCACAGCGACAGACAGTCGATCAGCACCGGCGGCCCGTCCTCGGCCAGCAGCGGCACCAGGTCCGTCGTCTCCGTCGTACGCCAGGACCCCGGCCGCCGCTCCCGGTGCGCGGCCACCCGCGCCGTCCACTCGGTGTCCCCGCCGCGCGTCCCGCCCGTGGCCACGTACAGCACGTCCGGGAACGCCTCCAGACGCCGTTCGGCCTCCACCGACTTGCCCGAGCGCGCCCCGCCGAGCACCAGCGTCCGGCGCGGCACGTCCGGCACGTCCTCGTACGCCCCGACCATCAGCGTCGTACCGTCCGGGACCGCCCGCGCACCCGCCGCCGCGAGCCGCCGCCGCAGCTCCGCGCCCTGCGGCACGTCGTGGTCGAGGTGCACGGCGACGACGTCCGTCGTCGGGTCCACGGATCCCACCGCCCGCAGCCGGGCCAGCGCGTCCGGGCGTCCCACGACGTCGGCGAGGACCATCTGGTACGACTCCGCCGTCGCCTCCTCCAGTCCGGCCGGCGCCCCGCCCGGCGGCAGGTACAGCAGCCGCTGCCCGTCCGGACCGGTCACCGCGTACCCGGTGCCGCCCGCGTCCATCGCCACCGCCCGCACCCGATGCCCCGTCAGCAGCGCCAACTCCCGCCCGTCCGGCACCCGGCCGGGCTGCGGCACCCCGGCGGGCACCTCCACCGCCGGCCCGTCGTGCGGATGCGACAGCAGCACCTGCCGTACCCCGCCCAGCGAATGCCCGGACCGCGCGGCCGCGAACGCCGCGCCCGGCGTCAGATCGAGCAGCAGGGCCCCGTCCACGAGCAGCGCGGTGGCCGCCCGCGCCTCGGGGCCCAGCGCGGTCGCGCAGACGGCGCAGGGACAGTCGGGGCGGGGCAGTCCCGCGGGGGCACCGGTGCCGAGCAGAGTGACTTCCACGGACCGATTTTCACCCGTCCCAGCAGGTCTTGCGCTTCCGGCTAGTCTTCCGGGGCAGAGTTGGATCAGAGGAGGCCCATATGACGGCATGGACGTGGCGGTTCGAGAAGGCCGACGGGACGGAGGTCCAGCCCGCGGTGCAGCCGGAGGAGTTCACCACCCAGGGGGACGCGGAGTCCTGGATCGGTGAGCACTGGAAGGCGCTGGAGGAGGGCGGCGCCGACCAGGTGCGCCTGTTCGAGGAGACCAGCGAGATCTACGGCCCGATGAGCCTGCACGCCGAGGCGTCGTAATCCGGCCGGGGAGTGAGGAGGGGTTCGCCACCACCCTCCTCACTGCCACCGCGCCCCGCCCGCTGATCACTGCTCACCCAGTGTCACCTCCACCGTCTTCGCCGCGCCGTCGCGCTGGAAGGAGACCGGGATCCGCTGCCCCGGCCGCCGGGTCGCCAGCGCCTCGGAGAGCGCGGTGGCGGAGGTGGCCGGCGTGCGGTCCACCCTGGTGATCACATCGCCGGGCCGCAGTCCGGCCCGCTCGGCCGCGCCGCCGCCGACGGCGGTCACCACCGCGACCCCGGCGGGCCGGTAGCCGTCGTCCACGACGCCCCGCACGGTGACGCCGAGCGCGGCCCGCCCCGAGTCGACGACCTTGCCCTGCCTGACGATCTGGTCGGCGATCTTCCGCACCATCGACGCCGGGATGGCGAAGCCGATGCCGGGCGCCGCGCCGCCCCCGAGGCCGGGATCGGAAGCGGCGAGCGTCGGGATGCCGATGACCTGCCCGTCGAGGTTCACCAGCGCCCCGCCGCTGTTGCCCGGGTTGATGGCGGCCGACGTCTGCACCATGTCCGCCATGGTGGCGCCCGTGCCCCCGTCCGCGCCCCCCTCGCTGACGGTCCGTCCGGTCGCCGAGACGATGCCCTGGGTCACGCTGGACGACAGCCCGAGCGGCGATCCCATGGCCAGCACCATATGGCCGACCTGCACCGTCCCGGAGTCCCCGAACACCGCCGCCCGCAGCCCGGCCGGCACCCGGTCCAGCTTGATCACCGCGAGGTCCTGCTCGGGGTACGAGTACACCAGGCTCGCGGTGAGCGGCTCCTCGCTATTGGCCGTGGTCACCCGGAAGGTCCTCTCGGACCCGACCACGTGCGCGTTGGTGACGATGTGTCCCTGGCCGTCGTACACCACCCCGGAACCCAGATCACGGCTCGCCCGGATCTGCACGACCGACGGCAGGACCTCCCTGATCACCTTCAGGTACCGGCCCTGCACGTCGTCCAGTGCCAGCGGGAGCGCCGCCCGGTCGGACGCGCCGGGCCGCTGCACCGGCTTCGCCGACGCCGTGCAGCCGGCCACGAGCAGCACCGCACAGACCAGCGCGGGGACACGTGCGCCCGTTCGGCGGGCACGGGCAAGGGAACCGTCCATGCCCCGAGTGTTTCCACGGGGAACGCCCCGGGCCCGCCCGATACGCCCGAACGGACCCGCACACCGCCGGTGGTGACGGCCGTGTGCGGCCCTAGCCGCGCACCCCGCACAGGTGCAGCAGCGCCGCGACCGAGCGGTAGGGGTCCGTGCGGCCGGCCCGCTCCTCGGCCGCCAGCAGGGTTTGCAGGTCGTCCGGGATCTCCGCGTCGTCCGCCGCCGTGTCGGTGAAGACCCGTACGCCGTACCAGGCGTGCAGCGGGGCGGCGATGCCGGCCAGGGTGGCGGTGAGGGCCGACAGCCGGTCGGCCCTCACGTCGAGGCCGAGGCGGATGGGAGTCTCCCCGTTCGAGGCTGCTCGAGAACGGGGGCGGTAGGAGGTGGCGCCGAAGGCGGCCACCGCGCCCGCCCAGTCGCCGGACAGTCCCGGCCGCATGGCGAGCGCGTCGCCGTTGCGCACCAGGAGGGACAGCAGTCCGCCGGGCGCGAGCATCCGGGCCAGGCCGGCCACCAGCGGGTCGGGCTCCTCCACGTACATCAGTACGCCGTGGCACAGCACCACGTCGAAGCTGCCGGGCAGGAAGTGCACCCCGGTGTCCCGGCCGTCGCCCTGCACCAGCCGGACCCGCTCGCGGATGCCCTCGGGCTCACCGGCAAGGGCCCGGCGCGCGGTCGCGATCATCGTCGCGTCCTGCTCGACACCGGTCACCTGGTGACCGAGCCGGGCCAGCCGCAACGCCTGCGTGCCCTGGCCCATCCCCACGTCGAGCACCCGCAGCCGCTGCCCGACCGGGAACCGCCCGGCTATCTGCTCGTCGAGCTGCCGGGCGACCAGCTCCTGTCGTACGACATCACGCAGTCCGCCCGGCTTGTTCAGCCAGGCATCGGCCGCACCCCCGGTGAAAGCGTCTGCGCTCAGGGCCGCTCTCCGCGCTTGACCTGCGGCTTCGGCAGCCGGAGCCGGCGCATCTGCAGCGAGCGCATCAGACCGTAGGCGACCGCGCCCCGGCGGTTCTGGTCAGGGAAGCGCTCGGCCAGCCGCTTCTTCAGCCGGAAGCCGCTGATCACCGCGTCCACCACGATCAGCACGATCACCACGGCCCACAGCCACAGCGCCAGCGCCTGGATCGACGGCACCCGCACCACGCTCAGCACCAGGATCACCACGGCGAAGGGCAGGAAGAACTCCGCCATGTTGAACCGCGAGTCCACCCAGTCGCGCGCGAACCTGCGGACCGGGCCCTTGTCGCGGGCCGGCAGATAGCGCTCGTCGCCGCCGGCCAGCGCCTGGCGCTGCCGGTCCAGCGCCTGACGGCGCTCCTCGCGCTGACGCTTGGAGGCGTCCTTGCGGGTCGTCGGCGTACTGGCGACGCTGCGGCGCTGGGACTGGGCCTCACTGCGCTTGGGAGTGGGCCTGCCCTTGGGGGCCTGCGGGTCACGGGTCTGCTTGGAGAAGTTCACGGCCGCCTTGTCGGCGGACGCCTTCTCTTCCTTGGCGCGGCTACGGAACACAAAACCCAAGGGTACGGGCTGCACCGGCATGGACCCCAGCCCGGCCGGGAACGATCCGGCAACACCGGACGTCTGTAGGGGGACAGAGGGGACGTCGCGGACGTCGCACAGGGAGGTCACCGGAAGGGCCCGAGCGGCCCGCCCCGGGGATCACCTACTCCTCACGCCGGAGTGGTGGGGCCCGCAGTCGTCCTTGGGGATGAGCGCATCGGTCCCCGAACAGTGCGGTAATGGAGTCAGGGCCCGTACTGTGGGTTCTGTCGCTGGATCGGTGAGCCGGAGTCCGTCAGAAGGGGGCGCGCGAAGCCCATGAGCGGTGTCATGAAGCGTATGGGGATGATCTTCCGCGCGAAGGCGAACAAGGCCCTTGACCGGGCCGAGGACCCTCGCGAGACCCTCGATTACTCGTATCAGAAGCAGCTCGAGCTGCTCCAGAAGGTGCGCCGCGGGGTCGCCGACGTGGCGACGTCCCGCAAGCGCCTGGAACTCCAGCTCAACCAGTTGCAGCAGCAGTCCACCAAGCTGGAGGACCAGGGCCGCAAGGCGCTCGCGCTGGGCCGTGAGGACCTGGCCCGCGAGGCGCTGTCCCGCCGCGCCGCCCTCCAGCAGCAGGTCACCGACCTCGAGACGCAGCACTCCACTCTCCAGGGCGAGGAGGAGAAGCTCACCCTCGCGGCCCAGCGGCTGCAGGCCAAGGTGGACGCCTTCCGGACGAAGAAGGAGACCATCAAGGCCACCTACACCGCCGCCCAGGCCCAGACCCGCATCGGGGAGGCCTTCTCCGGCATCTCCGAGGAGATGGGCGACGTCGGCCTCGCCATCCAGCGCGCCGAGGACAAGACCGCCCAGCTCCAGGCCCGGGCCGGCGCCATCGACGAACTGCTCGCCTCGGGCGCCCTCGACGACCCCTCCGGCATGGCCAAGGACGAAATCCAGGCCGAGCTGGACCGGCTCTCGGGTGGTACGGATGTAGAGCTGGAACTGCAGCGCATGAAGGCCGAGCTGGCCGGTGGCTCCCCGCAGCAGGCCATCGAGGGCGGCACCGGTCAGGCACAGTCCCAGCAGCAGCCGCAGGACACCCCGCGCTTCGACAAGCAGTAGTCCGGCGCCGGGTCCCCGAGCCGAGGAGGCCGACGTGATCGTACGGATCATGGGGGAGGGGCAGGTGAAGCTGGGCGACGCCCACTTCACCGAGCTGAACAAGCTGGACGACGAACTGCTCGCGGAGATGGAGAGCGGCGACGAGGCGGGCTTCCGCCGCACGCTCTCCACCCTGCTGGGCGCCGTCCGCCGCCTCGGCACCTCGCTCCCGGACGACGCCCTGGAGCCCTCGGACCTGATCCTCCCGTCCCCGGACGCGACGCTGGAGGAGGTCCGGGAACTGCTCGGCGACGACGGCCTGATCCCCGGCTGAGCCCGGGGCAGCGGGTAGCCCGGGGCCGGTCGGCCCCGGGGACCTGACCGGTCGGCGGCCGGCGGCGGGTGCCCCGCGCCTCGCCGTGTTCCGGCCCCCTGTCCGGCCCCGTACTGTTCAGCGGGTGAGCACTCTCGAACGCGCCCGGTGCGGCCTCAAGGCCCACCCCCTCGCGCTGGACGCGGCCATCGCGGCGGGCGTACTGGCGTGCATGGTCGCCGGCTCCTTCGCGGTGCCGCACGGCGCGAACGGTGTCACCTGGGGCGTCCCCACCCCGGACCCGCTCGGCCTCGTCCTGATGGTGCTCGCCGCCGCCGCGCTGGTCCTGCGCCGCCGCTTCCCGAAGGGCGTCCTCGCCGTCACCGGCACCTGCTCCCTGATCGAGTGCCTCACCGGAGACCCGCGCGCCCCGGTCGCGATGGCCGCCGTGGTCGCCCTGTACACCGTCGCCGCGACCACCGACCGCACCACCACCTGGCGGGTCGGCCTGCTCACCATGACCGTGCTGACCGCCGCCGCGATGCTCGCCGGCCCCCTGCCCTGGTACGCCCAGGAGAACCTGGGCCTGCTCGCCTGGACCGGCATCGGCGCCACCGCCGGGGACGCGGTGCGCAGCCGCCGCGCCGTCGTGCAGGCCATCCGGGAGCGCGCCGAACGCGCCGAGCGGACCCGTGAGGAGGAGGCCCGCCGCCGCGTCGCCGAGGAGCGGCTGCGCATCGCCCGTGATCTGCACGACGTCGTCGCCCACCACATCGCGCTGGTCAACGTGCAGGCCGGCGTCGCCGCGCACGTCATGGACCGGCGGCCCGACCAGGCCAAGGAGGCGCTCGCCCACGTCCGCGAGGCCAGCCGCAGCGCGCTCGACGAACTGCGCGCCACCGTCGGCCTGCTGCGCCAGTCCGGTGACCCGGAGGCGCCCACCGAACCCGCCCCGGGCCTCAGCCGCCTCGACGAACTCGCCGGCACCTTCCGCAGCGCCGGACTCCCGGTCGAGGTGGCCCGCACCGACCACGGCACCGAACTCCCGGCCGCCGTGGACCTGGCCGCCTACCGGTGCATCCAGGAGGCCCTGACCAACGTCCGCAAGCACGCGGGCACCGAGGCCAGGGCCGAGGTGAGCGTCGTACGCGTCGGCGGGAACATCGAGGTCACCGTGGTCGACGACGGCGCGGGCGCGGGCGGTGCGCCCGGGGACGGCGGCGGGCACGGGCTGCTCGGCATGCGGGAGCGGGTCACCGCCGTCGGCGGCACCCTGAGCACCGGGCCCCGCTACGGCGGCGGCTTCCGCGTCCATGCGATCCTGCCGGTCACGACCCGTACGACGGCTCCGGGGGAGACCGCATGACGATCCGTGTCCTGCTCGCCGACGACCAGGCGCTGCTGCGCAGCGCGTTCCGGGTGCTGGTCGACTCCGAGCCCGACATGGAAGTGGTGGGCGAGGCGTCCGACGGCGAGGAGGCGGTGCGGCTGGCCAAGGAGAGGGGCCCCGACGTCGTCCTCATGGACATCCGCATGCCCGGCACCGACGGCCTCACCGCCACCCGCCTGATCAGCGCCGACCCCGGCCTCGCCCAGGTCCACGTGGTCATACTGACCACCTTCGAGGTCGACGACTACGTGGTGCGGTCGCTGCGCGCCGGCGCCTCCGGCTTCCTCGGCAAGGGCAGCGAACCCGAGGAACTGCTGAACGCGATCCGGGTCGCCGCCGGCGGCGAGGCGCTGCTCTCCCCGGCCGCCACCAAGGGCCTGATCGCCCGCTTCCTCGCCCAGGGCGACGACGAGGGCCGCGACCCGGCCCGCTCCGAGCGGCTCGGCGCCCTCACCGGCCGGGAGCGCGAGGTCCTCGTGCAGGTCGCGGCCGGCCATTCCAACGACGAGATCGCCGAGCGCCTCGAGGTCAGCCCGCTGACCGTGAAGACGCACGTCAACCGGGCCATGGCCAAGCTGGGCGCGCGGGACCGGGCGCAGCTCGTCGTCATCGCGTACGAGTCGGGCCTGGTACGTCCGAGGATGGACTGATCTCCACCCGCGTGTACTGCGCGCGGAGTAGGCACCGGATAAGGGAATGTACCTGGGGGCTACGGAACCGGCGTCCGGCATGGCCCAAGGTGGTGGGGTGGGCGCTCACCGCGCCCCGCAGCAGCTTCTGCCGCTCACAGAAGAGAGACCCCTGACCCATGTCCTGGCTGTCGAGATTCAGCCTCGCGCAACGGGCCCTGATCGGCCTGATGTCCCTCATCGCGCTCGTCTTCGGGCTGATCGCGATACCGCAGATCAAGCAGCAACTGCTGCCCACCATCGAACTGCCCATGGTGTCGGTCGTCGCGCCGTACCAGGGGGCCTCGCCCGACGTCGTCGAGAAGCAGGTCGTCGAGCCCATCGAGAACAACCTCCAGGGCGTCGACGGCGTCACCGGGGTGACCTCCACCGCTAGCGAGGGCAACGCCGTGATCATGGCGTCCTTCGACTACGGCAACGACACCAAGCGGCTCGTCTCCGACGTCCAGCAGGCCGTCAACCGGGCCCGCAACCAGCTTCCGGACGACGTCGACCCGCAGGTCGTCTCCGGCTCCACGGACGACATGCCGACCGTGGTCCTCGCCGTCACCTCCGACAAGGACCAGCAGGCCCTCGCCGACCAGCTCGACACCACCGTCGTACCGGCCCTGAAGGACATCGACGGCGTCGGCCGCGTCCAGATCACCGGCGCACGGGACCTGCAGGTCGCCGTCACCCCGAACGACGCGAAGCTGGCGCAGGCTGGGCTCACCTCCGCCGCCCTCGGCCAGGCCCTGCAGGCGGGCGGCGCGACCGTGCCGGCCGGCTCCTTCGACGAGGACGGCGCCAACCGCACCGTCCAGGTCGGCGGCGGCTTCACCTCGCTGAAGCAGATCCAGGACCTCAGGGTCACCGGCGAGGGCGTGGACGAGCCCGTGCGCCTCGGTTCCGTGGCCACCGTGAAGCAGCGGCTGGCCCCGGCGGACTCCATCACCCGCACCGACGGCCGGCCCAGCCTCGCCGTCAACGTCACCATGGACCACGACGGCAGCGCGGTCTCCATCTCCGACGCGGTCCAGGACAAGCTGCCCGGCCTGCGGGCCGACCTCGGCTCGGGTGCCGAGCTCACGGTCGTCAGCGACCAGGGGCCGGCCGTGTCCAAGTCCATCAAGGGCCTGACGACGGAGGGCGCGCTCGGTCTGCTCTTCGCGGTCCTGATCATCCTGGTGTTCCTGGCCTCGGTCCGCTCGACGCTGGTCACGGCGGTGTCCATCCCGCTGTCGGTGGTCCTCGCGCTCATCGTGCTGTGGACCCGCGGCCTGTCGCTGAACATGCTCACGCTCGGCGCGCTGACCATCGCCATCGGCCGGGTCGTCGACGACTCGATCGTGGTCCTGGAGAACATCAAGCGGCACCTCGGCTACGGCGAGGAGCGCCGCGAGGCCATTCTCGAAGCGGTGCGCGAGGTGGCCGGCGCGGTCACCTCCTCGACCCTCACCACGGTCGCCGTGTTCCTGCCGATCGGCCTGGTCGGCGGCATGGTGGGCGCCCTCTTCGGCTCGTTCAGCATCACCGTGACGGCGGCCCTGCTGGCCTCCCTGCTGGTGTCGCTGACGGTCGTGCCGGTCCTGTCGTACTGGTTCCTGCGCGCGCCCAAGGGCACCCCCGAGGACGCCGACGAGGCGCGCCGGCTGGCCGAGGAGAAGGAGGCGAAGAGCCGCCTCCAGCGCTTCTACGTCCCCGTCCTGCGCTTCGCCACCCGCCGCCGGCTCACCAGCGTGCTGATCGCGGTGGCCGTCCTGGCCGTCACGTTCGGCATGTCCGGACTGCTGAAGACGAACTTCTTCGACCAGGGCGAGCAGGAGGTGCTCACGGTCAAGCAGAAGCTCAGGCCCGGCACCAGCCTCGCGGCCACGGACGCGCAGGCGAAGAAGGTGGAGAAGCTGCTCGCCTCCACCGAGGGCGTCAAGGACTACCAGGTCACCGTCGGCTCCTCCGGCTTCATGGCGGCCTTCGGCGGCGGCACCGACACCAACCAGGCGTCGTACCAGGTCATGCTGAAGGACTCGGCGTCCTACGACGACGTGCAGAAGCACCTCGAGGACGGCCTGAAGAAGCTCGACGGCATCGGTACGACCACGGTCTCCGCCGGTGACGGCTTCGGCAGCCAGGACCTCAGCGTCGTGGTGAAGGCCTCCGACGCCGGGGCGCTGCGCGAGGCCGCCGAGCGGGTCCGCTCCACCGTGGCCGGCCTGGACGACGTCACCGACGTCACCAGCGACCTGGCCCAGAGCGTGCCGCGGATCTCGGTCAAGGCCAACTCCGAGGCGGCCGCGGCCGGGTTCGACGACCAGAAGCTGGGCGCCGCGGTCACGCAGGCCGTGCGCGGCACGACGGCCGCGAAGGCGGTCCTCGACGACACCGAGCGCGACGTCGTCGTGAGGTCGGCCAAGCCCGCCACCACCCTCGCCCAGCTCAGGGCGCTGCGCCTCGGCCCGGTGAAGCTCGGTGACATCGCCACCGTCAAGGTGGTGGACGGCCCGGTGTCGATGACCCGCATCGACGGTCAGCGCGCCGCGACCGTCACGGCCCGGCCGACCGGTGACAACACCGGCGCGGTCAGCACCCAGCTCCAGTCGCGGATCAAGGACCTGAAGCTCCCGGCGGGCGCGCGGGCCGAGATCGGCGGTGTCTCCTCCGACCAGGACGACGCGTTCAAGAACCTGGGTCTGGCCATGCTGGCGGCGATCGCGATCGTCTTCATGCTGCTGGTGGCGACGTTCCGCTCGCTGGTCCAGCCGCTGATCCTGCTGGTGTCCGTCCCGTTCGCGGCCACGGGCGCGATCGGCCTGCTGGTCCTCACGGGCACCCCGATGGGCGTCCCGGCCATGATCGGCATGCTGATGCTGATCGGCATCGTGGTCACCAACGCGATCGTGCTGATCGACCTGATCAACCAGTACCGCAGGCAGGGCCACGGCGTCGTGGAGGCCGTGATCGAGGGTGGCCGGCACCGGCTGCGCCCGATCCTCATGACGGCGCTGGCGACCATCTTCGCCCTGCTCCCGATGGCCCTGGGCGTCACCGGCGAGGGCGGCTTCATCGCCCAGCCGCTGGCGGTGGTCGTCATCGGCGGCCTGATCAGCTCGACGCTGCTGACCCTCCTCCTGGTCCCGACGCTCTACGCGATGCTGGAGCTCCGCAAGGAGCGGCGCGCGCGGAAGAAGGCGGCCGAGCGGGAGCCCGAGCCCGAGGTGCTGGAGACCGCGGGCGTCTGAGCGAACGACAGGGCCCGGTCCACGGATTGCGTGGACCGGGCCCTGCTGTGTGCCGGTGAACCGTTACGGCAGCGCCAGCATCCG
The DNA here is from genome assembly GCF_040631045.1 of Streptomyces sp. NPDC005706. Taxonomy (NCBI): domain Bacteria; kingdom Bacillati; phylum Actinomycetota; class Actinomycetes; order Kitasatosporales; family Streptomycetaceae; genus Streptomyces; species Streptomyces sp. NPDC005706. Next base: position 7,944 of record NZ_JBEXYS010000024.1, on the reverse strand, counting down.
CTCCAGGGCGAGCTTGGCGAACGCCTCGGTCTCCTTGTCGACCTCGATCCGGTTGACCAGGTTGCCCTCGGCCAGTGACTCCAGCGCCCAGACGAGGTGGGGCAGGTCGATGCGGTTCATGGTCGAGCAGAAGCAGACCGTCCGGTCGAGGAAGACGATCTCCTTGCCCTCGGGAGCGAAACGGTTCGCCAGGCGGCGGACCAGGTTCAGCTCCGTACCGATGGCCCACTTGGAACCGGCGGGCGCGGCCTCCAGGGCCTTGATGATGTACTCCGTCGAGCCGACGTGGTCCGCCGCGGCCACGACCTCGTGCCGGCACTCGGGGTGGACCAGGACGTTCACGCCCGGGATGCGCTCGCGCACGTCGTTCACCGAGTCCAGGCTGAAGCGGCCGTGCACCGAGCAGTGACCGCGCCACAGGATCATCTTCGCGGCGCGCAGCTCCTCGGCGGTCAGCCCGCCGTTGGGCTTGTGCGGGTTGTAGAGCACGCAGTCGTCCAGGGACATGCCCATGTCCCGCACCGCGGTGTTGCGGCCCAGGTGCTGGTCAGGCAGGAAGAGGACCTTCTCGCCCTGCTCGAAGGCCCAGTCCAGGGCCCGCTTCGCGTTGGACGAGGTACAGATGGTGCCGCCGTGCTTGCCGGTGAACGCCTTGATGTCCGCCGAGGAGTTCATGTACGAGACGGGCACCACCTGGCCGGCCACGCCGGCCTCGGTCAGCACGTCCCAGCACTCGGCGACCTGCTCGGCGGTGGCCATGTCGGCCATGGAGCAGCCGGCCGCCAGGTCGGGCAGGACCACCTTCTGGTTCTCGGACGTCAGGATGTCCGCCGACTCGGCCATGAAGTGCACACCGCAGAAGACGATGTACTCGGCCTCCGGGCGCGCGGCCGCATCCCGGGCCAGCTTGAAGGAGTCGCCCGTGACGTCCGCGAACTGGATGACCTCGTCGCGCTGGTAGTGGTGGCCGAGCACGAAGACCTTGCTGCCGAGCTTCTCCTTGGCCGCACGGGCGCGTGCCACCAGGTCGGGGTCGGACGGCGAGGGCAGGTCGCCGGGGCACTCGACACCCCGCTCGCTCTTCGGATCGGCCTCACGGCCGAGCAGCAGCAGGGCGAGCGGAGACGGCTGTACGTCGAGCTCCGGGGTCTGGGCGGTGGTCACGACACGCACCCTTTCTACTTTTCGTCTAACTGACGCTATCTATCATAGCCGCTTCACGTCACTTTGACGACGGCCATAGTGTCCATGTGACGTGAATCCCGCCCGGGTCGGCCCGGGTCGCTCCACGGGCCGCTGTCCGTGTCCACGCGCGTGTGCGAGCATGAAGAGACACCAAAAACGCGACCACGCGAATGCCCGGCCCGGAATGAATCCGCGGAAGCGCCGGTTGCACTCGTCGGCAAGCAGTCTCCGTACAACCCGGGAGAGATGTAGATGTCCGTATCGGACGAGACCACCACCGTCACCGACGGCATCATCCTGACCGACGCCGCCGCGTCGAAGGTCAAGGCCCTACTCGACCAGGAAGGCCGCGACGACCTCGCCCTGCGTGTCGCCGTCCAGCCCGGCGGCTGCTCCGGCCTGCGCTACCAGCTCTTCTTCGACGAGCGCTCGCTCGATGGCGACGTCGTGAAGGACTTCGGCGGGGTCAAGGTCGTCACCGACCGCATGAGCGCTCCGTACCTCGGTGGCGCCACCGTCGACTTCGTGGACACGATCGAGAAGCAGGGCTTCACGATCGACAACCCGAACGCGACGGGCTCCTGCGCCTGCGGCGACTCCTTCAGCTGAACCGGCCAAGGCCACGGCCTGACGGACGAAGCGGCGGCCCCCCTTCTGGGGGGGCCGCCGCTTCGTGCGTAGCCGTGGTGTGGCGTGCGGGGCCTAGCGGGCGGAGGTCCGCGGCCGCGGCTCCGCCCGCTTCACCTCGGGGAGCCGCCGGCCGTCGCTGTCGACCACCCGGCGGCCGTCGAGCGGCGCGTCGAGGCGCACGGTCTTCGCGTACAGCTTGCCCATGGCGACGCACATCTCGCCCTTGCGCGACCTCTCCGTCACCGTCACCGTCACCCGGCCGGCGCTCTCCTTCGCCGCCGCCCGGTACTCCGAGCACACCCCGCCCGTGAAGCTCACACTCAGCTCACGGCCGTCGGCGCTGTAACCGTCCGCCTTCACCGTCCTGGTCGTCGCGGTCGGCTTCGAGGGCGCCGGCCCGCCCGGCGCGGTCAGCGCGCCCGGGTCGATGGCCGGGGACCGCTCCACCAGGTACTTCGGGTCGACGGCCGGGTACGCCACCGTGAAGCCGCCGCCCGGCGTCGAGCCCCGCACCTCGAACAGCCACGATGGCACCAGCACCTGACGGCCGCCGGACGAGCGGGCGGCCAGTCCGAACACCGCCTTCTCCACCTCGACCCGGTCCGACGCCTTCGGCACCGACGTCGATCCGCCGCACGACCCTTCGTCACGGTCCTTCAGCGGCACCGGACTGGCGCAGCCGCCGATCCCCATGCGGTGCGTGCTCTTCGGGCCCTTGTTCATCAGCTCCAGCGTCCTGGCCGCGCTCAGCACCGGGTACGTGTCGCCCTTGACCGGCGCCGCGAGCTGCCCGTGGCCGCCGGCCGGTTCGCCCGTCGAGTCCACGGTCAGGCCGGTCGTCAGGCCGTAGGTGGGCAGACCGCCCACCACCGGGTCGGCGTCGACCACCCGCTGCGCGCCCATGACCCGGCTCGCGTCGATCCTGGCGTCGTCCTGGCCGAGCGCCTTCAGCACCGGCGCCGCCGCCTTCTCGGCGGCGGCCACGCTCACCGGGTCGGCGGCCGGAGCGGCCGGGTCGTGCGCGCAGACGGTCACCTTCCGGCAGTCGTCGGTGCCGGGCGAGTACCGGCTGAAGGTCCAGTCGCCCGGCGCGGCCCGGTTCACCCGCAGGACCGGCCCGGATCCGTCCTTCCCGCCGACCCGCCAGCCGGGCCCCTCGGCCACCGGCGCCCCGTCGACACCGAGCGCCTCGGCCAGCCGGGCCACCCGCTCCCTGCCGACCTCGCCCCCGGGTACGTACACCGGTGCCGAGCCCGGGCCGTCCGGCAGCTCGCCCACCGCCACATAGGTCGCGCCGTACGGATCCGGCTCCCCGGGCGCGATGCCCTCCGTACCGCCCCGCGTCCACCCGTCCAGGCGGAGCGGCGAGGGAGTCGCGCCCCCACCGGACGCGCCCGCGTCCGCGCGGTGACCGGAATCCCCACCGGCGGCGGCGAGGTACGCGCCCCCGCCACCCACCAGCAGAACGGCCGCGGCGACCGAGACGATCACCACCCGCGAGCGGCTCCGCCGGGCCCAGTCACCGCCGTCCCCGTCGGCCGCCGGGCCGAGGCCACCGGCGTCCTCGCCGGCCCTCGCACGGGTGTCACCAGCATCTTCGCCGGCCGCCGTGCGGGCCACACCGGCCGCGCCGTCCGCCGCCTCACCGGCCCCGGCCGTCCCGCCGCCGGAGACCTCCGGCTCGGCGGAGTCCCTCGGATCCTCGGGGTTCTCGGGTCGCTCGGTGTTCACCGCATCGCTCCTCGCTGGCTCGTGTCCCGCGTCCCCCACAGGGGGAACGCCGATGGGACGCGCCAGGGGAGCGCACGGTTCCCGCCCGCGCGCCCCGGCTCAGTCGCCGTAGTCCGACATCGCGTCCAGCAGCCGCGCGGACCGCGCCGGCACCGTCACCCCGTGGATCAGCGACGGCGGCACCGGACGGGAGCCGGCGTGCCGCGGCGGCGCCCAGTGCGGGGCCATCCGGGCGCAGTCCCCGCGCAGCGAGGCGAGATCGCCTTCGAGATCGGCCGGAGCGGACGTGTGGACCTTGAGGTTCGTCATGGCGGCACCGTATGCATGGGGGAGCGACGAAGAAAGACCTACTATCAGGTAGTTTTGCCTGCTTCAGCGTCCCGTGCCAACCGGGTAGCGTGAACTGTCAGCCTCTTCCAACGAGCGCTCTCGCGCGCCCCCTCTTAACTCCACAGGAGAGTTCACGCCGTGCGCATCGCAGTCACCGGCTCCATCGCCACCGACCACCTCATGACCTTCCCCGGCCGTTTCGCCGACCAGTTCGTCGCGGACCAGCTGCACACGGTCTCGCTCTCCTTCCTGGTCGACAACCTGGACGTCCGCCGGGGCGGCGTCGGCGCCAACATCGCCTTCGGCATGGGTCAGCTCGGCACGAAGCCGATCCTCGCCGGTGCCGCCGGCTTCGACTTCGACGAGTACCGGGCCTGGCTGGACCGCCACGGCGTGGACACCGAATCGGTCCGGATCTCCGAGACCCTGCACACCGCCCGCTTCGTGTGCACCACCGACGCCGACCACAACCAGATCGGCTCCTTCTACACCGGCGCGATGAGCGAGGCCCGCCTCATCGAGCTCAAGACCGTCGCCGACCGCGTCGGCGGCCTCGACCTGGTCCTGATCGGCGCCGACGACCCGGAGGCCATGCTCCGCCACACGGAGGAGTGCCGCTCCCGGAACATCCCCTTCGCCGCCGACTTCTCCCAGCAGATCGCCCGCATGGAGGGCGAGGAGATCCGGATACTGCTGGACGGCGCGACGTACCTGTTCTCCAACGAGTACGAGAAGGGCCTGATCGAGTCCAAGACCGGCTGGTCGGACGCGGAGATCCTGGCCAAGGTCGGCCACCGGATCACCACCCTCGGCTCGCGCGGCGTCCGCGTCGAACGCTCCGGCGAGGACCCGATCGAGGTCGGCTGCGCGGAGGAGGAGCGCAAGGCCGACCCCACGGGCGTCGGCGACGCCTTCCGGGCCGGTTTCCTCTCCGGTCTGGCCTGGGGTGTCTCCCTGGAGCGCGCGGCCCAGGTCGGCTGCATGCTGGCCACGCTCGTCATCGAGACGGTCGGCACCCAGGAGTACCAGCTGCGCCGGGGCCACTTCATGGACCGGTTCACCAAGGCGTACGGGCACGACGCGGCCGAAGAGGTACGCGCCCACCTGAGCTGAGCGCTCACCGGAACGAGGGGGCGGGCCCTGCCCGCCCCCTCGTCAGCTCACCCGGCGGACCAGATAGGCCGAGCCCCGCTCCGCGGGCTCCTCGCCCACGTACTCCTGGCCCCGCATCTCGCACCACGCCGGAATGTCCAGACGGGCCGCCTCGTCGTCCGACAGGACCCGGACCGTCCCGCCCACCGGCACGTCCCCGAAGGCCCTGGCCAGCTCGATGACCGGGATCGGGCAGCGCTTGCCGAGGGAGTCGACGAGCAGCTCCTCCGCCCGTACGGCCGTCGCGGGTGCGGCCGCCGGCGCGCCCAGCTTCTCCCGGACGCCCGCCACCACCCCGGGCAGCACCTCCAGGAACCGCTCCACGTCGTCCTCCGGCGTCCCCGTCGGCAGCGACACCCGCACGTTCCCCTCGCTCAGCACGCCCATCGCCCTCAGCACATGGCTGGGCGTCAGTGTGCCGCTGGTGCAGGAGGACCCGGACGACACAGAGAAGCCCTCCCGGTCCAACTCGTGCAGCAGGGCCTCTCCGTCGACATAGAGACAGGAGAAGGTGACGATCCCGGGCAGCCGCCGCTCCGGATCACCCACCACCTCCACATCCGGCACCAGCCGCGGCACCCGGGCCCGGATCCGCTCCGTCAGCTCCCGCAGCCGCAGCGCCTCCTGAGCCGCCTCGGCCCGCACCGCCCGCAGGGAGGCGGCTGCCGCCACGATCGCCGGCAGGTTCTCGAACCCGGGCGCCCGCCTCGATTCCCGCTCGTCCACCGGACCTTGCGGCGCGAACCGCACCCCCTTGCGCACGGCCAGCACTCCGACGCCCGAGGGGCCGCCCCACTTGTGCGCGCTGCCCGCCAGCAGCGACCAGTCGCCCTCGACCGGCCCCCACGCCAGCGACTGCGCCGCGTCCACCAGCAACGGCACCCCGGCCGCCCGGCACGCCTCGGCCACCTCCGCCACCGGCTGCACGGTCCCGACCTCGTGATTGGCCGACTGCAGGCACGCCAGCGCGGTGTCCGGCCGGAGCGCGGCGGCGTAGGCCGACGGATCCACCGCCCCGGCCCGGTTCACGGCCACCCGGTGGACCGAACCACCCTCCGCCTCGAACGCTTCAGCCGAATGGAGGACCGAAGAGTGTTCGACGGCTGACACGATCAGGTGGCGCCCCACGCGCCGCCGCCCGGCCAACGCCCCGGCGACACCCGTGTGTACGGCCCACGTCCCGGAGGAGCCGAACACCACCTCGTCCGCCCGGCACCCCACGGCCTCGGCCACCGCCTCCCGGGCCGCGTCGAGCAGCATCCGGGCCTTGCGCCCCTCCCGGTAGAGACGGGCGGGATCGGCCCACCCGTCATCGAGCGAGGCCGACAACGCCTGCCGGGCGACGGGATGGAGGGGAGCGGCGGACGCCGCGTCGAAGTAAGCCACACGGCAACGGTAAGACTTCGCCAGGTCGAGTGACCCAAGGGGCGCGAGGAACGGCGCGACCAGCAACGACGCGTGCCCAGCAGCCGCAAACGCACCGAAACCGCCCGGGCTGCCGGGCGCTTTCGAGTGACCCGCAGCGCGTATGGCACCCTCCCCGCGAACCCTCGGAGAGCGTCGGCTAGGGTTTGGTCCGCATAAACATCCAAACCCCTGCCCGACGCAGGGCGGCGACCGACCAGCGAGAAGGCCGCAGCCGTACAGCGCGGGCGAGACTCTCGGGAAGGCGCTACGTGAGTCCCAACGGCTCCGACCGCTCGCCGCGGCGCCCGATGCGGCGGAAGCTGCTGCAGGCACTGACCGCGGGCCTGGTCCTGGCGACAGCCACCGGTTGCTCGTACAACTGGGAAGACTTCCCCCGCCTTGGTATGCCCACCCCGACCACGGAAGAGGCTCCGCGGATCCTCTCCCTGTGGCAGGGGTCCTGGGCGGCTGCGCTCGCCGTCGGCGTGCTGGTGTGGGGCCTGATCCTGTGGAGCGCCATGTTCCACCGGCGCAGCCGCACCAAGGTCGAGGTTCCTCCGCAGACCCGGTACAACATGCCGATCGAGGCCCTGTACACGGTGGTCCCGATCATCATCATCTCGGTGCTGTTCTACTTCACGGCCCGGGACGAGACGAAGCTCCTGAGCCTCTCCAAGAAGCCCGACGTCACGGTCAACGTGGTCGGCTTCCAGTGGAGCTGGGGCTTCAACTACATCGAGAGCGTTCCCGGCTCGTCCGGCAACGCCAAGACCGACCCGAACCTGTCCGCCATCCCGGACCGGTACAAGGACGCCTTCCCGGCCAACGCCGGCGGTGTCTACGACGTCGGTACCCCGGGCACCCGGAACCCGCAGACGGGCAACCCCGGGCCGACCCTCTGGCTCCCCAAGGGCCAGAAGGTTCGCTTCGTCCTGACCTCGCGTGACGTCATCCACTCGTTCTGGGTGGTGCCGTTCCTGATGAAGCAGGACGTCATCCCGGGCCACACCAACGCCTTCGAGGTGACCCCCAACAAGGAGGGCACCTTCCTCGGCAAGTGCGCGGAGCTCTGCGGCGTCGACCACTCCCGGATGCTGTTCAACGTGAAGGTCGTCTCCCCCGAGCGATACCAGCAGCACCTCAAGGACCTCGCCAAGAAGGGGCAGACCGGTTACATTCCCGCCGGCATCGCGCAGACGAGCCACGAGAAGAACCGGGAGACGAACAACCTGTGAGCATCCTCAACGAACCCCAGGGTGCCGCGGCAGCTGAGGACTCGTACGAGAACGAGCTGCCGGTCAGGCGCAAGCAGCCGGGAAACGTCGTGGTCAAGTGGCTGACGACCACCGACCACAAGACGATCGGCACGCTCTATCTGGTCACCTCGTTCGCGTTCTTCCTGATCGGTGGCGTCATGGCGCTGCTGATGCGCGCCGAGCTGGCCCGTCCGGGCCTGCAGATCATGTCGAACGAGCAGTTCAACCAGGCGTTCACGATGCACGGCACGAT
>NZ_JBEXYS010000023.1:0-121590 GCF_040631045.1 Streptomyces sp. NPDC005706 | reverse complement strand
GGGCATCGGCGACACCATCCGGGTCTCGCTGTCCGCGCCCCCCGTGGAGGAGGTCAAGGTCGGCAACCAGATCCTGGAGTCCCTGAACCTCAAGCGGCGCGGCCTGGAGATCGTCTCCTGCCCGTCCTGCGGCCGCGCCCAGGTCGACGTCTACAAGCTGGCGGAGGAGGTCACGGCAGGACTGGACGGCATGGAAGTGCCGCTCAGGGTCGCGGTGATGGGGTGCGTGGTCAACGGCCCGGGCGAGGCCCGTGAAGCCGACCTCGGAGTTGCCTCGGGCAACGGCAAGGGCCAGATCTTCGTCAAGGGCGAGGTCATCAAGACCGTCCCCGAGTCCAAGATCGTGGAGACCCTCATCGAGGAGGCCATGAAGCTCGCCGAGGGGGCGGGCGCCGCGGACGAAGTGAGTTGAGTCAAGGCACGGCACGGACCGAGAGGGGGCCCAGCGTGACGATCCTGGAGACCATCCGGCAACCACGCGACCTGAAGGCGCTGTCCGAGGCGGAACTCGGCGAACTGGCCGAAGAAATACGTGAGTTCTTGGTGCACGCGGTGTCGAGAACCGGCGGTCACCTGGGGCCCAACCTGGGGGTGGTGGAACTCTCCATCGCACTCCACCGGGTCTTCGAGTCACCGGTCGACCGCATCCTGTGGGACACCGGCCACCAGAGCTATGTGCACAAGCTTCTGACGGGACGTCAGGACTTCTCCAAACTGCGTGGCAAGGGCGGCCTGTCCGGCTACCCGTCGCGCGAGGAGTCCGAGCACGACGTCATCGAGAACAGTCATGCCTCCACCGCGCTGGGCTGGGCGGACGGCCTCGCCAAGGCCAACCAGGTGCTGGGGGAGAAGGGGCATGTGGTCGCGGTCACCGGCGACGGCGCGCTGACCGGCGGCATGGCCTGGGAGGCACTGAACAACATCGCGGCCGCCAGGGACCGGCCGCTGATCATCGTCGTCAACGACAACGAGCGCTCCTACGCCCCGACCATCGGCGGCCTCGCCAGCCATCTGGCCACCATGCGCACCACCGACGGGTACGAGAAGGCCCTCGCCTGGGGCAAGGAGGTGCTGCTGCGCACCCCGGTGGTGGGCAGCACGATCTACGAGTCCCTGCACGGCGCGAAGAAGGGCTTCAAGGACGCCTTCGCCCCGCAGGGCATGTTCGAGGACCTCGGGCTGAAGTACGTCGGCCCCATCGACGGGCATGACATCGGCGCCGTCGAGTCGGCGCTGCGCCGCGCGAAACGCTTCCACGGGCCCGTCCTGGTCCACTGCCTCACGGAGAAGGGCCGCGGCTACGAACCCGCCCTCGCCCACGAGGAGGACCACTTCCACACCGTCGGCGTGATGGACCCGCTCACCTGCGCGCCCCTCGCGCCGGCCGGCGGTCCCTCCTGGACCTCGGTGTTCGGCGAGGAGATCGTCCGCATCGGCGAGGAGCGCGAGGACGTCGTCGCGATCACGGCGGCCATGCTGCACCCGGTGGGCCTCGGCCGATTCGCCGAGCGGTTCCCCGACCGGGTGTGGGACGTGGGCATCGCCGAGCAGCACGCGGCCGTCTCGGCGGCCGGACTCGCGACCGGCGGACTCCATCCCGTCGTCGCCGTCTACGCCACCTTCCTCAACCGCGCCTTCGACCAGTTGCTGATGGACGTGGCCCTGCACCGCTGCGGGGTCACCTTCGTGCTGGACCGGGCCGGCGTCACCGGAGTGGACGGGGCGTCCCACAACGGCATGTGGGACATGTCCGTCCTCCAGGTCGTGCCCGGCCTGCGGATCGCCGCCCCGCGCGACGCCGGGCAACTGCGCGCCCAACTGCGCGAGGCGGTCGCCGTGGACGACGCGCCCACCCTGGTCCGGTTCCCCAAGGAATCGGTCGGCCCGGACATCCCGGCGGTCGGCCAGGTGGGCGGTATGGACGTCCTGCACCGCGGCGAACACCCCGACGTGGTTCTGGTGGCCGTCGGCGTGATGGCGCCGGTGTGCCTCCAGGCAGCCGAGCTGCTCGCGGCCCGGGGCGTCGGCTGCACGGTGGTGGACCCCCGCTGGGTCAAGCCCGTCGACCCCGCCCTGCCGGGCCTGGCCGCCGGGCACCGCCTGGTCGCCGTGGTGGAGGACAACAGCCGTGCGGCAGGCGTCGGTTCGGCCGTGGCACTGGCCCTCGGCGACGCGGACGTGGACGTGCCGGTACGCCGGTTCGGCATCCCGGACCAGTTCCTCGCACACGCCAAGCGCGGCGAAGTACTGGCCGACATCGGCCTCACGCCCGTGGAGATCGCCGGGCGCATCAGCGCGAGCCTGGCCGTCAAGGCCGTGAGGGCCCTCGATGGCACAGCCAAGGAGAGTGAATGAGCACGGAGTTCGACCTCGGCGCCCTCCTCGCCGAGCGCGGAGCCGAACGCTACGAGCTGCACGCCAGGCACCTCAACCCGCAGCTCCCGAGGATGCTGCACACCATCGGCTTCGACCGGGTCTACGAACGGGCCGAAGGCGCCCACTTCTTCGACGCGGACGGCACCGACTACCTGGACATGCTCGCCGGGTTCGGTGTGATGGGCCTGGGCCGCCACCACCCGGTCGTCCGCAAGGCACTGCACGAGGTCCTGGACCTCGGCCTCGCCGACCTCACCCGCTTCGACTGCCAGCCGCTGCCGGGCCTGCTCGCGGAGCGGCTGCTCGCCCACAGCCCGCACCTGGACCGGGTGTTCTTCGGCAACAGCGGCACGGAGGCGGTCGAGACCGCCCTGAAGTTCGCCCGCTACGCCACCGGCAGGCCCCGCGTGCTGTACTGCGACCACGCGTTCCACGGCCTGACCACCGGCTCCCTGTCGGTCAACGGCGAGGACGGCTTCCGTGACGGCTTCGCCCCGCTGCTGCCCGACACCGCCGTGCCCCTCGGCGACCTCGACGCGCTGGCCAGGGAGCTGAAGAAGGGCGACGTGGCCGCCCTGATCGTCGAGCCCATCCAGGGCAAGGGAGTGCACGAGGCACCGCCCGGCTATCTGCGCGCCGCCCAGGAGCTGCTGCACCGGCACAAGGCGCTGCTGATCGCCGACGAGGTGCAGACCGGCCTCGGCCGCACCGGCGACTTCTACGCCTACCAGCACGAGGAGGGCGTGGAGCCGGACCTGGTGTGCGTGGCCAAGGCGCTGTCCGGCGGCTACGTACCGGTCGGCGCCACCCTGGGCAAGGAGTGGATCTTCAAGAAGGTCTACTCGTCCATGGACCGCGTCCTGGTCCACTCGGCCAGCTTCGGCGCCAACGCCCAGGCCATGGCCGCCGGGCTCGCCGTGCTGTCGGTCATGGAGAACGAGCAGATCGTCGCCGGGGTGCGCGCCACCGGCGAGCTGCTGAAGTCGCGGCTCACCGCGCTGATCGACCGGTACGAGCTGCTGGTGGACGTGCGCGGCCGGGGCCTGATGATCGGCATCGAGTTCGGGCGGCCCTCCTCGCTGAAGCTGCGCGGCCGCTGGACCATGCTGCAGGCCGCCCGCAAGGGCCTGTTCGCGCAGATGGTCGTCGTCCCGCTGCTCCAGCGCCACCAGATCCTCACGCAGGTCTCCGGTGACCATCTGGAGGTGATCAAGCTCATCCCACCGCTGATCATCGACGAGGCCGACGTGGACCGGTTCGTCGCCGCCTTCACCGCCGTCATGGACGACGCGCACAGCGGCGGCGGACTGATGTGGGACTTCGGGAAGACGCTGATCAAACAGGCGGTGGGCAACCGCTGAGAGCGACCGCCGGACGGGTTTGCCTCTGAGGCAAGAAATTTGCCGCAGAGGCAAACCTGCGGCTCAATGGAGGCATGAACGCCTCAGAAGCCTCGCCACCGGCGGGCGAGGGCGACGACCTGCCCGCCGTGGCGCCGCAGCTCCGCGCCCTGCGCCGGCGCACCGGCCTCACCCTGGAGGCGGCGGCCCGCACCGCCGGGCTCTCGCCCGCCCACCTCTCCCGGCTGGAGACCGGCGGGCGCCAGCCCTCGCTGCCGATGCTGCTCGCGCTCGCCCGTATCTACGGTACGACCGTCTCGGAACTGCTGGGCGAGCGGGTCGCCGACCGGGACGCCATCGTCCGCGCCGCCGACATGGAGCCCACCCGCGCGGGCGGCTGGACCTACTTCCAGGCCGGCGCGTCCGGACGGGGCATGCAGGCGCTGCGTGTCCGGGTGCCCTACGGCACGCAGGGCGACATCGTGCGCGTCCATCCCGGCGAGGAGTGGCTGCACATCCTGAAGGGGCGTCTCCGGCTGCGCCTCGGTGACACCGCGCACCTGCTCGCCCCAGGCGACAGCGCGCACTTCGACTCCCTCACCCCGCACCGCCTGGCCGCCGAGGACCAGGACGGCGTGGAGCTTCTGTTCGTCCACACCCTGCTGCAGAGCCCCACGGCCGCGCTGTGCCTGGGCCCCCTGACTGGAGAGCTGCCATGAGCGACTTCGAGGAGAAGTTCCCCCGCTCCCTGTGGATCCGGCTGATCATCTACATCGCCGTGGGTCACCTGTTCGCCGCGTTCCTCTATCTGCTGTTCGCGGTGGGCGCCAAGAGCTGACGGAGGTCAGTCGAGCAGGCGCTCCCGCAGCCGCTCACGGGTCCGCGAGGTCAGTCCGAGGCCCTGCTCGAAGTAGGCGTCGAGCCCGCCCCAGGTCGCCTCGATGCTCCCGAACGCCGCCTGCAGATACTCCGCGCGCGCGTCGAAGAGCGGGCTGAGCAGGTCCATCACCTCGGGGGTGTACGCGGAGTCGGGGCTGCCGTTGCGGCGCACCTTGTAGCGGCGGTGCTTGGCGTTGGACTCCAGGTAGTCGGCGACGATCGCGTCGCGCTCCACGCCCACGGCGAGCAGGGTCACCGCTATGGAGATGCCCGCACGGTCCTTGCCCGCGGCGCAGTGCATCAGCGCGGGGACGCTGTCCTCGGCCAGCGCGTGCAGCACCCGGGAGTGCTCGGCGGTGCGCTCGGTCACGATCGTCCGGTACGAGGCGACCATCCGGGCGGCGGCCTTGCCGTCCGCGAGGATGCCGCGCAACTGGTCGAGGTCGCCGTCGCGGACCATCTTCCAGAACTCGGCACCGTCCGCCGGGTCGCTCAGCGGCAGGTTCACGTTCCGCACGCCCGGCAGGGCGACGTCCGGGCCCTCCAGCTTCTGGTCGGCCGCGTTGCGGAAGTCGAACACCGTGTGCAGGCCCAGGGAGCCGAGGAAGGCCGCGTCCTCGTCCGTCGCGTGCGCTAGGTGGCCGCTGCGGAACAGCACCCCCGAGCGCACCCGCCGGCCGTCCTCGGTCGGCAGTCCGCCCACGTCGCGGAAGTTGCGCACTCCGGCCAGATCGGGCTCGGTCGACGGGACCTGCTGCGTCACGGGGGCTCCTCCCGGTCGGACCCCGTCGGCTCGGCTCGCCGGCGGGCGCTCCGTCGACGATACGACATCGATCATCTCGGGCAACGAGTTGTCCACAGGCGTTGCCACCGGAGCGCACCGGCCCCGATGATGTGCGCACCTGAGCGGATCTGTTGACACCTGTGAGGTCTCGATGGTGGATATCGCCGAGAACGGACGCACCTGGCTCCTGTCGGGGCCCACCAGCAGCTATGCCCTGCACCTGACCGAGGCGCACGAACTGCTCCACCTCCACTGGGGGCCCCGCATCGCGCTCGCCGACGCCGAGGCCCTGGCCCTGAGCCCGCTGCCCGTCTACCGGCCCTTCGAGTCCCCGCTCGACGGCCGCGAGGAGTACCCCGTCGAGGGCGGCCCCCGCTTCGTCCGTCCCGCCCTCTGTGTGCGCACCGACGAGCGGCGCGGCACCGAATGGCGCTTCGTGTCGTACGAATGCGACCGGGACGGGACGGGAGACGGCACCGAAGGCGCGGAGCTGCGGCTGCGCTTCGACGACGACGGACTGGCGATCACCCTGCACTACCGCATGCGCGGTGACGTCGTGGAGCGCCGGGTCACCCTGAACAACGGCGGGCACACGCGCGTGGAGCTGCTGCGCGCCGACGCCGCCACCTGGACCCTGCCCGAACGCGACGGCTGGCGACTGTCGCAGCTGCACGGCCGCTGGGCCGCCGAGTCCCTGCTCACCCGCGCGCCGCTCACCCACGGCGAGAAGGTCATCGGCAGCCGCCGCGGCCACACCGGCCACCAGCACCTGCCCTGGGTCGCCCTCGACACCGACGCCACCGAGGAACGCGGCGAGGTCTGGGGCTGCGCGCTCGGCTGGTCCGGCTCCTGGCGGATCGCCGTCGCCCAACTCCCGGACGCGCGCGTGCAGATCACCGGCGGGGCCGGCCACGACGACTCGGGCCTGCTGCTCCTGGCGCCGGGGGAGTCGTACACCACCCCCGTCTTCGCGGGTCTGTGGAGCGACGGCGGCTTCGGCGGGGCCAGCCGGACCTGGCACGCCTACCAGCGCGCGCATGTGATCCCGGACGCCGAGCGGGACCGGCCGGTGCTGTTCAACTCCTGGGAGGCGACGTTCTTCGACATCTCCGAAGAGCAGCAGGCGGCGCTCGCCCGGCGCGCGGCCGGCATCGGCGTCGAGCTGTTCGTCGTCGACGACGGCTGGTTCGGGGCCCGCACCAGCGACCGGGCCGGGCTCGGCGACTGGACCCCCAATCCCGACCGGTTCCCGCACGGCCTCAAGCCCCTGGCGGAGCAGGTGCACGGCCTCGGCATGCGGTTCGGCATCTGGGTCGAGCCCGAGATGGTCAACCCGGACAGCGAGCTGTACCGGGCCCACCCCGACTGGGTGCAGTACCAGCCGGGCCGCAGACGGACGGAACTGCGCAACCAGCTCGTCCTCAACCTCGCCCGGGAGGACGTCCAGGAGTACCTGTGGGAGCGGCTGGACACCCTGCTGTCCGGCGCCCCCATCGACTATGTGAAGTGGGACTTCAACCGCTGCTTCACCGACGCCGGCTGGCCGGGGGAGCCGTACCCGCAGCGCCTGTGGGTCGACCACGTCCGCGCGCTGTACGCCCTGCTGGACCGGCTGCGCGCCGCCCACCCCCGGGTCGCCTTCGAGTCGTGCTCGGGTGGCGGCGGCCGGATCGACCTCGGCGTGCTGAGCCGCACCGACCAGGTGTGGACCTCCGACAACACCGACCCGCTCGACCGGCTCGCCATCCAGCACGGCTTCAGCCAGATCCACCCCGCGCGCGTGATGGCGGCCTGGGTCACCGACAGCCCGAACACGCAGCTCAACGGCAGGACCAGCTCCCTGCGCTTCCGGTTCGTCAGCTCCATGGCGGGTGTGCTCGGTATCGGCGGCGACCTCACCGAGTGGACCGACGAGGAACTGGCCGAAGCCGGGGAGTGGGTGGCCCTCCACAAGGAGATCCGGCCGCTCGTCCAGCAGGGCGACCTGTACCGGCTGCGGCCTCCGACGGGCGGCCTGAGCGCCGTCCAGTACGTGCTGGGGGACGAGGCGGTGGTCCTGGCCTGCCTCCAGACGCAGAGCTACGGAGAGCCGGTACCGCGCGTACGGCTGCGCGGACTCGACGCGACGGCATCGTACGAATGCCGCGAAACGGGCGAAGTTCACCGAGGTGCCGTTCTGCTGCACCACGGACTGCCGACCGGGCTGCACGGCGATCTGGACGCGGCAGTTTTCCGCCTGCGCCGTATCTGACCCTTATGTCCTGACTGACCCCTTCGTTACAACTCGGTGTGGAATGGGGGCGCCTGGGGGAGTGGCGCGTGAGGAGCGTCATAGCCGTGACCGTCCGCTGTTCGTCATGTCCACCTAATCCCCAAGCGGATACGGCAACTTGACCCGACCGCGCGGGTGCGAATTCACGCACCGTGACCACGAATATCCCATTTGGATCTTCTGGCACGTGAACGCCGGGAATCGGTCGCTTGTTTCCGCGCGTCGGGCTCGCTTACGTTCGCCATCAATCCGGACGGAACGCCGAATCCTGCCGCCGCCCGGAGTCCCACACACATGACCCGTGCGCGGCAGGAGCGGGGGACCCAACAGGTACGACTGCCTGTCCCGGTCTCCGCGACAGGCTCGGGGTGCAGCCGCGCACCGCGCGGCCGGGCAGCTCCAGCCCGAACCCGACAGCTCACCCCGCAGGCGCCGGAGAGGAATGCGTCATGCCCGCGAAGGGTAAGCACCGCCGTCCCAAGACTCAGCGTTTCACCCGTTCCGTCGCCGTCGCCGGAACCGGCGGTGCCGCACTGGCCCTGCCCCTGCTGGGTGCCACCGGAGCGCACGCCGTCACCGCGCAGCCCGTCTCCGGAAAGACCGTGCAGTCCGTGGCGAAGACGGCGGCCGGGAAGACCGCCGCGCAGCAGGCCTCCGGCGTTCGCACCTACACGGTGAAGTCCGGCGACTGCCTCGCGAAGATCGCCGGCGAGCAGCACGTGAGCGGGGGCTGGCACCGGCTCTACGCGGACAACCGGCAGACCGTCGGCGAGAATCCGGCCCTGATCCACCCGGGTCTGAGGCTGTCGCTCGGCAAGAAGGCCGCCGCCCCGACCCGCGCCGAGTCCCCCGCCCCCGCGCAGCCTTCGAAGGCCCGCGCGGAGGCCCCGGCGAAGGCCGCCCGGTACACCCCCGCGACCCCCGCCGTCCAAGCGTCTCCGGTGGCCCAGGCCACCAAGGTCGCCCCGGCGTCTCCGGTGGCCCAGGCCACCAAGGTCGCCCCGGCGTCTCCGGTGGCCCAGGCCACCCAGGCGGCCCCCGCCACCGGCTACAACCTCCCGGTCGCCGCGCCCACCGTCGGCACCGCGTACCACGTGGCGGGCAGCATGTGGTCCAGCGGCTACCACACGGGCGTCGACTTCGTCGTCCCCACCGGCACCTCCCTCAAGGCCGTCGGCGCCGGCACCGTCGTCTCCGCCGGCTGGGGCGGCGCGTACGGCAACCAGGTCGTCATCAAGCTGAACGACGGCTACTACGCCCAGTACGCCCACCTCTCGCAGCTCTCGGTGTCGGCCGGTCAGACGGTGACCCCGGGGCAGCAGGTCGGCCTGTCCGGCGCCACCGGCAACGTGACCGGCCCGCACCTGCACTTCGAGATCCGCACCACGCCGAACTACGGCTCGGACGTGGACCCGGTCGCCTACCTCCGCTCGCACGGCGTCGCCCTCTGAGCCACCGGCGCCGAGGGACGCGCTCCTCACGACCACCTGCCTGACACGCCTCCGAAGGCCGGACCCCCGATCCCCGGGTCCGGCCTTCGGTGTGTCCGGACGGTCCCCGTACCGGCCGTATTCCTGGGTTGGCAATTTCTTTAAGGGTGTCTCATCTCACCGCTAGTCAACCCCTGCCTACGGTCGCGTAAGTCACATCCAAAGGTGAATCATGGTCCGACGTGGCAGACGATTCGAAGAGTGACAACACATCAGTGATCGGGTCGTACGTGGCGGTGGGGGACAGCTTCACCGAGGGCGTCGGCGACCCCGGGCCCGACGGGGCGTTCGTCGGCTGGGCCGACCGGTTCGCGGTCCTGCTCGCCGACCGGCGGCCCGAGGGCGACTTCAAGTACACCAACCTCGCGGTCCGCGGGAAGCTGCTCGACCAGATCGTCGAGCACCAGCTTCCCAGGGCCGTCGAACTGGCCCCGGACCTCGTCTCCTTCTGTGCGGGCGGCAACGACATCATCCGGCCGGGCACCGACCCCGACGAGGTGGCCGAGCGCTTCGAGCGGGCCCTCGCCCCCCTCGCGGCGGCCGCGGGCACGGTGATGGTGACGACCGGCTTCGACACCCGGGGCGTGCCGGTGCTCAAGCATCTGCGCGGCAAGATCGCCACCTACAACGGGCACGTCCGCGCCATCGCCGACCGGTACGGCTGCCCCGTGCTCGACCTTTGGTCCCTGAGGTCCGTCCAGGACCGCAGGGCCTGGGACAACGACCGGCTGCACCTCTCGCCCGAGGGGCACACGCGCGTGGCGCTGCGCGCCGGTCAGGCCCTCGGCCTGGAGATCCCGGCCGACCCGGAGCAGGCCTGGCCGCCGCTGCCGCCCCGGGGCACCCTGGAGATCCGCCGGGACGACGTCCACTGGGCCCGCGAGTACCTCGTCCCGTGGATCGGCCGCCGGCTGCGAGGCGAGTCCTCCGGGGACCACGTCACGGCGAAGGGCGCGCTCTCGCCGGACGACATCAAGCTGCGCATCGCGTCGGTCGCCTGACCCCGCGCGCGGCGTGACCGTGCCCCGTACCGCGATCCCGGCGGTGCGGGGCACGCCCGCGCGCCCACCGGACCCGGCCCGTGTTCCATGCCGGTGCGCTCCGGCCGGTCGACTCCGCGCGCTACAGGCCCAGTTCCCTGGCCAAGGCGTCGTTCACCCACTCCTGCGCGCGGGCGCGTGGCACCGCGCCCGGGTAGGACGTGAGCTGCACGGCCAGGCCGTCGAGCAGGGCGGTGAGCCGCAGGGCCGTGCCCGTGGGGTCGGGGCAGGTGAACTCGCCCGCCGCCACGCCCTCGGCGATGACCGCGGCGATCGCCGCCTTCCACCGCTGGTCGAGGTCCCGGGTGACCGCCCGCAGGGCCGGCTCGCGCAGCGACACCGCCCAGCCCTCGATCCACAGCCGCCAGCCCTTGGCCTGGCCCGTGGGCGCGTACCAGCGCACGGCGGCGCGCAGCCGGCGCAGGGCGGAGGTCCGCCGGTCCAGCAGCGCGCGCAGCCGCGCGAGGTCGTCCTCGGCCGCGTAGGCGAAGGCGGCGGCGACCAGCTTCTCCTTCGTCGAGAAGTGGTACAGCACCAGCGCGTTGCTCACCCCGAGCACCGCGGCCACGTCGGCGATCCTGACCGCCGCCACGCCCCGCGCCTCGATCTGCCCGATGGCGGCCCGCAGCATCTCCTCACGCCGCTCGGCCACGCTCAACCGCACTCTCGCCACGCGGTCACCCTAGTCCGTCCGCCGGACGCCGCCCCCAGGGCACCG
This sequence comes from Streptomyces sp. NPDC005706, assembly GCF_040631045.1. Lineage (NCBI taxonomy): Bacteria > Bacillati > Actinomycetota > Actinomycetes > Kitasatosporales > Streptomycetaceae > Streptomyces > Streptomyces sp. NPDC005706. The sequence continues at coordinate 110,691 of NZ_JBEXYS010000023.1, read as the reverse complement.
ACGGCGGCCGTGCCCGCCGGGGTCAGCGGTACCAGCCGAAGCGCCCGGCGATCACCGGCAGCCGGTCCGACACCAGGGCGTGGGCGGCGGCGCGCGGCGTCGTCCCGTCGGCCCGCGCGCGGTCCAGCACCGTCCCGGTCAGAGCCCGCATCGAGCGGCGGATGTGGGCGAACGCCTCGTCGGCGTCCGGGCCGATGTCGCCGAACAGCGTCCACCACCACCAGGCGTTGGTGGCGGAGTTGACCACCACGTCCGGCAGTACCGTCACCCCGCGCGCGGCCAGCAGCCGCTCCGCCTCCGGCAGTACGGGCATGTTGGCGGCCTCGACGATCCAGCGGGCGGTGATCCGCTCCTGCCCGGCGGTGTCGACCGCGTACGAGACCGCCGCCGGCACCAGCACCTCCGCGTCCGCCGACAGCCAGGCGTCGCCGGGCAGCTCACGGTCGGCCGGGCGCAGCGCGGAGCGGTCGAGTGTGCCGTAGGCGTCCCGCGCCGCCAGCAGCGCCTCCACGTCGAGGCCGTCCGGGTTGGCGACGGTCCCCTTGACGTCGGCCACCGCCACCACCGTCAGGCCCGCGCGCGCGAGGAAACGCGCCGTGGCCCCGCCCATGGTGCCCAGCCCCTGCACGGCCACCCGGGTGCCCCGGTACGGCACCGAGGCCCGGTCCAGGGCCGTCAGCACCGACTCGGCCACCCCGCAGCCGCCCGCCAGTTCGTCCAGGCCGACGCCGTCCACCCGCACCGCGAAGGCGTCCGCGAGCCGCGCGCGGGCCGTCGGCTCGTCGTCCAGCAGCGGGAACACGGCCTGGACGGTGGAGACCAGGCCCGCCTCGGCGGCGGCCCGGTCCACCAGGTCCTGGCTGAGGCCCAGATCCTCGCCGGTGGTCCAGCAGCTCTCGATGTACGGCCGCATGGCGCGCAGATAGCGCACGAGGAGCCCGTAGGCCGCCGGGTCCCGCGGATCGCAGTCGATGCCGCCCTTGGCGCCGCCGAGGGGGACGTACCGGGCCTCCGGGTTGTAGTGCAGGGCCTCCTTCATCGTCATACCGCGCGCGAGCCCGGTGACCTCCTCCAGCGTGCAGCCGGCGCGCATGCGCAGCCCGCCGCTGGCCACGCCGCGCACCAGCCGGTCGACGACCAGGAAGCCCTGCCGTCCGGTGACGTGGTCGGTCCACACGAGCGACATCAGGGGGGCGGCGGTCATGGGGGCTCCCGGGAGGGCGGTTACTGAACAGCGGGTCAGTATCCGCAGCCGTCGGGCCGCTGTCAAAGCGCCGTGCGGGACGTATCGGCCGACCGGGGGAGCGGGACCCCGCAGCGGGCGGCACCCCTGTCGTACGGGCCGACCATAATGGAGGACCTCAGCGACTTCACTGGAGGTAACCGTGACCGGATGGCGTTCCAAGAGCTCCGGGCTCAGCGCGCTGCAGCCCGAGGCCTTCGGCGCGCAGCCGCGCGGTGAGCGCCTCGCCCGGATCCGCCGTTCCCCGCACTTCAGGGACGGCGTCTTCCAGAACCCGGGCGGCACCGCCCGCACCCGGCCCTCCGGCTCCACGCTCGACCTCGCCAAGGTGTTCCTGGACAAGGACACCCGGCCGCTGCGCTCCCCGGACGGCACCGTCCCGGTGCACTCCACCACCCTCGCCGACCTGGCCAAGCCGCCCACGACGGGGCTGCGGGTGACCTGGATGGGCCACTCCAGCGTGCTCGTGGAGATCGACGGTCACCGCGTCCTGTTCGACCCCGTCTGGGGGGAGCGCTGCTCTCCCTTCCCCTTCGTCGGGCCCAGGCGGCTGCACCCGGTGCCGCTGCCGCTGGCCGCGCTCGGTCCGGTCGACGTGGTGGTGATCTCACACGACCACTACGACCACCTGGACATGCCCACGATCAAGGCGCTGGCCGGTACGGACACCGTGTTCGCCGTGCCGCTGGGCGTCGGCGCGCACCTGGAGCACTGGGGCGTCTCGGCGGACCGGCTGCGCGAACTCGACTGGCACGAGTCCACCGAGGTCGGCGGCCTCACCCTGACCGCCACCCCGGCCCGCCACTTCTGCGGCCGCGGTCTGCGCAACACCCAGCACACCCTGTGGGCCTCCTGGGCCGTCGCCGGCGAGGAGCACCGGGTCTACCACAGCGGTGACACCGGCTACTTCGACGGCTTCCGCGAAATCGGCGCCGCTCACGGCCCGTTCGACGCCACGATGATCCAGATCGGCGCGTACAGCGAGTTCTGGCCCGACATCCACATGACGCCCGAGGAGGGTCTGCGCGCCCACCTCGACCTGCAGGGCGGCACCCCGCACGGCGTACTGCTCCCGATCCACTGGGGCACCTTCAACCTCGCCCCGCACCCCTGGGCCGAGCCCGGCGAGTGGACCAAGGAGGCCGCCGAGGAGGCCGGTCAGGCGGTGGCCCTGCCCCGGCCGGGCGAGCCCTTCGAACCCGCCGGAAAGCTCCCCGCCGACGCCTGGTGGCGATCCGCGTCGGCACCCGTCGCCCACCTCCGGCGCCGGCCCCGACAGCCCTCGACCGCCGCCGAGATCAGCCGCGTCGAGGTCGACCTGGCCGGCGAGCGCTGACCCGGGAACGCCCGTCACGACGAAGAAAAGGACGCGCAAGGATTCCGTAAAGGCGTGGTGCGACGTTACGCTCCCGGCCTGTGAAGCGCATTCTCATGCAGGCGGGGAACGACCCATTCAGCGTGCCCACGATCGAGAGCACCTTGGTGCGCAACAGCATTCGGGGCAACGTCGGCAATCTCATGTACACCAATTCCGCCTACCGGCACATGTCCGTGCCGGACGCGGAGATCCGGGTCGACACGACACACTTCGCCGAACTGAAGGTCGCGGACGCGGACCGGATCAACGGCGAATGCGATGTCTTCGTACTGCCGATGGCCAATGCCTTCAAATCGAAGTTCATCCCGCACATGCACATCCTGGCGGACCTCATCGGCAAACTGCGGGTCCCCGTGGTCGTGTTCGGGGTCGGCGCGCAGGCGAAACTCGATTACGACACCGCGTTCCTGAAGCCCGTCGACGAGGCCGTCAAGCGGTTCGTCGGGGCGGTACTGGACCGTTCGGCGTCCATCGGCGTCCGGGGTGAGTTCACCCAGCGCTATCTCGGCGAACTCGGTTTCCGCGATGTCGACGTCATCGGATGTCCCTCGGTCTACTTCCGCGGCCCCGGCTTCCGGATGGGACACCCGGGCGGGCAGACGCTGCCCGAGGGAGCCCGGATCGCGCTGTCCACCGCGCTGCGGCTCGCGAACGCCGAACTCGCCTCGGCCATCAACGACTCCATCCTGAAGCAGCACCCCGGCCTCACCTACTTCGCGCAGGAGGGACGCGACCTCCAGACGCTCTACTGGGGTGACACGGCCGTCGCCGCCCGGCAGTCCACGCCGATGCCCGATCTCAGCTCCCACCCGCTGATACGCACGGCCGATGTGTGTGTGCCGCTGGAGCCGCACAGCTGGATGGACGCCCTCAGCCGGTACGACTTCGCCGTCGGAACGCGTATTCACGGCAACATCGCCGCTCTGGTCGCCGGCACCCCGGCGTTCGTGTTCGCCCATGACTCGCGAACGCTCGAGCTGTCCCGGTACCACCACATCCCGCACCGGGTCATCACCGACCTGGAGGCCGACACCGACGTCGCGGCCCTCTACGCGGAGACCGACTACACGGCGTTCGACGCGCATTACGCCGAGGGGTTCCAGCGGCTGCTGGACTTCATGACGAGGAACGGACTGCGGAACGCCTACGAGCACGGGGACGGCGGCGAGGAGTACGACCGGAACGTCCGGGCGGCTCGGTTCCCCCGGCCGTTCCGCCGTTCCGAGGCCGAGAGCCCGGACGACCTGCTCTTCCGCATCACCCTGCTCCGGGAGCAGAACAAGGCGATCGCGCGTCAGGCCGCCAGGGCCGAGAAGAGGGCCTCCGCTCAGGCCACCCAGATCAAGAAGCTCGAGGCGGCGCTCACCGCGCAGCGGGAGTCCAGCGAGATGCGGCTCCGGGCGCTCGAGGCCCAGGCCAAGAGCCGTCTGCCCACCAAGGCGCGGCGCCTGGTCAAGCGGCTCGCGCCGAAGGTGACCGGGCCTGCCGCGGGTGACGGAAGGTGACGGATCTTCCGGCCCGAGGCCGACACCTCCGAGCCGTCGGCACCCGGGCGGCATGACGCCGGACCGGGTCTCCGGACGCGCCGAGGGCCGGTACGCACACCAGTGCGTACCGGCCCTCGCTGCTTGTTTTCGACCGCTTCTGACCAGGATGGATCGAGTCCTTACGGATCTGTCTCCACAGTCCGGCGCGGTTATCGGTCTGTCGTACGACGCCTCATACCAGAGCGGGACGCTGCCCGGGGGAGTTTGGCAACTGCCCGCCGCACGTGATGCGCGGGCGACTACTGTGAGTGTCCGTCGCACGACGCAGGGCCTGGGGCGAACCAGGCCGACGGACCAGTACGAGGACGCAGATGTCTCATCTCCGTGCACCGGCCGCCCGTGCCGACCGCCGTGAGGGCGGCCGCCACGGGAGACCGGTCGCCCGACCCGCTCCCGCACTGCCCGAGACACACATACGGCCCCAACTCATGCGGCTCGCCGTGCTTCCGCCCGTCGCCGTCGCCCTCGGCGCCACCGCGGCCGTCCTGTTCAGCATCCGCTCCACCGGCACGCGGCCCGGCCCCACCCTGTGGGCCGTACTCGCCGGAGCGTTAGCGGTGACCGTCGCGGGCGTCCTGATCGCCGCCGTGGCCGCCGACCGCGCCGCTCGCTCGGTCACCGACCGCGTCGACGCCCTGCGCCGCGGCGCCGCCCGCGGCGAGGCCGAACTGCACGCCCTCGTCGAGGCGTTGCGGCAGGGCGAGGCCCCGGCCCGGCGCGGACCGGGCCGCCGGCCGCCCGCGGACGCCGACGACTTCGACCTGCTCGCCGCCGACCTGGCCCGGGCGCACGACGGCGCCGTCACCGCCGTCGTGCAGGCCGCCCAGCTCTCCAGCCAGGCGGGCAGCGAACAGAAGCTCGAGGTCTTCGTCAACCTGGCACGCAGGCTTCAGTCCCTGGTGCACCGGGAGATCTCGATCCTCGACGACCTCGAGAACGAGATCGAGGACCCCGATCTGCTCAAGGGCCTGTTCCACGTCGACCACCTCGCCACCCGGATCCGGCGGCACGCCGAGAACCTCGCCGTGCTCGGCGGCGCGGTGTCCCGGCGGCAGTGGAGCAACCCGGTGGACATGACCGAGGTGCTGCGCTCGGCCATCGCCGAGGTCGAGCAGTACTCCCGGGTCAAGCTGGTCCCGCCCATCGACGGCGAGCTGCGCGGCCACGCCGTGGCCGACGTCATCCATCTGCTCGCCGAACTCGTGGAGAACGCCACGCTGTTCTCCGCCCCGCACACCCAGGTGCTGCTGCGCGCCAACCTCGTCACCTCCGGGCTCGCCGTGGAGGTCGAGGACCGCGGGCTCGGCATGCCGGTCGGCGAGCAGGACAGGATGAACGCCCTGCTCGCCGACCCCGACCAGGTCAACGTGGCCAGCCTGCTGGCCGACGGCCGCATCGGCCTCTACGTCGTCTCCCAGCTCGCCCGGCGGCACGGCATCTCGGTGCGCCTACAGAGCAACATCTACGGCGGTGTGCAGGCCGTACTCGTCGTACCCCAGGCGCTGCTGGGCACGGCGCCGGGCGTACAAGGGGCGGCCGGGGCGGCGACGCACCAGCAGGAGAACCCCGCGGCACACGGCCCGCCGGCGGTGCCGTCGGCCCACGTCCCGTACGCCGTGACGGCGCAGGGGACCGGCTGGGGAACGGCCCACGCGGAAAGGACCGACGAGGCCGGTCCGGGCCACGGGGAGTCCGCTTCCGCGCCGGTCCCGGCCAACGGCAGGCGCCGGCACGCGCAGCGCGGGTCCGGGTACGGCGATGACATGCCGAACGCGGCCGCCCGCAACGGGAGTACGCACGAGGAGGGAGAGCGCCGCGCGACCGCGCGGAGCGAAACAGAGCGGAGCGAACCCGCGCCGGGCGACGGAGCACCTGCCCCGCTGCCCGTGCGGGCCGCACGCGAGAGGCGGGCCGACCCCGCCGAGGCCGAACCCGGCGTCGGCTCCGGGCACCGGCCGGTGGTGGAGGCCCACGCGGGCGTCCTGCCCGTCCCGCGCGACGGCACGGCCGTACGCGGCACCATGGGCAAGCCCCGGCTGCCGCGCCGCCGCGCCCAGGAGCACATCGTCCCGCAGCTGCGCGGTGGCCCCGCCCCGCGTCAGGACGCCGACGTCGTCGCGGGCCACGATCCCGGGCTGATGGCCGCCTTCCAGCGCGGCATAGGACTGGCCGAGGCACAGGAGCCCACGGAACCGGATCCGCGGCCCGCGGCCCGGCAGCACGTGTACTCGCCCGCCGGCGAAGGCAGCGGCGGCAGCCCCGAAGCGAGCACGCCGGCCCGATGACCCCCCTCTCCGGCCGCACGGACCCCGCCCTCCCCACCCCCAGCACCCCCACATCCAGCGCTCCCGCTGGTCTTCGTACCCCAAGGAGTCGATCCACCATGGCGAGCGATGCGCCGACCGCCCAGGCATCCGACCTCGACTGGCTGCTGAGCGGCCTCGTGCAGCGCGTACCGCACACGTCCAGCGCGGTGCTCCTGTCCTGCGACGGACTGGTGAAGTCCATGCACGGCCTCGATCCCGACAGCGCCGACCACATGGCGGCCCTGGCCTCCGGCCTGTACTCGCTCGGCCGCAGCGCGGGCATCCGGTTCGGCGACGGCGGCGACGTCCGTCAGGTCGTCGTCGAACTCGACTCGACGCTGCTGTTCGTCACCACGGCCGGCTCCGGCACCTGCCTCGCCGTGCTCGCCGGCCGCGAGGCCGACGCCGCCGTACTGGGCTACGAGATGGCGATGCTGGTCAAGAGCGTGCGTCCCTACCTGGTGACCGCGCCCCGCCGGCACGCCGCCGAACCCACGGGGACGAGGCCTTGAGGGTGGCCGCAGCCGGCGACGGGCCCTGGCTCGACGACGCCGCCGGACGGCTGGTGCGCCCGTTCACGGTCAGCAACGGCCGCACCGAACCCAGCATCGCCCTCGACCTCATGTCGCAGGTGATGTCCACCGGCGTCACCCCCCTCGGCTACCTCGGCCCCGAGCACGCCCAGGCGCTCGAGGTGTGCCGCGCGCCCGTCCCGGTGGCCGAGGTCGCCGCGCACCTGCGACTGCCCGCGGTGGTCACCAAGGTGCTGCTCTCCGACCTCGTCGACTGCGGGGCGCTGACCACCAAGCCCCCCGTCTTCCACCACACACCCACAGACCGGTCTCTGCTGGAGGCAGTGCTCGATGGACTACGACGACAGCTCTGATCCGTTCCCCACCGCGCTCAAGGTCCTGGTGGCGGGCGGGTTCGGGGTCGGCAAGACGACCTTCGTGGGAGCGGTCAGCGAGATCGCCCCGCTCAGCACCGAGGAGCTGCTCACCACCGTCAGCGCCGCCACCGACAACCTCGACGGCATCGAGAACAAGGTCGAGACGACGGTCGCCATGGACTTCGGCCGGATCACCCTCGATCCGCGGCACGTGCTCTACCTGTTCGGCACGCCGGGGCAGGAGCGGTTCTGGTTCATGTGGGACGAGCTGTCGGAAGGGGCGCTCGGCGCGGTCATCCTCGCCGACACCCGCCGCCTGCAGGAGTGCTTCGCGGCGGTGGACTTCTTCGAGGAGCGCGGCCTCGCCTTCGTCGTCGCCGTCAACGAGTTCGACGGCGGCTACCGCTACGACCCGGCGGAGGTGCGCGCCGCCCTCGACCTCGGTCCCGGTATCCCCGTCGTCCCCTGCGACGCCCGCATCTCCAGCTCCGGCGTGCAGACCCTGCTCACCCTCGTACGCCACCTCATCGCCCACGCCCCGGCGCCCGCGCCGAGCCACGGCGCCCACATGTGACCCAGCCACACCGCCCACGGAGCCGCCCCATGAGGTACGTCCACAGCGCCGGAGACCGGTCATGAGCTACGAGCCGCCCCGTCCGGTCCGGGGTCTGCTGCTCACCCCCGAGGACAAGGAGGCCCCCGCCCGTACCTCCAGACTCCGCGGGCTCGGTCTGGGGGAGCGGCCCGAACCCGCTCTCGACGCCTTCGCGGACCATCTGGCCCGGCTCACCGGCGCCCCGTACGCCATGGTCAACTTCGTCGGCGAGGACCGCCAGTTCTTCGCGGGTCTGCGCGCCCCGGCGGCCGCGCCGCTGGTCCGCGAGGACGGCAGCAGGCCCGAGGTCGGCCGCGTACTGCCGCGCGACCACGGCTTCTGCCCCCATGTGGTGGTCCGGCGCAAGGCCCTGGTCCTGGAGGACGTCCGCGACTACCCGCGCTTCGCGGGGAATCCCGTGGTCGACGAGTACGGCATCCGCTCCTACCTCGGCGCCCCGCTCATCGACAGCTCCGGAATGGCGCTCGGCACCGTGTGCGCCGCCGACGTCGCCCCGCGGGCCTGGGGCAGGACCGGGCTGGAGACGATCAAGTCGCTGGCCGCCGAACTCGCCGCGCACATGGAGGGATCGGCGCGCGACGGGCTGCCGCTGTGAGCGGGCTCCCGCCGGACCCGGGCGCGCGGCCGAGGCCGTGCCCGGGGGCGTGAAGGAAAGCTGAGGCGGCGGTTAAGAAAAGCTCGATGGACCCCGGCGCGCGCGTACGGCAGATTGCAGGGTGATTCCACCCCTCTGACCCGGTGCGGGCTTCTTCGGCATGCCCGCGGGCCGGGACCTCACCCACAGGAGCCGTAGCGTTGAAGGCGCTGGTCAAGGAGAAGGCGGAGCCCGGGCTCTGGCTGACGGACGTCCCGGAGCCCGCCATCGGTCCCGGCGATGTGCTGATCAAGGTCATGCGGACCGGTATCTGCGGCACCGACCTGCACATCCGGGCCTGGGACGGCTGGGCGCAGCAGGCGATCAGCACGCCGCTCGTGCTGGGGCACGAGTTCGTCGGGCAGGTCGTGGAGACCGGGCGCGACGTCAGCGACATCCGGGTCGGTGACCGGGTCAGCGGCGAGGGCCACCTGGTGTGCGGCAAGTGCCGCAACTGCCTCGCCGGGCGGCGCCATCTGTGCCGAGCCACCGTCGGCCTCGGTGTCGGCCGGGACGGCGCGTTCGCGGAGTACGTCGCGCTGCCGGCGTCCAACGTCTGGGTGCACCGCGTCCCCGTCGACCTCGACGTCGCCGCGATCTTCGACCCGTTCGGCAACGCCGTGCACACCGCGCTGTCGTTCCCGCTGGTCGGCGAGGACGTCCTGATCACCGGCGCCGGCCCGATCGGCCTGATGGCCGCCGCGGTGGCCCGGCACGCCGGCGCCCGCAACGTCGTCATCACCGACGTCAGCGAGGAGCGCCTGGAGCTGGCCCGCAAGATCGGCGTGAGCCTCGCCCTGAACGTCGCCGGGACCACCATCGCGGACGGGCAGCGGGAACTCGGTCTGCGGGAGGGCTTCGACATCGGCCTGGAGATGTCCGGCCGCCCCGAGGCCATGCGCGAGATGATCGCCAACATGACGCACGGCGGCCGGATCGCCATGCTCGGCCTGCCCGCCGAGGAGTTCCCCGTCGACTGGGCCCGCGTCGTCACCTCGATGATCACCATCAAGGGCATCTACGGCCGCGAGATGTTCGAGACCTGGTACGCGATGTCGGTCCTGCTGGAGGGCGGCCTGGACCTCGCCCCCGTGATCACCGGCCGCTACGGCTACCGCGACTACGAGGCCGCCTTCGCCGACGCGGCCGGCGGCACCGGCGGCAAGGTCATCCTCGACTGGACCGTGTAGAACCCTTCTCCCGCAAGCACCTTCAGGAGCTTTCCCATGTTCGACTCCGTGCGCGACGACCTGCGCGCCACCCTCGACGAGATCCGCGCCGCCGGTCTGCACAAGCCCGAGCGGGTCATCGACACCCCGCAGTCCGCGACCGTCAACGTCAGCGCCGGCGGCCGCCCCGGCGAGGTCCTCAACTTCTGCGCCAACAACTACCTGGGCCTCGCCGACCACCCCGAGGTGGTCGCCGCCGCCCACGAGGCGCTCGACCGCTGGGGCTACGGCATGGCCTCGGTCCGCTTCATCTGCGGCACCCAGGAGGTGCACAAGGAGCTGGAGGCCCGCCTCTCGGCCTTCCTCGGCCAGGAGGACACCATCCTGTACTCCTCCTGCTTCGACGCCAACGGCGGTGTCTTCGAGACCCTGCTCGGCGAGCAGGACGCGGTGATCTCCGACGCCCTCAACCACGCGTCCATCATCGACGGCATCCGGCTGAGCAAGGCCAAGCGGTTCCGCTACACCAACCGAGACCTGGCCGATCTGGAGACGCAGCTCAAGGCCGCCGGCGATGCCCGGCGCAAGCTGATCGTCACCGACGGCGTCTTCTCCATGGACGGCTACCTCGCGCCCCTCGCGGAGATCTGCGACCTCGCCGACCGCTACGACGCGATGGTCATGGTCGACGACTCGCACGCCGTCGGCTTCGTCGGCCCCTCCGGCCGCGGCACCCCCGAACTGCACGGCGTGATGGACCGCGTGGACATCATCACCGGCACCCTCGGCAAGGCGCTCGGCGGCGCCTCCGGCGGCTACGTCGCCGCCCGCGCCGAGATCGTCGCCCTGCTGCGCCAGCGCTCGCGCCCGTACCTGTTCTCCAACACCCTCGCCCCGGTGATCGCCGCAGCCTCCCTGAAGGTCCTCGACCTGCTGGAGTCCGCCGACGACCTGCGCGTCCGGCTCGCCGAGAACACCGCCCTGTTCCGCCGCCGGATGACCGAGGAGGGCTTCGACATCCTCCCCGGCGACCACGCCATCGCGCCCGTCATGATCGGCGACGCCGCCGAGGCGGCCCGGATGGCCGAACTGCTGCTGGAGCGGGGCGTGTACGTGATCGGCTTCTCCTACCCGGTCGTCCCGCAGGGCCAGGCCCGTATCCGCGTCCAGCTGTCCGCCGGGCACTCCACCGAGGACGTGGACCGGGCGGTCGACGCGTTCGTCGCGGCCCGCGCCGAGCTGGCGGTCTGACCAGCGTGGACATGGGGCGATAATTGACCCCATGATCGAAGCGCGGCGGCTCCACATCCTCCGTGCGGTGGCCGACCACCGCACGGTGACGGCGGCGGCCGCCGCGCTGTACCTCACCCCCTCCGCCGTCTCCCAGCAACTGACCGCGCTGGAGCAGGAGACCGGCCACCGGCTGGTCGAGCGGGGCGCCAAGGGCGTGCGGCTCACCCCGGCCGGCGAGATCCTGCTCAGCCACACCAACGCCGTCCTCGCCCAGCTCGAGCGCGCCGAGGCCGAGCTGGCCGCCTACGGCTCGGGGGAGGCCGGCACGGTCACCGTGGCCGCCTTCGCCACCGGCATCGCCGAGGTGGTGGCGCCCGCCCTGGCCCGGCTGGCCTCATCGGCGCCCGGCATACGGATCCGGGTCCAGGACGCCGAGGGTGACGCCAGTCTGCCGATGGTGCTGGACCGGCAGGTGGACGTCGCCGTCGCCGTGGAGTACCGGGGCGCCCCGGCCGCCGACGACCCCCGGCTGACCCATGTGGCGCTGTACGCCGAGCCCTTCGACGCCGTCGTCCCCGTCGGCCACCGCCTCGCCGACGCCGACGAGGTCCCCCTCGCCGAACTGGCCAAGGACGCGTGGATCGGGCCGTACCCCGGCAACCCCTGCCACGACGTGGTCGTCCTGGCCTGCGAGAGCGCCGGGTTCCAGCCCCGGCTGGAACACTCCTCCGACGACTTCCGCGCCGTGGTCGCCCTCGCCTCGGCCGACGCGGGCGTGGCCCTCGTACCCCGCTCCGCCCTGCGCGGCATGGACCTGGCGGGCGTGGTCGTCCGCCCGGTGGACGGGGTGGCCCCCACCCGCCGGGTCTTCGCGGCGGTCCGCCGGGGCGCCGAGGGACACCCGCTGATCCGCCCGGTGCTCCAGGCCCTGGGGCGGGCGGCGGGCGTGAGCCTCCCGTAACACGGTCGTCTCATATCCGGGATAGCGTCCCGGATATGAGAACCGAAGCCCCTGACCCCGTGGACGCCCGGATCGGCGCCCGGCTGGCCGAACTCCGTGCCGGGCAGGGCTGGTCCCTGGGTGAGCTGGCCGACCGCAGCGGAGTGAGCAGGTCCACCCTGTCGCGTGCCGAACGCGCCGAGATCAGCGCCACCGCCTCCCTCCTCAACCGTCTCTGCCATGTCTACGGACGCACCATGTCCCAGCTGCTCAGCGAGGTCGAGGCGGCGCCGGCCCCCGTGGTCCGGGCGGCCGACCAGCAGGTCTGGCGGGACCCCGCGGCCGGCTTCGTACGGCGGTCCGTCTCCCCGCCGCACGGCGGGCTGCGCGGCGAACTCGTCGAGGGCAGACTCACCCCGGGCGCCGACATCGCGTACGACCGCCCGCCCGTGCCCGGCCTCGAACAGCACCTGTGGGTCCTCGACGGCACGCTGGAGGTGACCGTCGAGGAGGCGAGCCACACCCTCGGCACCGGGGACTGCCTGCGGATGCGGGTCTTCGGCCCGACACGGTTTCGCTGCCCCGGACCCGGCGCGGCGCGCTACGCGCTCGCGGTGGTGCGGCCATGACCGTACTGCGCTGGAACGACGCCCAAGTGCGCGAGCGATGCCATGAGTTGGCCGCGCTGCTGGCCGACACCGTGGCCGGGGGAGCCTCGGTCGGATTCCTCGCGCCGCTCGGGCCGGACGAGGCCGCCGGGTGGTGGCGGGAGCGGGCCGGCGCCGTGGCCGCCGGACGGCTGGCGGTGTGGGTGGCCGTGGACGGCGCCGACCGGGTGGCGGGCACCGTCGGCCTGGCCCTGCCCGACAAGCCCAACAGCCGCCACCGCGCCGAACTCGTCAAGCTGATGGTGCACCGCTCCGCGCGCGGACAGGGCCTCGGCCGCCGCCTCCTCGCCACCGCCGAGCAAGCGGCCGTCCGCGCCGGCGTCACCCTGCTCCACCTCGACACCGAGACCGGCAGCCGCGCCGAGCACCTGTACCGCTCGGCCGGCTGGACCCCGGCCGGCACCATCCCCGACTACGCGGCGAGCCCGTCCGGTGAACTGCGCCCGACCACGCTCTACTACAAGCGGGTCGGCCCGCCCGCCGGGTGACTGTCAGTGGCGGGAGCTAGCGTGCGTGGCATGCCGGACGCAGAAGACGTACGCCGTATCGCCCTGTCCCTGCCGGACACCACGGAGAAGACCGCCTGGAACATGCCCACGTTCCGGGTGGCCGGGAAGATGTTCGCGACCCTCCCCGAGGACGAGACGTCCATCGCCGTGCGCTGCCCGAAGGAGGAGCGCGACGAACTGGTGCTGGCCGAACCGGAGAAGTTCTGGATCGCCGGCCACGAGGCCCAGTTCGCCTGGGTGAGAGCGAGACTCGCGGCGCTGGACGACGAGGCGGAGCTGCGCGACATCCTCGCCGACTCCTGGCGCCAGGCCGCCCCGCCGCGACTCCTGGAGACCCACCCCGAGTCGGATGCGCCCGGCGCCCGCTGAGAGCGGCACCGGAAAACGGCTCGGCGGGCACCGGCGGGGCATGACATGATCCCGCGCGGCGCACGGAGTGAGGGCGGGGCCGGGAGGGGAGTACGCGGGATGACCGGTACGCGGGCACGGCGCGACAAGGTCGCGGGGACGGGGCGGGGGCGCCGGGCCGGTGCCGAGGGCCCCGCGGTCTGGTCGCGGGACTTCGCGCTGTTCTTCGTGGCCCGGGCCGTCGCCCGGCTCGGCGACACCATGCTGCCCGTGGCGCTCGCCGCCGGCCTGCTGCGGCACGGGTACGGCGCCGGTGCGGTCGGCCTCGCCATGGCCTCCGCGTCCGCCGCCTTCGCGGGTCTCGTCGTCTTCGGCGGAGTGATCGCCGACCGGTTCAGCACCCGCAGGCTGATGATCGGCGCCGACCTGGTCCGGCTCGTCACCCAGTCCCTGGCCGCGGTCCTGTTCTTCTCGGGGCGTGTGGTCCTGTGGCAGATCTGCGCCATCGGGATCGTGGGCGGCGTGGCCGCGGCCGTGTTCCAGCCGGGCGTGGCCAGCACCGTGCCCCGCCTCGCCCCCGACGTCCAGGGGGCGAACGGCGCGATCCGCGTCGCCGAGTCGGTGGCCCAGCTCGCGGGACCGGCCGCCGCCGGCCTCCTGGTCGGCTTCGCCTCGCCCGGTGGCGTGTTCGTCGCGCACGCCGCCACCTACGCGATCAGCGCCCTGTGCCTCCTGCTGCTGCGGCTGCCCCCGCTGCCCGCCGGAGCCCGCCCCACCGGGCCCGGCCTGCGCTCCTTCCGGGCCGACCTGGTCGAGGGCTGGCGGGAGTTCCGGTCCCGGACCTGGCTGTGGGGCGTGATCGTCGTCTGGGGCGTGTACATGATCGCCACCTGGGGGCCGACCGTTCCGCTGGTGGCCGCCGAGGTCGTCCAGCACCACGGCCCGCGCGCCTACGGCCTGATCAACTCGGCCCTCGGCGCGGGCACGGTCGTCGGCGGACTGTGCGCCCTCCGGCTGCGGCCACGCCGCATGCTGCGCGCCGGGGCGCTCGCGCTGTTCGCCTTCTTCGGCTTCCCGGCCGCCGTCGGCGCCGGTCTCGGCGTACCGGCCATGGCGGCGGGCGCGGCGGTGGCCGGGGCCGGCCTGTCCTTCTGGGGCGTGATGTGGGCGACCACCGTGCAGACCCAGGTGCCCGGCGACGTCCTCAACCGCATCCACGCCTACGACGTGGCCGGCTCCCTAGCGATGATGCCCGTCGGCCAGGCCCTCGCAGGGCCGGCGGCCGCCGCCCTGGGCGCCGGCCACGTCCTGCTGATCGCCGGCGGGGTGAGCCTGCTGGTGGCCACGGCGCTGCTCTCGGTCCCGGCGGTACGGGACCTCACCCGGGCCGACGCCCGGACCCCGGCGCACTGAGCCGCCCCGACGGTCGCACCCGCGCCCCGGCACCCGTTCCGCGAGGCGCGCGACCCTCGGCCACCGGTAATGGATGCGCGACCACCGACCCGAGTGCGGTATTGTTTCCCTGCGCGTTTCGACCAGGGAAACCCCAGGTCAAACGGCACCGGGACGTGGCGCAGCTTGGTAGCGCACTTGACTGGGGGTCAAGGGGTCGCAGGTTCAAATCCTGTCGTCCCGACCAGCTTCTTGCGATGGTCGGAGGTCGTCTTCTCAGGGATGAGGAGACGACCTTTGTCGTGTCCGGTGCTCTTCCGCCCGCGACCCGCCCGCCCCGGCCCCCTCGCCGGCCTCCCCGTCCCCCGTCGCGGCCTCCCCGTCCCCGGCCGCCGCTCTGCCGTCGCCCGGTGCGGCTTCTCCATCGCCCGTCGCCGCCCCGCCGTCGCCCGTCCCGGCTTCTCCGCCGCCCGTCGCGGCCTCCCCGTCGGCCCTCCCGGCGTCCACACCGGTCAAGGTCGGCCCCCGGGCGAGCAGGGGATGGTGGTCGCCGGTGGCGATCTTGGAGACCATGTCGGCCAGTTGCCGGCAGGCCAGCTCGATCTCCCGCTGGGACTGGGCCCGCTCACCGAGGATCGCCGTGAGCAGCAGCGCGGTCAGGGCGGCGGAGCCGTTGAACGCCTGCAGAGTGATCATGCTGGTGACGAGGTCGTGCCCGGCGAACGGACCCGACCTCCGTGCGGCGGCCAGGATCGCGAAGGTCGACATGACCAGCGCGCAGGGTGCGGCCCCCATCAGCCCGAAGCGGAAGGCCGCCCAGAACAGCAGCGGGAAACCGAGGAACAGCAGCGGCACGCGACCGGTCTCCGCGAAACCGACGCTGATGGCGGCCACCGCCAGCAGCAGCCCCTCCGCCCATCGGACCGGCGGCACACCCCTCGGCAGGCGGCCCCCGCACAGGATCAGCAGGACCGGGGTGACCACCAGGACGCCCATCGCGTCACCGGTCCACCACACCGTCCAGGTCGGCCAGAACCGGTCAGGACTCAGCGCACCGGAGAGCACCAGCGACGCGCTGCCCGTCGTCGAGCTGATCAACATTCCGGTGAACGCGCCCAGGAAGATCAGCGCCAGCGCGTCCCGCAGCCGGTCCAGCTCCTCGCGGAACCCCGTGCGGCGCAACAGCGCGTAGGAGCACAGGGGAGCGAGGGTGTTGCCGACCACGATGGCGAGCACGGCCGGGACCGACGGCCCCAGCGTGATGTTGACCAGGAACGCGCCCAGTGCGATGCCGGGCCAGACCCGCGGGCCGCGCATCAGCAGCGCCGCCACCGCGATCCCGCTCGGCGGCCACACGGGGGTGACCTGGCCGCGCACCAGTTGCTGGAGCAGGCCGAGCCTGGCCGAGCCGTAATAGAGCGCGGCGACGACGCAGACCTCCAGGGCGGTCAAGCCACCGCGCCGGAGCCGTTCGCGCCGCGTCACAGTCATCGGGCGACCTCCGCTCGCCATCGCCTCGAAGCCATCATCCGTCCGATCCGGGAGTTCCGCCCGGCAGCGTGGTGAGCCGTGGATCCGCTGGTCAGGCGGGCGGGGTGCGCAGGGCGAGGATGGCCATGTCGTCGTGGCCGTCGCTGGGGTGGTGGTCCGCCAGTGCCCGGACGAACTCCGGCAGCGGCAGGGCGGCGTGCGCGGCGGCGAGTTCGGCGAGTTCGCGCAGGCTCTCGTCGATCGCGTGGTCGGGATGCTCGACGAGACCGTCCGTGAAGAAGACCACCGTGGCGGCCGGGGGCAGCAGACGGGAGTGCTCGGGGCGGGGCTGCCCGGTGTCCACGCCGAGCGGCAGCCCGGGTTCGGAGAACAGCAGTTCCGCCTCGTGCCGCGGGGCGATCAGCAGCGGCGGGACGTGACCGGCGGTGCTCCAGCGCAGCCGCCAGCCCGCCCCCTCCGGTTCGATGCGGGCCAGGGTGGTCGTCGTGACCGGGTTGTTGGTGATCGCCTCCAGGGTCCGGTCGAGCTGGGTGAGGACCGCGCCGGGCGGATTGCGGTGGTCGAACAGCAGGGCGCGCATCATGTTGCGGGTGGAGGCCATGGCGGCCGCCGCCTGCAGATCGTGTCCGACCACGTCACCGATGACGACGGCCACGACGTCGTCGGGGAGCTGGATGGCGTCGTACCAGTCCCCGCCGAGCTGGCTGGGCTCCGCTGCGGGCCGGTAGATGGCGGCGGCGGTGAAGGGCCGCAGGTCGGGCAGGGTGGGCAGCAGCAGCCGCTGGAACTGCTCGGCATCGATCCGGATCCGTTCGAACAGCCGGACGTTCTCGATCGCGATGCCGGCGGCGCTGGCCAGGGCGACGACGACGTCCTCGTCGTGCCTGTCGAAGGGCTGTCCGTCGAGCCGCTCGGAGAGGTAGAGGTCGCCGTAGATCTCGCCGCGGACGCTGATGGCGACACCCAGCAGCGTGCGCATGGCCGGATGGCCGGCCGGAAAGCCGACCGAGGACGGGTGGGCGGTGATCTCGTCGACCCGCAACGGCTCCGGGTAGCGGATCAGATGCCCGAGGACGCCCAGGCCACGCGGCAGGCCGGACTCGTCCAGCGCACGGCGTTCCGGTTCGGTCAGGCCCTCCGCGATGAACTGCTCCAGGCCCTGCCCGGTCCTGTTGAGCACACCGAGGGCGCCGTAGCGGGCGCCGACCAGCTCCATGGCGGTGGTCACGATGCGGTGCAGCACCGCGGGCAGTTCCACCTCGCGGCTGATGGCCACCACCGCGTCCAGCAGGCCCTGCAGCCGGTCCATGGTGGACAGCAGGCCGCGCAGTTGCTCGTCGATCCGGCCCAGCTCGGAACGCAGGCGCGAGTGCAGGTCGGGCAGGGTCGGGTGGCGCGGGTGCCGGCCCTCCCGGTTCCCGGCCATCACGCGCGCCCGGGGGCCCGTGGTCCGGTCCCGGCGCCCGCCCGCCGGTCACGGCGGACCGGCTCGGACAGCCCCTGGATCGAGCGGTGCATGCCGGCCTCCTGACACGATCCCCCGTGGCGGCTGTGTCGTTCTTCGATTGTGGCATCGGCGGCCCCGGGCCTCAGCGGGAGCGGGCCGGGGGCCGCGGCCGGAGGCGGGCACCCGCCACCGCGTCAGGACACCAGCCCCACATGGGCGAGGGCCTGCTTCAGCAGCACGCCGTGCCCGCCCGGCATCTCGCTCTGCAGAGCCTCCGAGGCGGCCTCCTGCGGGCTGAACCAGACCAGGTCGAGGGCGTCCTGCCGGGGGCGGCAGTCGCCGGTCACCGGCACGACGTACGCCAGCGACACGGCGTGCTGACGCGGGTCGTGGTACGGCGTGACGCCGGCCGTCGGGAAGTACTCCGCGACCGTGAACGGCTGCAGGGAGGCCGGTACCCGAGGCAGGGCGACCGGGCCGAGGTCCTTCTCCAGATGGCGCAGCAGGGCGTCCCGTACCCGCTCGTGGTGCAGGACCCGGCCGGACACCAGGGTCCGGCTCACCGTTCCGTCCGGGCCGATGCGCAGCAGCAGTCCGATGCTCGTGACTTCGCCGCTGTCGTCCACGCGCACGGGCACGGCCTCGACGTAGAGGATCGGCATCCGGGCCCTGGCCATCTCCAGCTCGTCCGAGGTCAGCCAGCCGGGCGTGGTTTCGGTGATGTCAGACATTGCTTGATCATACTTTCCGGGTGGGGCGCTCGCTGCGGTCGCGGGCCGGTTCGTCCATGGTCGGTGCGTACAGTCGGCGGGCGTTGTCGCGGCCCGTCCAGGCCGCGATGCGCAGGGCGTCGGGCAGGCTCAGCTCGTCCGCGTCCACCCGGTCCTGGAGCAGTGCGCCCAGGGCGCGCCGGAAGGAGAGCGCGCCGAGGTGGTGGAACTCGGCCACACCGTAGGCGTCGGAGCTGTACAGCAGTTTGCGGAACGGGGTGATCTCCAGGGCCTCCTCAAGTACCGCCCGGCAGCGGGCCGGGCCGGTGTAGTGCAGGGCCAGGCCGACGTCCAGGTACACCTGCTCGAACACCGCCGACAGATAGGCGGCCTGGCGGTGGTACGGCCAGCAGTGCAGCAGCAGGACCGGGACCGTCCCGGCGGTCAGCCGCAGCCAGTCGGTGAGCAGCGCGGGGTCGGCGTGGTGCAGCCGCAGATCGGCGTCGCCGAAACCGGTGTGCAGTTGCAGCGGCAGACCCAGGCCGACCGCGGTCCACAGCAGATGCCGTACGAGGACCGGGTCGTCGAGGCGCCCGCCGCGCGCGAGCCACCGCCCGGCCGCCCGGGTCACCTCGCCGTCCGCGGGCCGCTCCGGGGAGAGGGCGAAGCCGGTGCGGTAGGCGGCCACCGACTTCACCGCGATGACGCCGGGCCGTCGTACGGCCTCCTCGGCGGCCGACCTCAACGCGTCGGCGTAACCGCCTGCCGTGACACCCCGGGCCGCCACCTCCTCGGCCACCCGTTCGAGCCGCACCACCTCGTAAGCGGCGGCGCCCGAGGCCTCGGCCAGCTCGGCGGGGGAGGTGACGGGATGCGGTGCGTAGCCGGTGTCGACGCAGAACGCCTCGGCTCCGGCGGCGGTCAGGAAGCGCCGGTTGACCTCGCGCCAGCTCAGCTCGCGGCGCCGGGCCAGGTACTCGGCGGGGGGCGTGTGCCGGGGCAGGTCCAGCAGGGGCGCGCAGTGGCGGCGCACCGCCACGCCGACCGGGCTGTCGAAGGCGGACACGCCGGGCCAGACCTCTCCCTCGGTGATCAGCGACTCGAACCCGGCGGGCGTGAGGTCGGCCGTGACGGCGCCGTGGCAGTGGTGGTCCACCAGCGGCAGCGCGGCCAGCGCCTCGTGGACCGGCCCGGGGACGGCCATGTCAGTACGTCCAGCGGTACGCCGCCGCGACCCGCGCGTCGTCCAGGCCGTCCACCGCCGCCGCCTCACCGAGCCGTACGGCGGTCACCGCGTCCGCCAGGACCGGGCCCAGCGCGGCTCGCAGCACTTCGTCGGCGCGGAACTCCCCGACGGCCCCCGACAGCGACCCCGGCAGGCGGCGTACGCCGAGAGCCGCGGCCTCGTCAGGGCCGTACCGGGCCGGATCCCCGGTGATCTCCTCCGGCAGCGTCCGGGACGCCGCCAGGCCGTCCAGCCCGGCGGCGATCACACAGCCGAACGCGAGATACGGGTTGGCGGCCAGGTCGACCGGCTTGACCTCCATGTTCGCCTCCTGGGCCCGGCGGCCCGTCGTGCCGGTGACCATCCGCAGCGCGGCCTCGCGGGTCTCCCGGCCCCACGCGGCGAACACCCCCGCCCACTGGGAGGGCCTGAGCCGCAGATAGCTGGCCGGGCTGGGCGCGGTCACCGCCGTCAGCGCGGGCAGGTGCGCGAGCACCCCGGCCGCGAACGACTCCGCCTCGGCCGTCATGCCGTACCGGCCGTCGCCGCCGGCGTGCAGGTTCGTCCCCTCGCGCCAGCACGACAGGTGCAGATGGCCGCCGTTGCCGACGCCCTCGGCGAGGACCGCGGGGGAGAAGGACACCCGCAGGCCGTGCCGCTCCGCCACCGCCCGGATCGTCTGGCGCACCAGGACGCTGCGGTCGGCGGCGGCCACCGGGTCCAGCGCGCCCACCGAGACCTCGAACTGCCCGGCCGCGTACTCGGGGTGGATCTGGTCGACGTCCACGCCCTGGGCCGCGAACGCCGCGTACAGGTCGGCCGTGCAGTCGCTCAGCCCGATCTGCCGGGCGGCGCCGTACGCCGGACCGGTCACCGCCGGGACGAACTCCCCGTCGGGCGTGTCATCGAGTCCGAAGGCCCACTCGACCTCGATGGCCGCCCGGAAGGCGAGGCCGTGCTCCTCGGCGGCCCGTGCGACGATCCGGCGCAGGAAGGTGCGGGAACAGCCGGGGTGGGGCTCGCCCTCCTGCGTGATCCGGTCCACGGGCGCCCAGGCCCAGCCGGGCTGCCCGGCCAGCACCACCAGCCGGTCGAGGTCGGGGTAGAGCCTGAGGTCGCCGTCCGGGGAGCCGAGTACGTCGGTGGTGACGATCGAGTCGTCGGCCAGGAACGTGTCGAAGACCGGCGACATGCCGACCCCCCAGGCCGCGGCCGCCTCCAGCCGGGCCGTCGGGATCGTCTTCACCCGGCCGACGCCCGCGGTGTCCACGTACGCGAGGACGATGCCGTGCACGCCCCGCGCGGTCAGCTCGGCGGTCAGCGCTGCGACCCGCTCCGGGTCGCCGGGCCGCCCGCCGGGCACCGGGTCGGCAAGGGTGGTCATACGTCCTCCTCGACGGGCTCGGCCCCGGCCGGGGGCGGCGGGGCCGGGCCCGGCTCCGGTCCGCGGGTCCGCTCAGGGTTTCACGGCCACCGCGCCGAACTGCGGTACCGCGGCGGCGTCGGGTTCGGCGCGCCACTGCGAGCACGGCACCAGGCCCGGTTCCACCGGCTCCAGACCGTCGAGGAACCCGGCGATATCCGCGCGGCCGCGCGCGACGATCGGCGGGGTGGCGTTGGCGTTCCAGAACTCCATCGCGGCGATGTTGCCCTCGCCGCCGACCTCGGCGTCGAAGGTGGGGTGGGTGAGCACCAGGAAGCTGCCGGAGGGCACCGCCGCCATGATCCGCCGCACGATGTCCCGCGCCTCGTCCACGTCCAGGACGAAGTTGAGGATGCCCAGCATCATCACCGCGACCGGCCGGTCCAGGTCCAGGGTCCCGGCCGCGCCGCGCACGATGGCCTCGGCGTCGTGCACATCGGCGTCGATGTAGTCGGTGACGCCCTCGGGGGAGCTGGTGAGCAGCGAGCGGGCGTGCACCAGGACGATCGGGTCGTTGTCGACGTACACGATCCGGGAGTCGGGCGCGACACGCTGCGCGATCTCGTGGGTGTTGTCCACCGTCGGCAGGCCCGTGCCCACGTCGAGGAACTGGCGCACCCCGCGCTCGGCGGCCAGGTGGCGCACCGCCCGGCCGAGGAAGTCCCGGTCCGCCCGGGCCACCGCCCGGATGACCGGGAACATCCCGGCGACGTGCTCGCCGACCCGCTGGTCGACCTCGTAGTTGTCCTTGCCGCCGATCCAGTAGTTCCAGACCCGCGCGTTGTGCGCCACGGAGGTGTTCAGCCTCGCCGGTCCGGCGGCCGGGGAATGCCCCTCGCTCACGTATCCGCCCCTCTCACGTGCGGTTGCCCGCCGTCATTGTGCCGCTCCTTGATCGCGCTGTCCCGGGAAACCCGGAGCGTGACGGGCCGGGCACCCTCCGGTGTCCCGCGGCGCATGAGGAACACTGGATCAGGTACCCCTCCCCGATCCGGAAGCAGGACATGCACGCCACGCCCGCGCCCCTCGCCGACGTCCCCGCACCCGTCACCGGCTCCGCCGGCATCCGGCTCGTCGTCACCGACATGGACGGCACACTGCTGGACGACGCCAAGCGCGTCCCCGACGGCCTGTGGCCGATGCTCGCCGAACTGCGCCGCCGCGGCGTGCTGTTCAGCCCGGCCAGCGGCCGCCAGTACGCCACGCTGGCCCGGGAGTTCGCGGACGTCGCCGAGGGGATGGTGTTCATCGCGGAGAACGGCACCTACGTCGTCCGCGACGGCGTGGAACTCAGCTCCGACCCGTTGGAGCCGGCCGTCGCGGCGGACGTCGCCCGTACGGTACGGCGGCTCGCCGCGGACGGCGTCGACGTGGGCGCCGTCGTCTGCGGCAAGCGGTCGGCGTACGTCGAGCGGTCCGACGAGGCGTTCCTCGCGGAGGTGCGCAAGTACTACGTCGAGCACCGCGTCGTCGAGGACGTCACCGCCGTCGAGGACGAGGTGATCAAGGTGGCGCTGTTCGACTTCGGCTCGGCCGAGCGCAGCACCGCCCCGGCCCTCGAGGCGTTCGCCGCCACCCACCAGGTCGTCGTGTCCGGGGAGCACTGGGTCGACGTCATGAACCGCACCGCCAACAAGGGCGCCGCCCTGCGCGGCCTCCAGCGCGAACTGGGCATCACACCGGCGCAGACGATGGTGTTCGGCGACTATCTCAACGACCTGGAGATGCTGGACGCCGCCGAGTGGTCCTTCGCCATGGCCAACGCCCACCCGGAGGTCGTCCGCAGGGCACGCCGGCTCGCCCCGGCCAACAACGACAACGGGGTGCTGCGGACCATCGCCGAGGTGATAGGGATACCGCTGCAGCGGGCCTGAGTCAGCGCTTCAGCCCGACCGCGCCGTACAGCGAGACCGGTGCGGCGCCGTCGGGCCCGTCCTCCGAGCGCCACCGGGCGACCGACTCGATCCCGGGCGGCAGCAGTTCGAGTCCCTCGAAGAACACTCCGACCTCGGCCCGCGAGCGGGCCACCAGGGTGACTCCGCCCGCCGCGTACGCGGCGATGCCCCGCCGGACGTTCTCCGGCTCGAAGTCGGCCGTCATCATCGACAGCACCAGGCAACTGCCCGGGGCCAGCGCGTCGACCAGCGTGCGGACCAGCTCGTGGGCGCCGTCCTCGTCGGCGACGAAGTGCAGCAGCGCGATCAGGGAGAGGGCGACGGGGCGGCCGAGGTCCAGTACGCGGGAGGCCTGTTCGAGAATGGCGCCCGGATCGCGGGCGTCGGCCTGGAGGTACTCGGTCACGCCCTGCGGGGTGCCGCGCAGCAGCGCGTGCGCGTGGGCCAGCACGATGGGGTCGTTGTCCACGTAGACGACGCGGGCGTCCGGCGCGACGGACTGGGCGATCTGGTGCAGATTGGGTTCGGTGGGTATGCCGGTGCCGATGTCCAGGAACTGGCGGATGCCCGAGTCCCCGGCCAGCGCTCGGGTGGCGCGGCGCATGAAGGCCCGGTTGGCGAGTGCCGCGCGCGGGGCGCCGCCGTCGATCGCCGCGATCTGCCGGCCGAGCTGTTCGTCGACGGGGTAGTTGTCCTTCCCGCCGAGGAACCAGTCGTAGACCCTGGCCGGATGCGGCCGGGTGGTGTCGATCGCCTGGGCGGCCGGCTCGGTCCCCGTCACGTGCTGCTCCTCCGCTCGACCGGACCCCCTCGGTCAGCCGGGGGACCTGGAGCAGTGTGACACGATCATGAGGCGCGGCGCAGACAGTCTTCGGCCACCTGTCCGTCCAGCGCCGCCCTCACCAACGCCGCGGCCAGTACGGCCGGTTCGGTGTCCCCGGCGAGCCGCGCCAGGCGGCCGGAGTCCTCCGGCAGGCCCAGCCGGCCGGCGCCGGACAGCGCCTTGGCGTCGAAGTACGGCGCGACATCCGGCCACACCCGCTGGGCCTCACGCAGGAAGATGTCGGCGCCGGCCGGCCCGATGCCCGGCTCCTCCTGAAGGAGCCGCCTGAGTTCGCCGGTGTCGTCGCCCGCCTCCTCGTGGAGCCGGCGCAGATCGCCGCCCCAGCGGTCGGTCAGCAGCTCCGCGCCGTCCCCGAGTTGCGTGGCCGTGCGCTCGTCGTAGCGCCGGTAGCCGCCGCGGCCCAGCGCGTCCACGCGCTGCTGCCAGTCCGCCCCGGCCATGCGCTTGGGGCTGTCGAGGCGGTCCTCGTGCAGCGCGCGGGCCGCGGCGACCGCGACCGAGGCCCTGATCCGCGCGCTCAGCAGGAGGGAGAGGACGAGCAGCCGGTACAGCGGCTGCGGGGTGTCCTTCAGCCGGATGTCCGCTTCTTCGGCGTACGTCC
The DNA here is from genome assembly GCF_040631045.1 of Streptomyces sp. NPDC005706. Classification (NCBI taxonomy): domain Bacteria; kingdom Bacillati; phylum Actinomycetota; class Actinomycetes; order Kitasatosporales; family Streptomycetaceae; genus Streptomyces; species Streptomyces sp. NPDC005706. The sequence goes on along the minus strand of NZ_JBEXYS010000023.1, from coordinate 86,183 downwards.
GCCCGTACCCGGCCACCAGCTCTCGCACCATCCGTTCGTCGCGGTTCACGTCGCGTCCTACGGCTTGAGCGGGTCGTGCCCCAGCGTCATCAGCCGGTGCCGGCGGCGGGTGTCCTCCGGAGTGCGCTCCGGCTCGGGCTCGTTCTCCATGTCCACCAGGTCACCGACGGTGTCGACGACCCGGTGCATCACCTGGACGTCGTCATCGGTCAGGTCGGTGCGCCGCTTCTGCAGGATGGCGAGGACGTGCTGCCCTGTCGGCGAGCCCGCCTGGTCGGGCAGCGGCTCCACATCCTCGTCGGCGTCCCGGACCCTGAGCCAGGAGGCGAGTTCCGCCGAGGTCATGTTCACCACGCGGTGGAAGTCCTCCCACAGCGCGTCGATCTCGAGTGCGTCCGCCATGGACTTCCCCTTCCGTTGCGGGGGCCGGCCCACCCGCTTCGGGCCGGCCGTCGTGCGTCGGGCCGGTGCCGGCTCACTTCTCGTCGCGGGGCCAGTTCTCGGCCTCGAACATCCAGCGCTGCTTCTCCAGGTCGGCCGTGATGGCGATCAGCAGGTCCTGGCTGACCGGGTCCGGCTCGTCGGTGGCGGCGATGCGCTCCCGCAGCCGGCCGATCACCGACTCGAGGGCCGACACCATCAGCTCCACCACCTCGGTGTCACGCAGCCAGCCCTCCTTGGTCCTGGGCAGGGCGAGGGCCGCGGCGACGGTCTCGGGCCGCCCGTCCGGCGCCACGCCGAGGGCGGCGGCGCGCTCCGCGACCGTGTCGGAGTGGGCGCGGGCCGTGTCGACCACCTCGTCGAGCTGGAGGTGGATCGAGCGGAACCGCGGGCCGACGATGTTCCAGTGGGCCTGCTTGCCGATCAGCGACAGACCCAGCAGGTCCACGAGGGTGTCCTGCAAGGCGGTACCGGTGATCTTGAGCGCCTCGTCGGACAGCGTGCTCTTCACCACGGTCATGGCGCTGTTCTCCCCTTCTGTCGTCTTCATTCGTGACGTGCCGGTTCATGGCGTTCCGTACGGCTTGATGCCGTGACATCCGGCTTCGTGGCGTCACGTCCGACGATGCGGGTGCCCGGCGGGTGCCGGGGCAAACGTGCCTGATCAGCGGGGGAGTACCCGGTCCAGGAAGCGGATGAGCTCGGCGAGGACCTCCGCCCGGTTCGTCTCGTTGAAGACCTCGTGCCGTGCTCCGGCGAAGGTCCGTTCGGTCAGCCGTCCGCCGCTGAGCCGCTCCACGCCGACCCGGCTGCCCGGCAGCGGCACCAGCCGGTCGTCGTCCCCGTGCAGCCACAGCACCGGCAGCGCCCCGACGTCCCCGCCCTCGTCGACGGCGTCGAGGGTGCGGACGAACGCCTCCAGCGTCGGCCGCTTCATCGGGCCGTGCCAGACCAGCGGGTCGGCGGCGTACGCGGCGCCCACCGCGGGGTCGCGGGAGAGCGCGGCGGGGCTGATCGGGGTGTCCGGGATCTCGTCCAGGGCGAGCAGCCGCCCGGGCAGCTCCCAGGCGCCGATCACCGGCCCGGACAGCACCAGTGCGCTCAGCTCGGACCCGTACCGCTGGGCGTACCGGGCGGCGATCAGGCCGCCCATGGAGTGGCCGACCATGACCAGCGGCAGCCCGGGATGCGCGGCGCGGGCCAGTCCGGCCACCCGGTGCACGTCCGTGACCACGTCCTCGAAGTCCTCGATCACCACCCGCTCACCCGTCGACCGCCCGTGCCCGACGTGATCTGGGCCGTACACCGCCGCCCCGTCTCCCGTCAGCGCGTCGGCCAGTTCGTCGTACCGGCGGACGTGCTCGCCGTACCCGTGCACCACGACGGCCAGGTACCGCGGCTCCGGGTGCGGCCACTCGGTCACGGTGATGCCACCGAGGTCGTGCTCGCGGACGTCGGTCATGTCTCCTCCAGCCGGTTCGGCGCGGGTCAGGGGAGGATCTTCCCAGGGGGCGGGCGGTCGGGCTATAGTCCAAAACTAGCAGTGCTAATTAAGGGTGCTGCCGAACGGACCCCGGTCCGTGCTGATCCACAACGTCGTCGGTCAGGAGCCCCAGCCGTGCGTCCCGTCCACTTCGCGGCCGCCCGCCGCACCCCCATCGGCAAGCTGCGCGGTGCCCTCTCCACGGTGCGGCCCGACGACCTCGCGGCCACCGTGATCCGCCGTCTGGTGGCCGACCTGCCCGCGCTGGACCCGGCCCGTATCGACGACGTCTACTGGGGCGCCGCCAACCAGGCGGGCGAGGACAACCGCAACGTCGCCCGGATGGCCGCGCTGCTCGCGGGCCTGCCCGAGTCCGTGCCCGGCGCCACCGTCAACCGGCTGTGCGCCTCCGGCCTCGAGGCCGTCACCGCCGCCGCCCGCACCATCGCCGCCGGCGAGGCCGACATCGTGCTCGCGGGCGGCTCCGAGTCCATGAGCCGCGCCCCCTTCGTGCTGCCCCGCCCCGACGAGGCCCTGCCGCACCGCATCGAGACCCACGACACCCGGCTGGGCTGGCGCCTGGTCAATCCCGCCATGAAGGACCTGCACGGCCTGCTGGCCATGGGCGAGACGGCCGAGGAGGTCGCCGAGCGGTACGGCGTCTCCCGCGCCCGCCAGGACGAGTTCGCCCTGCGCAGCCACCAACTGGCCGCAGCCGCCCGGAAGAACGGCCACTTCGACGACGAACTCCTGCCCGTGGAGCGCCCCGACGGCATCACCGTCGGCCAGGACGAGTGCGTCCGAGAGGACACCTCGCTGGAGAAGCTGTCCCGCCTGAAGCCGGTGTTCCGCGCGGGCGGCACGGTCACGGCGGGCAACGCCTCCCCGATGAACGACGGCGCCGCCGGACTGCTGCTGGTCAGCGAGGAGGCACTGAACGAGCTGGGCCTGGAGTCCCTCGGCCGGTACGTCGCCGGTGCCTCCGCGGGCGTCCATCCCGACGTGATGGGCATCGGCCCGGTCCCCGCCACCCGCAAGGCGCTGGCCCGGGCCGGCTGGACCATCGGCGACCTGGGGGAGGCCGAGTTCAACGAGGCGTTCGCCGCCCAGGCCCTCGCCTGCGTCGACGAACTGGGCATCGACCCCGACCTGGTGAACCCCACCGGCGGCGCGATCGCCCTCGGCCACCCACTCGGCTGCTCCGGCGCCCGTATCCTCACCACCCTGCTGCACCGGATGCGGCGCACGGGCGCCGGGCGGGGGCTCGCGACCATGTGCGTGGGCGTGGGACAGGGCAGCGCCGTGCTGGTCGAGAGGGGCTAGCAGGGCTTCGGCGGGGAAACGGCGCTCCCCGGCAAGGGGATCGGACCGAGGGGCCCGGTCCAAGGAGCACCTCGGCCGGTCCACGTACCCGCGCCGCGTGGAAAACGGTCCGACGCGCCGGACGCGTGCACGTAGCATCAGTCGCCGTATGAACACGATGACGCTCTGGCACATATCCGGCTGGGGGTTCGCCGCCCTCGCCCTCGCGGCCCTGCTGGTGGGCTTCTCCAAGACCGCCGTCAGCGGGGCCAACACGGTCAGCCTCGCGGTCTTCGCCGCGGTCCTGCCCGCCCGCGCCTCCACCGGAGTGCTGCTGCCCGTCCTGATCGCCGGTGACGTGCTCGCCGTGCTCACCTACCGGCGGCACGCCCACTGGCCCACGCTGTGGCGGCTGTTCCCGGCCGTCGCGGCCGGCGTGGTGGCCGGCACCGTGTTCCTGCTGTGGGCCGACGACGCGGTGGTACGGACCTCGATCGGCGCGATCCTGCTCCTGATGGCCGGCGTCACACTGTGGCGGCGGCGCCGGGCCGGGGCGGAGGCCGAGCCGGACGAGGTCACCACCCGGGCCGGCCGGATCAAGGCGCGCTCGTACGGCGTTCTCGGCGGATTCACCACGATGGTCGCGAACGCGGGCGGCCCGGTGATGTCGATGTATCTCCTTTCCGCGGGCTTCCGCAAGCTCGGCTTCCTCGGCACGTCGGCCTTCTTCTTCCTCATCGTGAACGTGTCCAAGGTGCCCTTCAGCGCCGGACTCGGCCTGATCGACGGCCGTTCCCTGCTCCTCGACGCCGCGCTCGTGGCGTTCGTCGTGCCCGGCGCGTTGATCGGCAAGTGGGCTGTGAACAGGATCAACCAACGGCTCTTCGAACAACTGGTGATCGCCGCGACGATCGTCGGCGGTGTGCAGCTACTGCTGCGCTAGGCCGAGCAGCGCCGGGACGTCCGCGAAGGAGTCCACGACGTGGTCGGGAGTGCCGCTCGCGTTCTCATGCGTCTCCGGCCGGTACTTCCCCGTCCGCACCAGGACACCGGTGAGCCCGGCCCGCTGCGCCGCGAGGACGTCCGACTCGATGTCGTCCCCCACCATCAGCGCCTGGTCCGCACCCGCGCCGAGCCGGGACAGCGCGGCCTCGAAGAACGCCCGGGACGGCTTGCCCGTGACCTCCGCCTCCACACGCGCCGCCCGCTCGAGACCGAGCAGGAAGGCACCGGAGTCCAGTTGCAGCCCGGAGTCGGTCCGCCAGTACAGATTGCGGTGCATGGCGACCAGTCGCGCCCCGCGCTGCAACTGCCCGAAGGCCCGGTTCAGCGCCGCGTAGTCGAACTCCGGCCCCGCACCCCCCAGCACGACCACGTCCGCACCGTCGTCCACCACGGTGATGTCCCCCAGGTCCGCCCCCACGTCCCCGCTGTTGAGGAGGGCGCAGCGGGCGCCCGGGTAGTGCTCGGCGAGATGGACGGCCGTGGCGGCGGGCGCGGTCAGCACGTCCTCCACGTCCACCTCGAAGCCGGCCCCCGACAGCGTCCGGGCGATCGACGCCCGCGAACGCGACGTCGTGTTGGTCACCAGGACCACACCGAGACCGGCCCCGCGGATCCGCGCCAGCGCCTCCACCGCACCCGGCAGCGGCTTCCAGGAGACGGTGAGGACACCGTCGATGTCGATCAGGACGGCACGCACGGATTCCATGGCCCGACGGTAGCCGCCCGCGCGGACCGTGGCCGTCCGCGCCGCGGTCCGGTCCGAGCGGTCTCGGTACGCTCACCCCCATGTCCCCGCACGTCCTGATCCTCGGCGGCACCACCGAGGCCCGCCGTCTCGCCGCGGAACTCGCCGCACGCCCCGGTGTCCGGGTCACCACCTCGCTGGCCGGCCGGGTCGCCCGTCCGGCGCCGGTGCCGGGCGAGGTGCGGATCGGTGGTTTCGGCGGGCCGGAGGGCCTCGCCGAATGGCTGCGGGCGCACCGGGTGGACGTCCTGGTCGACGCCACCCACCCCTTCGCCGATACGATCACGGCCAACGCGGCCCGCGCGGCCGCGGCCACCGGGGTCCATGCCCTGGTGCTGCGCCGCCCCGGCTGGCGGTCGCGGCCCGGTGACGACTGGCACTTCGTCCGCTCGCTGGACGCGGCCGCCGAGGCGCTGCCCCGTCTGGGCCGACGGGTGTTCCTCAGCACCGGCCGCCTGGGGCTCGCCGCCTTCCGGCACCTGACGGACCTGACCTTCGTCGTCCGGTCGGTGGATCCGCCCGAGCCGCCGCTGCCCCCGGACACCCGGGTGGTCCTCGCCCGCGGGCCGTTCACGGTGACCGACGAGACCCGCCTGCTGCGCACCCACCGGATCGACGTCCTGGTCACCAAGGACAGCGGAGGCGAGGCCACGGCCGCGAAACTGACGGCCGCACGGGACCTGGGACTGCCCGTGATCGTCGTACGCCGTCCCGAACCCCCGGCCGGCGCCACGGTGGTGTCCGACGTGGCCGGAGTACTGGAGCGGCTGGGCCTCAGCTCTCCCCGGGATTCCGGCGCAGCAGATACGTGTCCATGATCCAGCCCTTGCGCTCCCGGGCCTCGGCACGCACCCGTTCGATGCGGGGTCCTGCCTCGGCGAGCGGGCCGGAGACGAGGATCTCGTCCGGGGTGCCTATGTACGCGCCCCAGTAGATGTCGATGTCCTGCTCCGCGTACCGCCGGAAGGCCTGGTGCGCGTCCAGCATCACCACGACGTCGTCCACCCCGTCCGGGAAACCCTCGGCCAGCCGCCGCCCGGTGGTGATCTGCACGGGCCGGGCCACCCGGTTCAGCCCCGTGCGGTGCCGGGCCACCAGGGAGGAGACGCTGCTGATGCCGGGCACCACGTCGTACTCGAACTCCACCGCGCCCCGCTCCAGCACCTCCTGGAGGATGCCGAGTGTGCTGTCGTACAGCGACGGGTCCCCCCACACCAGGAACGCGCCGGTGCCGTCCTCGCCCAGCTCCTCGGTGATCAGCCGCTCGTAGATGCCCGCGCGCGCTACGCGCCAGTCCTCCACGGCCGGGGAGTACGCGGTCCCGCCCGCCGTACGGTCCCGCTCCGGGTCACGCGCCGTCACCACCCGGAACCCGCCCTCGGGCAGATGCGCGTCGAGCATGTCCCGGCGGAGCCGGGTGAGGTCGCTCTTCACCTCGCCCTTGTCGAGCAGGAAGAACACGTCCGTGCCCCGCAGCGCCTTGACCGCCTGAAGGGTCAGCTGGTCGGGGTCGCCCGCACCGATACCGATGACATGAATCTTTCGCACGCCCAGAGTCTGCCGTATGCCACCGACAGTGATCCCACCGCCTCCGCGGCGGCCCCGGGGGGAGGCGGTCAGGAGACCAGCCGCGGCGCCTCGGCCGCCGCCTCCACGGGCCCCGGCCCCCGCTCCACCCGCCCGGCCAGCTCCCGTGCCCACACGGCGAGCCCGGCCAGGTCGATCCCGTAGGGCCGGTCCTCGCCCCGCGCGACCTCCCACTCCTCGACCGCGCCCGCACCGCGCCGCAGCAGCCGCGCCCCGCCGGTGACGTTGCCCCGGGCCGCGTGCGTGAGCCCCACGGCGAGCTGGGCGAGACCGCGCCACAGCGTGCGCTCGTCCTCGGGCCCCGACTTCCAGGCGTCCTCGAACACCTCGTGGGCGTGGAAGGGCCGGCCCGCGTCCAGCAGCGCCTGCGCCTCGGCGACCGTCTCCCGGGCGGTCCGTACGACCCCCTCCGGCTGGCGTTCGACCCCGTCGGCCCCGTACGGCAGCGGCCGCCCCAGGCCGTCCCGGGGCCGGGCGTTGCGCGCCCGCCCGTCCGGGTCCCGGTCCCGGCCGCCCGCCGGACCTCCCGCTGCCGTGTCCGCGTCTGTCATACGGCCCATTGTCCCGGTCCCGTTCCGGGGCGTCTTCGGCGCACCCCCGCACGTGGGGTAAAGTGCTGTTCGCGCGATCACGCGGGTCACCGCGAGTGAGCGCATCGGGACGTGGCGCAGCTTGGTAGCGCACTTGACTGGGGGTCAAGGGGTCGCAGGTTCAAATCCTGTCGTCCCGACCATGCTTTACGCAGGTCGGAGGCCGTTCTCTCACTGGTGGGAGGGCGGCCTTCCGTGCGTCCGGCGGGTGGGCCCCCGGCTGCACAGGACGGGCGGGGGCGGGGATGCGACGCTGGAGTGAGGGGCTCGCGAGCCTGCCGGGCGGCCCTCAACCGGCTGCCGGTCGGGCCGAGTTCCTTCCGTCCCGCGTGAACGTCCCGGAGAGCAGGTGGTTCCCATGCGCAGTCCGACCCGTGCGGCCGGTGTCCTCACCGCACTGGCCCTCACCCTCGGCGGTGCGGTCCTCACCGCACCCGCGGCCCGGGCGGACATCCCCGCCTGCGCGCAGATGGCCGCACAGGCCGGTGCCACCGCCTCCGACTCCGTGACAGCGGCCTGCGGCCGCGGCGTGGTCGGAGACCTGCAGAGCTGTGTGGCCGGGCTGACCGAGGCCGGAGTGGCGGGCGGCGCCGCGAACGGCGCCTGCCGGGCGGCGGCCCACGAACCTCGTTAGCGGGCCGCGCGCGGCAGCGGGGCGCCCCGGACGGCCGCGGACGCCGGAGCCCCGGTCAGGCAGTCCGCTGCCGCCGGGCCGCCATCACCGCGTACACGATGATTCCCGCGAACAGGAACAGCACGCCCTGGTACACCGCCGCGTAGCCGGCGCCCGCGACGAGCCAGATCGAGAAGGCGGCCGCCACCGCGGTGACCACGGCGTCCCGGACCAGCCGCGCCCGGTCGACCGACTCGCGCTGGCCGGACACCAGGTGGAACACCTGGGCGGCGGTGGCCAGCAGGTAGGGCACGGTCGCGGTGAAGGTGGTGACGAGCACCAGCATGTCGAAGACCTTCGCCGAGCCCGCCGTGTAGTTGTACACGGTGAGCAGCGAGGCGAGGACCACGGTGACACCGACGCCGACGGTCGGTACGCCCCGGCGGCGGCGCGCGAAGGCGGCCGGGAACAGGCCGTCCCGGGCCGCGGCGTACGGGGTCTGGGCGCTCAGCAGCGTCCAGCCGTTGAGGCAGCCGGTCATCGAGACCAGGGCGGCGAGGGCCACGGCCCAGCCGCCCCAGCTTCCGCCGAACATGGCGTTCACGGCGTCCGAGAACGGCGCGGTGGACGTCACCAGACGGCCGTGCCCGACCGTGCCGAAGACCGACAGGGTGCCCAGCAGGTACACCACGGCGGCGCCGGCGGTGCCGATGACGGTGGCGCGCCCCACGTTGCGGCGGGCGTCCCTGACCTCGCCCGCGCTGACGGCGGCGGACTCGACCCCGAGGTAGGAGAAGAGCAGCAGGGCGGCGCACGCGGACACCGCGCCGATGGCGCCGCCGCCGGTGGCGTTGAACGGCCCGAGCTTCGCCGGGTCGAAGAAGAACAGCCCGCCGACCGCGACGAGCAGCAGCGGGACGAACTTCAGCACCGTGGAGACGAGCTGTACGGCGCCCACGTAGCGGGTGCCGGCGAAGTTGGCGAGCGCGGGCAGCCACTGCAGCACCAGGGCGGCCAGGCAGGCGCTCCAGCGATGGCCGGCCACCGGGACCAGCACGTCGAGGTAGCCGACGGCGGCCACGGCGAGCGCCGCGTTCGACACCCAGGTGGTGATCCAGTACGCCCAGGCGGCGAGGAAGCCGGCGAAGTCGCCGAATGCCTCGCGGGCGTAGACGTAGGGGCCGCCGGTGCGCGGGTCGCGCCGGGCGAGCCGGCCGAAGACCAGGGCGAGCGCGATGGCGCCCACCGTCAGGACGGCGAAGGCGACCAGGCTGACGGTGCCGTAGGGGGCGACGGAGGCGGGGAGCAGGAAGATGCCCCCGCCGATGATGTTGCCCATGACCAGGGCGGTGGCTACGGGCAGTCCGAAGCGGCGGGCGTGCCGTCCGGTGTCGCCGTTCGGGTCCTCGGCGGGAACGGGGTGGGTTCCCGAGGGCGCCGGAGCCGGCCGCTCGGCGGTCCCGGTGACGTGCATGGGTGGGTGTACCTCTCATCGAACGGGTGTTCCCGGGATCGCCGGGACCTGGCCATGGTCGGGGATGCCCCGACCTGGCGCAAAATCGCCGGTTATTCTCCCGTTGGACCCGTTCGATGACGAAAAAACTGCTCGGATGAGGCCTTCGTGCCGCGAGACGTCCGTCAGCCCTTGCTGGAGCCCAGGGTCAGGCCGCTGACGAACTGGCGCTGCAGCGCGAAGTAGACGATCAGGGTCGGGATCGCGGTGAGCAGGGCGCCGGCGGCGACCAGGTTGGGGTCGGTGAAGTACTGGCCGGACAGGTTGTTCAGGGCCGAGGTGATCGGCATGTTCTCACCTGTGGAGATCAGTACCAGGGCCCAGAAGAAGTCGTTGTAGATCCAGATCGACAGCAGGGTCGCCAGGGCCGCCATCGCCGGCTTGCACAGCGGCAGCGTGATCTGCCAGTACAGCCGCCACACCGAGGCGCCGTCGACCAGCGCGGCCTCGGTCAGCTCGTGCGGCAGCGAGCGCATGTAGTTGCTCAGCACGAACGCGCAGAAGCCGGACTGGAACGCCACGTGGATGAGGACGAGGCCGAGCGCGGAGTCGTACAGTTTGCCGCTCGCGGTGATGCCGGGCAGATCCGTCAGCAGGTACATCCGGTACAGCGGCGTGATGATGACCTGCTGCGGGAGCAGGTTGCCCGCCGTGAAGACCAGCAGCAGCGCCAGGTTGACCCGGAAGTCGAAACGGCTGACATAGAAGGCGACGCACGAGGACAGGAACAGCGTCAGCAGCACGGCCGGTACGGCGATGACCAGCGTGTTGACGAAGTAGTGCGTCATGTCCGACTGCTGGTACGCGTGGGTGAAGTTGTCCAGGCCGAGCTTGTCCGGCCAGGACACGTACCCCTTGGCGCTGGTCTCGCTGTAGGGGCGCAGGGCCGAGAAGACCGCCCACAGCAGGGGCGCGAGCCACGCCAGGGCCGTGGCCGCGAGGAAGACGTGCAGCAGGACCCGGGCCGGGCGCACGGGGGCGCGCCGCCTGAGTGCGGCGGTGGGGGCGCTCACGATCGCCGCTCCTTCCGGAAGGTGGCCACCAGGTACGGGACGATCACCGCGAGGGAGATCACCAGGAGGACCACCGCGATGGCGGAGCCGTAACCGATACGGCTGGACTCGCCGATGATGTTGTTGGTCACCAGGATGGACAGCAGCTCGGTGCCCTGTGCGCCCTTGTTGAAGACGAAGACCAGGTCGAAGGCGCGCAGTGCCTCGATGATGGTGACGACGAGGACGACCGTGTTGGTCGGGCGCAGGGTCGGGAAGACCACGTGCCGGAACGACTGCCATTCATTGGCCCCGTCCAGCGCGGACGCCTCCCGCAGGGACGGGTCGACGCTCTTCAGGCCGGCCAGGTAAAGGATCATCATGTAGCCGGTGTGCCGCCAGGACGCGGCGACGAGCACCGCCCACAGGTTGAGATCGGGGTCCCCGATCCAGTCGATGTAGTGGCCGGGCTCGTTGGCCCCGACGATGCTGTTGATCAGGCCGGTGTCCGGGTTGTAGACGAGCTGCCAGACGAACCCGATGCAGGCCATCGAGATGACGACCGGCAGGAAGAACGCGGTCTGGTAGACCCGGCTGAACCGGATCCGCTTGTCCAGCTGCACGGCGAGGAACAGCCCGAACGGCGTCGGGACGAGGATCAGGGCCGCGAACCAGATGACGTTGTGCTGGACGGCGGGCCAGAACTGCGGGTTGTCGTCGAAGAGTTGCTTGAAGTTCTCCAGCCCCACCCACTGGATGGAATCGAACCCGATGCCGTCCCAGGTGGTGAAGGCGAGGAGGATCGAGGCGAGGGCGGTGACCCAGACCAGGGCCACGTGCAGGACCGTGGGGACGCCCGCCATGAGGGCGAGCGTGATCCGGTCGCGGCGGGTCAGCAGGCGCCGGTGACCCCGTGCGGCCCGTGTCGTACCGGACGCGGCGCCCGGAGGCGGCACGGCGGCCGCCTCCGGAGTCTTGGTCGTCGTGTCGGTCGTCATCGGGGCGCTCACGAGGACGTGAAGATGGTCTTCTTCTGGCGCTCGATCGACGACAGCAGTGCGTCCACGCCCTTGGGGTTCTGGATGAACTTCTGCAGCGCGGGCTGCATCACCGTGGAGGTGAAGTCCGGCCGGCTGTCGCGGTCCATGAACTGGGTGAGACTCTTGGCGCCGCTGATCATCGTGTACGCCTTCTTCTGCAGCGCGGTGTACGAGGAGGTGTCCGCCTTGCTGGAGGCGGCCACCACGCTGGAGTCGGCCTTGAGGTAGACCGCCTCGGCCTCCGGGGTGCCGAGGTACTCCAGCAGCTTCACCACGCCAGCGTGGTTCTTCGGGGCCTTGCTGACCATGAAGCCGTCGGTGGGCGCCTCGACGGTGTCCTGGCCGTAGGCGGGGTTCATCTCCGGGAAGGCGAAGAAGTCGAGGTCGTCGAGGTCGGCCTTGTCCGTGAACTGCTGTCCCACGAACGAGCCCAGGAGGTACATGCCCGCCTTCTTGGCCACCAGGGTCTGCGCGGCGTCCTGCCAGGTACGGCCCATGGCGCCGTCCTGGTGGTAGGGGAGCAGCTCGCTCCAGTGGTCGAAGACCGACTTCACCTTCGAGTCGGTCCAGGAGGCCTTGCCGGCCATCAGCTCGACATGGAAGTCGTAGCCGTTGAGCCGGAAGTTGATCTGGTCGAAGGTGCCCATCGCCGGCCAGGCGTCCTTGTCGCCGAAGGCGATCGGGACCAGACCGTCCTTCTTCATCCGCTTGCACAGGGCGATCAACTGGTCCCAGGTGGTGGGGACTTCGTAGCCGTGCTGCTGGAAGACGCTTCTGCGGTAGAAGAGCGCCCACGGGTACGTGTACAGCGGCACGAAGTAGTACTTGCCGTCCTCGCCCTTGCTGAGCTTCTTCATGGCCTCGGGGAAGTTGCCCTCGATCTTCGCCCACACGTCGTCGATCGGCGTCGCCAGCTTCTTCGCCGCGAAGAACTGCATGCGGTAGCCGGCGAACCAGTTGAACACGTCGTCCGGGGTGCCCTGGAGGTAGGAGTTGATCTGCTCCTGGAAGGTGTTGTGGTCCTTGGTGTTCACGTCGACCGTGATGCCCGACCGCTTCTTGAACGTCGCGTAGATCTCCGCGAACGCCTTCTTCGGCACGGCGTCGGAGGCGTTGGAGCCGAGGGTGACGGTCTTCGGGTCGGCGGCGGAACCGCTGCCGCCGCACGCGGACAGCAGAGGTATGCCCGCACCGGCGAGGAGCGCGGCACCGCCCGCTCCGCGGAGCAGCGTTCGACGGCTGGTCCCGGGGAGGGAAAGACCGGAGGGGGAGAGGCGCATGGCGGCTCCTGAGGATTGCGGGGTCCGGCCAAGGGGATGAGTCGATCACCGAAAGGTCCTCGAAACCGATCAGAAACCAACTCGACCGAACAGCGTGGGCGTAATAACAGCCCCAGGTGCGCCGAGCGTCAATAGGTCCCGCTCACGTCGGCCGGTCTCTTGCCCGAAACGTAATCGCCGTGGCACGGCTTTTTGAAATGATGTCTTGACAAAGGATTGACAGCGGGCTCGGCGGCGGGTTGGATCGCGTGCCAACGCAACAGCGTCCTTACCCCGTAGCACAGTGAGGTGCACGAACAATGGACCGCTCTGCTCACTTCCGCTCCCGTCGGCCGGCCCTCGTCGCGGCCGTGGCCGTGGCCGCCGCGACAGCCCTCACCCTGGCCGGCTGTTCCAGCGGGTCCGGCGGGAAGAAAGCCGAGGAGGGCGATGCGAACGCCTCCGCGGGCAAGGCGAACACCCCCCGGATGACCGTCGCCCTGGTCACCCACCAGTCGGCGGGCGACACCTTCTGGGACATCGTCCGCAAGGGCGCCGAGGCGGCCGCCGCCAAGGACAACATCAAGCTGGTCTACTCCAACGAGCCCAACGCCGGGCAGCAGGCCGGGCTCGTCCAGAACGCCGTCGACCAGAAGGTCGACGGCATCGCCGTCACCCTGGCGAAGCCGGACGCGATGAAGGACGTCGTCGGCAAGGCCAAGGCGGCCGGCATACCCGTCGTGGGCCTGAACTCGGGGCTCAGCGACTGGAAGAGGCTCGGCCTGCTGCAGTTCTTCGGACAGGACGAGACGGTCGCCGGCGAGGCGTTCGGCAAGAAGCTGAACGAGGTCGGGGCCAAGAAGGCCGTGTGCGTCATCCAGGAGCAGGGCAACATCGGCCTCACCCAGCGCTGCGACGGCGTCAAGAAGACCTTCACCGGCACGACCGAGACGCTGTACGTGAACGGCGCCGACATGCCGTCCGTGAAGTCGACGATCACGGCCAAGCTGAAGCAGGACAAGGCGATCGACTACGTGGTCACGCTGGGCGCCCCCTTCGCGCTGACCGCCGTGCAGTCGGTGGACGACGCGGGCAGCAAGGCCCGGATCGCCACCTTCGACCTGAACAAGGCCCTGACCGGCGCCGTCAAGAAGGGCACCATCCAGTTCGCCGTGGACCAGCAGCCCTATCTCCAGGGTTACTTGGCGATCGACTCCCTGTGGCTGTACAAGAACAACGGCAACTACAGCGGCGGTGGCGAGCAGCCGGTGCTGACCGGACCCGCCTTCGTCGACAGGTCCAACGTCGACAAGGTCGCCGAGTTCGCCGCCAAGGGCACCCGCTGATGAGCGTGACCCGGCCCGCCGGGCCGGCGGCGGGCACACCGCCGGCACCCGGCCCCGGGGCCGCCGACGGCCGCACCGCACGGCGTCCGCTGCCGCTGCGGGTGCTGGCCCGCCCGGAGGTGGGCGTCCTCCTCGGCGCCCTGGCCGTACTGGTCTTCTTCCTGATCGCGGCGCCCTCGGTCCGCCAGGGCGGCTCGATGGCCACGGTCCTCTACCAGTCCTCGACGATCGGCATCATGGCGCTCCCGGTGGCCCTGCTGATGATCGGCGGCGAGTTCGACCTGTCCTCGGGCGTCGCCGTGATCACCTCCGCGCTCACCGCGAGCATGCTCAGCTACCAGCTGACGATGAACGTGTGGACCGGAATCGTCGTCGCCCTCGCCCTGTCCCTGGGCGTCGGGGCCTTCAACGGCTGGATGGTGATCAGAACGGGGCTGCCGAGCTTCCTGGTCACCCTCGGCACCTTCCTGATCCTCCAGGGCGTCAACCTCGCCGTCACCAAACTGGTCACCGACAACGTCGCCACCGACGACATCAGCGACATGGACGGCTTCGGCCAGGCCAAGCGGATCTTCGCCTCGTCCGTCGGCATCGGCGGCGTCCAGGTGAAGATCACCGTCTTCTACTGGCTCGCCTTCGCCGCCCTCGCCACCTGGATGCTGCTGCGCACCAAGTACGGCAACTGGGTCTTCGCCGTCGGCGGCAGCCGGGAGAGCGCCCGCGCCGTCGGCGTCCCGGTCACCTTCACCAAGATCACCCTGTTCATGCTGGTCGGCCTCGGCGCCTGGTTCACCGGCATGCACAACCTGTTCTCCTTCAACACCGTGCAGTCCGGCGAGGGCGTCGGCCAGGAGCTGATCTACATCTCCGCCGCGGTCATCGGCGGCTGTCTGCTCACCGGCGGCCACGGTTCGGCGATCGGCCCCGTCTTCGGCGCCTTCATGTTCGGCATGGTGAACCAGGGCATCGTCTTCGCCGGCTGGAACCCCGACTGGTTCAAGGCCTTCCTCGGCGCGATGCTGCTCGGCGCCGTGCTGATCAATCTGTGGGTCCAGCGCACGGCAACCCGGAGGTGACACCCTCTATGACCACGAACGGAACCGGAACCCACGGCACGGCCCGGAAGGGCACCGCGACCGCCGCGGACGGCCCGGTCGTCGAGCTGCGCGGCGCGGGAAAGTCCTACGGCAACGTCCGCGCCCTGCACGGCGTCGACCTCGAGGTGCGCGCGGGCCGGGTGACCTGCGTCCTCGGTGACAACGGCGCCGGAAAGTCCACCCTCATCAAGATCATCTCCGGGTTGCACCGGCACACCGAGGGCGAGTTCCTGGTGGACGGCCGGCCGGTGCGCCTCGGCACCCCGCGCGAAGCCCTCCACCTCGGCATCGCCGCCGTCTACCAGGACCTCGCCACCGTCCCCCTCATGCCGGTGTGGCGGAACTTCTTCCTCGGCTCCGAGCTGACCCGGGGGCCCTGGCCGGTCCGGCGTCTGGACATCGCCCGCATGAAGGCGACCTGCGACCGGGAACTGCGCAACATGGGCATCGTCCTTGACGACCTGGAGCAGCCCATCGGCACCCTGTCCGGCGGCCAGCGCCAGTGCGTGGCCATCGCCCGGGCCGTCCACTTCGGCGCCCGCGTGCTGATCTTGGACGAGCCCACGGCGGCCCTCGGCGTCAAACAGTCGGGTGTGGTCCTGAAGTACATCGCCGCCGCCCGCGACCGCGGCCTCGGCGTCATCTTCATCACGCACAACCCGCACCACGCCTACATGGTCGGCGACCACTTCAGCGTGCTGCGCCTCGGCACCCTCGAACTCAGCGCCGGACGCGCCGGGATCACCCTCGAAGAGCTGACCAACCACATGGCGGGCGGTGCCGAACTCGCCGCACTCAAGCACGAACTGGCCCAGGTGCGCGGCGTGGACGTCGAGGGGCTGCCGGAGGCGGAGGACCTCACCGCCCCGACGGCCGGCTCCCCGGAGGAGGAGACCGGCTGACGGCACCGGCACACGGAACCGGAGAACGGTCCCGTACGTTCCCAGGGGTGTACCGGTCCGTACGAGCGCACGGGGAGACCGAGTTGACGAACGAGGCGCACGAACCGAACACGTCGATCGAGGCGTATGAGCCGAACGAGGGCGACGAGCGGCGGACGGTGGAACGGGAGCCGGCGCCGGACACGGCCGTGACCGCGCGCCGTGCCCGGTTCGGCACGCTCCCGGAACGGGTCCGGCCCGAGGACACGGTGGAGACCCGGCCCGCCCTGCCGAGGGACCCGGCTCGCGACGCCTACGACCCCGACGAATGGCTGGTCCGCTACTGCCTCTGAGCCGCGGGCGGATCGCCGGCGAGCGCGAGCGGACACGGCGCCGTCAGCCGGCCCGCACCTCCGCGACCGTCACCGGGCGGTGCTCGCGCAGGGACAGGGTGCACGCCTCGGCGATCCACCCCGCCTCCAGGGCGTCCTCGACCGTGCAGGGGGAGGGGCGGGCCCCGGCCACCACCTCGGTGAACGCGGCGAGTTCGGCGCGGTAGGCGGCGGCGAAGCGGTCCATGAAGAAGTCGTGCGGGACGCCGGACGGGAAGGTCGCTCCGGGTTCGGCCGAGCGCAGCGGCAGCTTCTCCTCCAGGCCGACCGCGAGGGAGTCCTCGAAGCCGAGCAGCTCCATACGGACGTCGTAACCGCGAGCGTTGTGACGGGAGTTGGAGATCACCGCCAGTGTGCCGTCGTCCAGGGTGAGGATGGCGGCGGCGGTGTCCGCGTCGCCCGCCTCCCTGATGTGACCGGCGCCCCGGTTGCCGCCGGCCGCGTACACCTCGGTGATCTCGCGGCCGGTGACCCAGCGGATGACGTCGAAGTCGTGGACGGAGCAGTCCCGGAAGATGCCACCGGAGGCGGCGATGTACGCGGCGGGCGGCGGCGCGGGGTCCAGGGTCGTGCAGCGGACCGAGTGCAGCTTGCCCAGCTCACCGCCGCGCACCGCGGCCCGTGCGGCCGTGAAACCCGCGTCGAACCGGCGGTTGAAGCCGATCTGCACCGGCACCTGGCCACCCCGGACGGCCTTGAGCACCTCCAGGCCCTCCGCCATGGTGCGGGCGACCGGCTTCTCGCAGAAGACCGGTACGCCGGCCTCCACCCCGGCCCGGATCAGCGCCGGATGGGCGTCCGTCGCCGCCGCGACGACCAGACCGTCCACCCCGGCCGCGAGCAGCGCCTCCGGCGAGTGCGCGATCCGGGCGCCGAACCGCTCGGCGGCGGCCTTCGCCGCGTCGGCGAACGGGTCGGCGACGACGAGCGATTCGACGGCGTCCAGCCCCGCGAGGGTCTCGGCGTGGAAGGCGCCGATGCGGCCGAGGCCGAGGATTCCGATGCGCATGAGGGGGCAGCTCCTTGGGTGCGGTGGTGCGAGGGGGACGTGCCGGTCGGGGCCGCCCCGGTGAGTTCCGGTCCCTGTCTCAGCCGATCACCGGCCCGGGCGGCAGGTCGACCCACGTCCGGCTCGCCGCGGACCGCACCATGGCGTCCAGCACCGCGGCAGCGCGCGCCGCGTCCGTCAGGGTGGTGCCGTACGGCCGGCCCTCGACGATGGAGCGCAGGAAGCGGTACGCCTCGATGACCTTCAGGTCGTCGTAGCCCATCGCGTTGGCGGCGCCCGGCTGGAACGCGGCGAACTCGCCCGCGTCCGGGCCGACGTACACCGTGCTCACCGGCTGGTCCTGGTACGTCGTGCCGCGGCTCACCGCCAGCTCGTTCATCCTGCGGAAGTCCCACAGGACCGCGCCCCGCGTGCCGTGCACCTCGAAGCCGTAGTTGTTCTGCTCGCCGACCGAGACCCGGCAGGCCTCCAGCACCGCGCGGGCGCCGGAGGCGAACCGCAGCAGACAGCCGACGTAGTCCTCGTTCTCGACCGGCCCGGGCTCACCGCCGAGGGCCCGCGCGTGTCCGGCGGTGGCGCCCGCCGGACGCGCCCGCTCGGGCACGAACACGGCCGTGTCGGCGATGAGAGAGGTGATGTCGCCGAGCAGGAAGCGGGCCAGGTCCGCGCCGTGCGAGGCCAGGTCGCCGAGCACCCCGCTGCCGCCGCGAGCACGTTCGTAGCGCCAGGTCAGGGCTCCGTCGGGATGGGCCGCGTAGTCACTGAACAGTCGGATGCGGGCATGGGTGACCGTGCCGATCTCCCCGCCGGCGATCAGGTCGCGGGCGGCCTCGACGGCGGGCGCGTTGCGGTAGTTGAAGCCGACCGTTCCCTGGACTCCGGCCGCCGCGACCGCGTCGGCGACGGCATGGGCGTCCGCACCGGTCAGCCCCACCGGCTTCTCGATCCACAGATGCTTGCCCGCCTCGGCCATCGCCACCCCGATCTCCCGGTGCAGGAAGTTCGGCACGGTGACGCTCACGGCCCGCACCCGCGGGTCGGCGGCCACCTCACGCCAGTCGCGGGTGGCGCGGGCGAACCCGAACCGCTCGGCGGCCTCCTCGGCCCGGCCCGGCACCTCCTCGGCGACCGTCGACAGCTCTGGGCGCAGCGGCAGTTGCGGATAGTGGTGCCCGACACGGGCGTACGCCCGGGTGTGCACCCGGCCCATCCAGCCGAAACCGACGACGGCGACACCGAGCGCATCCACCATGACAGCACCTCTGCTCATGCCTGGACCGGTTCAACCCCTGTCCAGGTCACCTTTGTGCGGACATGGCGGGCGTGTCAATCCGGACGCGGCCGGCCGGCCCCCGCACGGCGTCCCTCACAGATTGATCGCGTAGGCCTTGCGCAGCGTCTCGTGCACCGTCCACGTCGTACGGTCGCCCGCGCGCAGCACGGCCAGGTCGCCGGGTCCCACCCGCAGCGTGGCGCCGCCCTCGACGTCGATGGTCGCGGACCCGCTGATCACCACGAACAACTCGTCCGCCTCGGTGTCGGTGACCACGCCCGGCGTGATCTGCCAGACCCCGCGGATCTGCCGGCCGTCCGCCGACTCCCACACCACCTTGCCCGTCACCTCCGGGTTCCCGGAGACGATCTGCTCCGGGTCGAGCGGCTCGGGTTCAAGTTCGGCGTCGGGGATGTGGAGAGCGAAGCTGTGCGTCATGCGGCGACCCTAACCAGCGGGGCCGCCGCGCGACCGTCGACAGTGTGTGCGGCATCGGCCCCGGCGGACGGACACTTCGTCGCGCCGTCCGCGGCCGTCACCGCCCCGTGAGCGCTGACGGCGGTGAGGGTACCCGCCCGGGTGCGGTAGGGTTGACCTGCGTGATCACGCGGCAGGGCCGCGTGGGAGGCAACGGGACGTGGCGCAGCTTGGTAGCGCACTTGACTGGGGGTCAAGGGGTCGCAGGTTCAAATCCTGTCGTCCCGACTTGTGAGCACGCAGGTCAGGGGCCGTGTCGGAGGGATCCGATACGGCCCCTTGATCATTTTTCGGGCCTTGCGGCTCTGGACGGCAGGCGTCGCGGTGTCGACGGCCGGGTCACGCACCGACGCGTCGCCCCTGCCGATCCCCTCGGCCTCTCCCTCGCGTCCCGGCGCAATCAGTCCCCGGCCGCCGCCCACAGGCCGCGGACATGGCCGAGGTGCCGGGTCATGACCTCGCGCACGGTCTGCTCGTCCCGTTCCAGCAGTGCGTCCAGCAGTTCGAGGTGTTCCTCGGCGGAGGCGAGCAGCCGGCCCGCCTCGACCAGGGACGTCAGGCCGTAGAGCCGGGAGCGGCCGCGCAGGCCGGCGACCACCTCCACCAGGTGGGCGTTTCCGGCCAGGGCGAGCAGGCCGAGGTGGAAACGGTTGTCCGCCTCCACGTAGGCGATCAGATCCCCGGCCGCGGCCGCGGCGACGATCTCCCGGGCCGCCGGGCGGAGCGCCTCCAGGGAGACCCGGTCGGCCGTACGGGCCAGGTCCACCACGGTGGGGGTCTCGATCAGCGCGCGGATGTGCGTGTACTCGTCGAGCTGACGCTCGGAGACCGCGGTGACCCGGAAGCCCTTGTTCGGCACCGTGTCGACCAGGCCCTCCTTGGCCAGGTCCAGCATGGCCTCGCGCACCGGCGTCGCCGACACCCCGAAGCGGGCCGCCAGCGACGGCGCCGAGTAGACCTGCCCCGGCCGCAGTTCGCCCGCGATCAGCGCGGCCCGCAGCGCGTCGGCCACCCGCTCGCGGTAGCTGCTCCGCCTGCCGCCCAGGCGGGGGAGCGCGGGTGCGTCCGCGTCCTGCGGTCTCGGTGCCATGTCACGCATCATCGAAGTCTAGAGGACGAACCCATCCGGGAAGGGATCGGAAGGATCGAGCAGGTACTGGGCGGTGCCGGTGATCCAGGCCCGGCCGGTGAAGCTCGGCAGCACGGCGGGGAGTTGACCGACCCGGGTGGTGCCGAGCAGCCGGCCCGTGAAGCGGGTGCCGATGAAGGACTCGTTCACGAACTCGGTGTGCAACGGCAGTTCGCCCCGAGCGTGCAGCTGCGCCATGCGCGCGCTCGTCCCCGTCCCGCAGGGGGAGCGGTCGAACCAGCCCGGGTGGATGACCATCGCGTGCCGGGAATGGCGGGCGGTGGCGTCCGGCGCGTGCAGATGGACGTGGTGGCAGCCGCGGATCGACGGATCCTCGGGGTGCACCGGCTCCGACTCCGCGTTGATCGCCCGCATCAGCGCGAGGCCGGCCGCCAGGATGTCGTCCTTGCGGGCGCGGTCGAAGGGCAGGCCGAAGGCGTCGAGCGGGAGGATGGCGTAGAAGTTGCCGCCGTAGGCGAGGTCGTAGGTGACGGTGCGGCCGTCGGGGAGCGTGGCCTCGCGGTCCAGGGCCGCCGCGAAGGAGGGCACGTTTCGGAGGGTCACGTCGCGCGCCGCTCCGTCCTCCACCGCCACCTCGGCGACCACGACCCCCGCCGGGGTGTCGAGGCGGATGGTGGTCACCGGCTCGACCACCTCCACCATGCCGGTCTCGACCAGCACGGTCGCCACCCCGATCGTGCCGTGCCCGCACATCGGCAGATAGCCGGAGACCTCGATGTAGATGACGCCCCAGTCGCAGTCGGGCCGGGTCGGCGGCTGCAGGATCGCGCCGCTCATCGCGGAGTGCCCGCGCGGCTCGTTCATCAGCAGCCGCTTGATGTGATCGCGGTGTTCCCGGAAGTACAGCCGCCGCTCGTTCATCGTCGCACCGGGCACGGTGCCGATCCCGCCGGTGATCACGCGGGTCGGCATGCCCTCGGTGTGCGAGTCGACGGCGTGCAGGACCAGCTTGCTGCGCATGCTCGGGCCTCTCTGTCGTGGCGTCGGTCTGAACGGGCTTCGCGCCGCGCCGCGTGCCTCAGGTCAGGCCCGCGGCCACGGCCTTCTCGGTGGCGGCGCGGACGGCCGCCTCCTGCTCGGGCGGCAGCGCGACGCGCGGCGGGCGCACCGGTCCGCCGTACCGGCCGGCCACGTCCATCGAGAGTTTGATCGCCTGCACGAACTCCACCCGTGAGTCCCAGCGCAGCAGCGGGTGCAACTGCCGGTACAGCGGGAGCGCCGTGGCGAGGTCGCCGGCCGTCGCGGCACGGTACAGCTCGGCCGAGGCCCGGGGGAGCGCGTTGGGACAGCCGGCCACCCAGCCCTTGGCGCCGGCCACGGCGAGCTCCAGCAGGACGTCGTCGGCGCCGATCAACAGATCAAGATCCGGCGCGAGTTCGGCGATACGGTAGGCGCGGCGGACGTCACCGGAGAACTCCTTGACGCCGTGGATGTGGCCCTCGCCGTGCAGCCGGGCGAGGAGTTCGGGCACGAGGTCGACCTTGGTGTCGACCGGGTTGTTGTACGCCACCACGGGCAGGCCCGCCCGCGCGACCTCGGCGTAGTGCGCCAGCACGGAGCGCTCGTCGGCGCGGTAGGCGTTGGGCGGCAGCAGCATCACGGCCGCACAGCCGGCCTCGGCCGCCTGCTCCGCCCACCGCCGGGCCTCGGCCGAGCCGTACGCCGCGACGCCCGGCATGACCCGCGCGCCGCCGATCGCGGCCACGGCCGTCTTGACGACCTCGGCCCGCTCCTCGGGGGTGAGTACCTGGTACTCGCCGAGGGAGCCGTTCGGTACGACACCGTCGCAGCCGTTCTCCACCAACCAGGCGCAGTGTTCGGCGTACCGGTCGTAATCCACCGAGAGGTCCGCGCGGAGCGGGAGCGCGGTGGCCACGAGGATGCCGCGCCAGGGGCGGCTCTGCTGGAGGGTCATGAATGGTCCCCAATCCAATAGGGTGTGACATTTTACTGAGGGGTGCGGGGGCGGGGCGGGTTCTTGGTCTGTGGCCGCATCCTGGGTGCGGGTGCGGGTGCGGGTGCGGGTGCGGGTGCGGGTGCGGGTGCGGGTGCCGGTGCGGGTCGCCGGGGTGGTGGGAGTGGTGGCGGGTGACGGGCCGGTCAGTCCGGTGGTGGCTCCAGGGGCTGGGCCAGCACGCCGAGCGGCACCGGCCGGGCGAACGGCCGGCGTCCCGGCGTGAACGGGCAACCGGTCAGTCCGGCCACCGCGGGGCCGCACATCCGGCCCTGGCACCAGCCCATCCCGGCACGGGTGAGCAGCTTCACGGTGCGCGCGTCCCCGGCTCCGAGGGTGCCCGCCGCCTCGCGGACCTGCCCGGCGGTGATCTCCTCGCATCGGCACACCGTCGTGTCGTCCGGCATCCGCTCGGCCCAGTCCACGGGCGGCGCGTACACCGCGTCCAGCGCGGCGGAGAACGCCCGCAGCCGGGTACGGGACCGGGCGGCCGCGGCCCATGTGCGCGGGTCCGGGGCGGCGTCGTGCAGGCGGGCGGCGATCGAACGGCCGGCGATGTGCCCCTCGGCGAGCGCGAGGTCCGCGCCACCGATGCCGGTGGCCTCCCCGGCCGCCCACACGCCCGGCACGTCGGTCCGCTGCTCGGTGTCGACGCGGACGTCGGTCCCGGACAGGGTGCAGCCGAGCGTCTCGGCCAGGTCGGTGTGGGGCAGCATCCCGTGTCCGACCGCGAGGGCGTCGCACGGAACGCGGCGGGTGGTGCCTGGCGCGAGCCGCCCGTCCCGGTCCAGCGCGGCGACGGTGACCGCCTCCAGCCGGTCCGCGCCGTGCGCCTCGACCACGGTGTGCCGGGCCAGGGGCCGCACCCCGTGCCGCAGCAACCGGGCCGCGTACCAGGCGCCTTCGGCGAGCTTCCCGGGGTGCCCGGCCAGTACCGGAGCCTTCCGCAGCAGCGCCCTCGGGCCGGCGGACTCCACCAGCGCGGCCACCCGGGCGCCCGCCTCCGCCAGCCCCGCGGCCACGGGGAGCAGCAACGGACCGGTGCCGGCGACGACGACCGTGCGGCCGGGCAGCACCAGTTGGCCCTTGAGCATGGCCTGCGCGCCGCCCGCCGTGACGACTCCGGGGAGCGTCCAGCCGGGGAAGGGCAGCACCCGCTCGTAACCGCCGGTGGCGAGCAGCACCGCGTCGGCACGTACGGTGACCCCCTTCTCGCGCGCCGCCCCGCGCAGGGCGTACACCGCGAACCCCGCGGAGGCGGGAAGCTTCTCCACGCACCAGACGTGATGATCGGTCAGGTGGGTGATGTTCCCCGTGGCGCGCTGCCGGTCCAGCGCGCCCAGCAGCCGCTCCCAGGCGCGTGCCCGGGGGCGCGGTGCGGGCGGGCGGCCCGCGGACAGGGCTGCGGCGGGCCGCCGGTGGATCTGGCCGCCCGCCTGCTCGGCCGCGTCGACCAGGGTCACGCGTACCCCGCGCGCGGCGGCGGCCAGCGCACCGGCCAGTCCCGCCGGACCCGCCCCGACGACGACGAGATGCGCTCGCTCAGCCATCCTCGTGTCCCGTCCCCTCCTGTGTGCGGATCACATCGCCCGGCTCGACCCGGACCAGACAAGCCCGTTCATTGGGGCGCCCGTTGACGGTCACCAGGCAGTCGAAGCACACCCCGATCCCGCAGAAGACCCCGCGCGGCCGGCCCCCGACACGCGTGCCGCGCCAGGAGGTCACGCCCGCCGCCCACAGCACGGCCGCGACCGTCTGTCCCGGCAGGGCCTCCACGGGCCGGCCGTCGAAGGTGACGGTGAACGCGGCGGCCGGGCGCGCCCCGGCCGGCTGCGAAGCGGTCATGGCGTCTCGCCCCCACTCGTCGGCGAGGGAGTCCCGGGTGTCCCGAACCTGTCCGGGCGGAACGGGCCGAGATCCAGTTCCGTCGCCTTCCCGGTCAGGGCCTGCGCGATCAGCTGCCCCGTCCCGGTGGCGAGTCCGATGCCCGCGCCCTCGTGTCCGCAGGCGTGCAGCAGACCGGGCACGCGCGGGTCGGGGCCGATCGCCGGCAGGTGGTCGGGCAGGTAGGGCCGGAAGCCCGCGTACGTCCGCAGCGCGCGCACCCGCTCCAGGACGGGGAACAGGCCGATCGCGCCGGCCGCGAGCGCACGCACGGCCGGCAGGGACAACCTGCGGTCGAAGCCCACCCGTTCACGGGTCGCCCCGATCAGGACCGGCCCCGCGGCGGTGCCCTCGACGACCGGGGAGGCCCGGAGCGCGGCCGAATCGCTCGCCACGTCGGCCACGTAGTCGGCGGCGTACACCTTGTGCCGGACCATCCGCGGAAGCGGCTCGGTGACCAGTACGAAGCCGCGCCGGGGGAGTACCGGGAGGTGGACGCCCGCCAGGGCGGCGAGTTCGCCGCCCCAGGTGCCGGCCGCGTTCACCACGGCGGGGGCGTGGATGTCGCCCTGCGCGGTACGGACCCCGCGTACCGCGCCGTCCCGTCCGCGCAGCACGCCGGTCACGGTCCGGCCCGCGTGCAGCCGGGCTCCCGAGGCGCGGATCAGGTGGGCGGCGGCGAGGGCGGGCATGACCTGGGCGTCCTGGGGATAGAGCACCCCGCCCGCGAGGCCGGGGGCCAAGTGGGGTTCCAGTTCGCCCAGTTCCCGGGCGTCGGCCCGATCGGCGTCGACTCCGGCGGCCCGTTGACGTTCGGCGAGGCCGTGCAGTGCGGAGAGTTCACCGGGTGTCTTGGCGACGACGAGGCCGCCCTTGGGCTCGTACTCGATCGCCGGACCGAACTCGTCCGCGAGCCGCGCCCACAATCCGGCGGAGTAGAGGGCCAGTTCGAGTTCGGGACCGGGGTCCTTGTCGGAGACCAGCAGATTGCCCTCGCCGGCGCCGGTGGTGCCCCCGGCGACCGGGTCACGGTCGACCACGCTCACGTCGAGACCCGCCCGCGCGGCGTACAACGCGCAGGCCGCACCCACCGCACCGGCCCCGACGACCACGACATCACAGGTCAGTCGCATCGCCACGCCAGTAATATGTCACATGACGCACTGTCGGGACAGGCCCGGCGCGGACGCGCACCGGTCACGGGACGTCAGTCCAGCGTGGTCGGGGTCGGGGAAGGGGTCTTGCCGGCGAGCACCTGCTGCAACCGCTGAGTGCCCTGCTGGACCGCCGTCTCCGTGCTGTCGTGATCGACGCCGGACGGGCCGCCGTTGGTGACCAGGATCCCCGAGGAGCCGACCCGGACGGCGGCCACGTCCAGCTTGAGTGTGACGGGTTCTCCGTTCGAGGTGCCCTGCACCGTCAGGGTGAGGCCCTGCCTGCCGTCCCCCACGGCGGGCAGCGAACTGCTCACGACCTGCACCGTCCGTTTGCCGCCGTCCGAGCCGGTCACGGTGAACTGGTCGCAGGTCTCCGCGAGGCTCTTCATCCAGTCCAGGGACTTCTCCAGCGATCCCTTGCCGTAGTCGCCCACCTGGTACAGCAGCCGGGCGTCGCCCTGGGTGAAGCCGGTGAGCGCCGACGCTCCCGCCGGCCGGCCCAACAGGGTGTCCGAGTACAGGCTGTCGAGCAGCTTCTGGCAGTCCTGGGAGCCGGTCTTGCCGTTCAGGAACGAGGCGACGTCGACCTTGCCGGCCAGGAGCTTGTCGCGCCAGCTCGACGCGTTGTTCACCTGCGTCCACGCGTCCTCGATGTCGGCCTCGGTGATCAGGGCGGCCTTCGCCCCGTTCGTGGTCAGCGCCCGCGAGGCCGACGCGGACGGGGAGGACGGCGAGGGGGAGGACGGGGACAGGGAGGACAGTGACGGGGAGGACGGGGACTGCTTGGCCGCCGGGGAGGCGGGCGCGGCCTGCGGGGATCCGGTGCCGCCCGCGCAGGCTGCGGTCACCAGCAAGGTCCCCGTCGCCAGCGCCGAGGCGAGAACACGTGCGGGGCGGGACGGACGGTGCATCGCGGCGGCCTCCTCAGAGCGCGGTACGTCCCTCCACATCAGCACCGTCCCGGCCGGGCGACGAGCGCAGTGCGGCGTTCGAGTGACCCCACGCACCGGTCCGCCGTGTGGACGTCCCCTTGACGTCGTGCCACCCCCGATCGACACTCCAGGGAAAGGGAATCCCAGCGAACGGGTAGGGAATCATGGCGCGCCTCGAGACGGTGGCCGGCCGAGCGGGCCGTACGCCGCCCCGCGCACCCCTTCTCACCTCCCGCCTGCACATCGACCTGCTGCGTGTCTGCAGCGCGATCGGTCCGCACGACTGACAGCGGACGGCTGAGAGCCGACGGCCGACGGCTCGGCCGACGACCCGCCTGCGAGCCCTGTCCGCCGACCGCCGACCCGTCGGCGGCAGTGACGCCGACCGCTTCACGCCGGGCCGCTCCGCCCGTGTCCTCGTCGCACCCACGCCGCATCCGCCGCGCCCGCACCAGGGGAGACGCATGTCCATCGCTCCGTTCGCCGCCGTCCCGTCGTTCCGCCGCCCCGCACCCGTTTTCCGCGGCCGGATCGGCCGGGACGCGCGCAGCGGCCACTACGCCGTGCCGCACCGCTACCGGCTCCATCTGTCGACCGCGTCTCCCGAGGGGCTGCGGCTCGCCGTCGGCCACCGCCTGCTCGGGCTCGACGGCAGTTGTCCGCTGACCTTCCTGCCCGCCGTACCGGACCAGCCCGACGGCGGCCACTCGGCCTTGCGTCCGCTGTACGAGGCGAGCGCGCACCACTACACCGGGCCCGCCCTCGCGCCGGTTCTCAGCGACGACTGGTCCGGACGCATCGTCAGCACACACGCCCCGGAAATCCTCCGAGATTTGGACCGCTTCCGCCCGAACGGCCGTGCCTCGCTGTATCCGAGCGGCGCCGAGAGCGAGATCGAGGCCGTGGAGCGGCTCTGCGCCGAGGGCATCCAGCGGACGGCGCGGTGCGCCGGGCGGGCCGGCGCCGATCCGGCCGACCGGGCCGCCGCGCTGGAACACCTGCTGGACACACTGGGCCGGCTGGAGCGGTACCTGGCGGAGGAGGAGTTCCTCGTCGCCGGCCGGCTGACCGCCGCCGATGTCGAACTGTGGGTGGCGATGGTCCAGTTGGTCACCGTGCACAGCCGCCGCCTGGACGCCTCGGCCGTGCACCGCGTCGCCGGCCACCCGGCGCTGTGGGGTCACGTCCGGCGGCTGGCCGCCCACCCGGCCTTCGCGGCGCACCTCGACGGCATCGATTTCTCGGCGGACCGGGCCGTACCGCTGCTTCGACAGAGGGACTTCCGGGCTCGAAGCGGGCACGAGGCCCCTCGCCGGTGACACGACGGCGAGGCCGGAGGACGTCTCCCTCCCCCGAAGGTGACGTCCCCCGACCGCTCCCCCTGTGCCCGACTGTGGCCTGGACCGCCAGAGTGCCCTCCCCGGCCGGCCGGGCGCCTGAGTCGGGGGGTACTCAAGTCGCCCTGTATCAGAACTGAGCAGGCGCGCTCCTGTTCGTGTGACGACTCACGAACAGGACGCGAAGACCCTGGCACCGCCCTGGCCGTTCACCGGCCGGGAGGACGAACTGGACCTGGTCCGCCGGGCGCTGGCGGCCGGACGGCCCGGTATCGTGGTGACCGGGCCGGCCGGCCGTGGCAAGACCCGGCTGGTCACGGAAGCGGTCCGGGGCCTGGACCACGCCCGGGTGACCGGAACCCCCGAGACCCGGGGCCTGCGCTTCGCGGCCTTCGCGCACCTGCTGCCCGACACCGTCTCGCTGCACCGCGCGGTGCGGCTCCTGTCCGGAGTGCGCCTCCTCGTCGTCGACGACGCCCATCTGCTCGACGAGGCCTCCGCCGCGCTCGTCCACCAGCTCGCCGTGCACGGAGGCACCCGGCTGGCGGTGACCGCCACCGACGGCGTGCCCGCGCCCGCCGCCGTCTCCAGACTGTGGACGGGGGAGCTGCTGCCGCGCCTGCCGCTGCCGCCGCTGCCCCGCGAGGACACCGACCGGCTCCTCGCCACGGCCGGACTCGAACCGCTCACCACGGGCCGGCTGCACCGGCTGTGCCATGGCGATCTGCGGCTGCTGCGCGACCTGCTGGGCGCGCTGCACCGCTCCGGCGCCCTGCGCGCCGGCCCGGGCGGCGGCGGACGGGCGTGGCGCGGACCGGTCCCGGTCACCGCGACCGTCCGTGAGCGCCTGGCCGCCGTCCTCGGCCGGACCGACGCCGACGAGCGCGAGACGCTGCACCGGCTCGCCTTCGCCGAGCCCCTGCCGCTCGCCCTGGACGGCCTCGACCTGGACGTCCTGGAACGCCTGGAGCAGCAAGGGCTGGTCGACGTCGACGACCACGACTCGGTCACCCTCACCCATCCCCTGCACGGCCCGGCCCTGCGCGCCACCGCGGGCCCGCTGCGGGCCCGCCGGCTGGCCCGCACCCCGGACCGGTGCGGGCCCGCCCTCTCAGCCGAACGGACTACGCTGGAAAGCCGGTTGGAGCGACACGACGTACGGGCTGTGCCGACACCGGTCGGCGACTGGCTGCTGTCCGAGGGGCTGCCGGTCCCGGGCGGGTACGCCGCCGTGCGAGCCCGGTACGCCCGGTTGCGCGGAGAGCTGCGCGAGGCGGCCGCGTGGGCGCGTGAGGGCCTGAGCGCGGCACCGGAGGACACCGGCTGCCGTTCCGAACTCGACTTGGCGGCATGTCAATTCGGCGACATCACGGGAGCGGGGGTGTGGGCCGCGGCGGCACGAGGGGACCTCGGGGGCGCCCTGGACCGGATCGCCGGGGACCATGTGCCGGCGCTCTACGACGCGGTTCGGCTGGGGGCGCCGGAGCGGGTCGCGGGGCGGCTGCCGGGCGACGGTGTGTTCGCCCGGCACGCCGACGCGCTCGCCCGCGGCGACGGCCCCGCCCTGGACCGGGCCGCCGAGGCACTGGCGGAGCGCGGTTTCCTGCTGTTCGCGGCCGAGGCGCACGCGCAGGCCGTACCGGCCCACCGCGACCCCCGCGCCGCCCGCCTCTCCCGCACCAGGGCGCTCGCGCTGGCCCGCCGCTGCCAGGGTGCCCGCACCCCGGCGCTCTCCGGACTCGTCCTCGGCGAACTCACCGCGCGCCAGCGGCAGATCGTCTCCCTCGCCGCGTCCGGCCTCAGCAACCGGCAGATCGCCGAACGGCTGACGCTCTCCGTCCGGACCGTCGGCAACCACCTGTACGGCGCCTACTCCCGCCTCGGCGCGAGCGACCGGGGCGCGCTGCCGTGGTTCACGAACCTGCCGACGGCGGAGCCCGCGTGACCGGGGCCCGCGCGGCATGCGGGCCCCGCCTCGTCATCGCGGACGTGGCCAAGCCGGCGTGACGATCCGCCTCACGCC
Organism: Streptomyces sp. NPDC005706; assembly: GCF_040631045.1. NCBI lineage: Bacteria > Bacillati > Actinomycetota > Actinomycetes > Kitasatosporales > Streptomycetaceae > Streptomyces > Streptomyces sp. NPDC005706. The sequence continues at coordinate 56,701 of NZ_JBEXYS010000023.1, read as the reverse complement.
GCCCCGAACGCCGCGAACGCCCACCCCGTCGCCTGGTGGACCGCGTCGCCCGGCTGGGCGGCGCGGGCGTCGCGGAGGGCCTCGGCCAGGGAGAGGCCCGCGTCCAGGCCCTTGTGCAGGGCGAGCATCAGCGGCACCACGGCCGCGTCGTTGACCGGCGCACTGCTCGCCACCACCCCGGCCGTGCCCAGCGGCAGCAACGCGGTGACCAGACCGAGCAGTTCGTCCGCGCCGACCGAGGCGAGCCGGGCGGTGTCGCAGCTGGAGAGGATGATCCGGTAGGGGCTGCGGGCCAGCCGCTCGAAGTCGTGCACGATCAGCGGGCCGTCGGCCATCCGCAGCGCGGAGAACAGTGGGCTGTCCGCGCGGAACGTGCCGTGGGAGGCGAGATGCGCGAGGGCCGCGCCGTCCAGGTGCTCCAGCACCCGGGGCACCTGCGCCGCCGGCCCCTCCAGCACCGTCGCCGCGCCGTACCGGCCGGCCAGCTCGGGCACCTCCGCGCCGCCCGTGGCCAGACCCGGGCCGCGGACCAGCACATGCCGGCCGCCGCGCGGCGGCGCGGTCTCCCGGGCCCGCAGCCAACTGCCCGCCGACGGCGACACACTGAGCACCCGCTCCCGCAGCGCGGGCAGCAGCGCCCACGGCACCCGGTGCAGCGCACCCGGCGGCACGATCACCACCGGACCGGCCCCGAGACGCGCCGCGGCACCGCCCAGCAGCAGCTCCTCCAGGCGCCGGCCCGCCGCCTCCACCAGCGGCAGCCGCGCCTCGCCACCCGGATGCGCGAGCCGGCGCAGCCCGGCCTGCACATGCTCCGCCTCGGCCACCGCCTCCGCCAGCACCCCGCCCGTAAACCGCCGGACCCGGCCCTGACCGCAGAGCAGGATGTGCACCCGGCCGTCCACCACGGCGAGTTCGACCAGGCGCGCGCCCCCGAGACGGTCCAGCAGCCGGGCCGCGTCGAAGCGGTCGCCGTCGCCGGGCGAGTCGCCGTGCGTGTGGTGGGTACGGGAGCGGATCTCCCGTTCCAGCCGCCGCTGTTCGCGCTCCAGAGCGGGTACCGGGCGGCCCTCCATCCGCGCCTCCTCCGCGCGGGCCGCTATCTCCCGGTAGGCGGTGATGCTGCCGAGCAGCGCCGGATCGGCGGGCGGCCGGGCGGGCGGCGCGGCCAGCACGGTCGCCCGCCAGCGCTCGCTCCACTCCAGCAGCCGCCGCGGGCCGCCGTGCGCCAGACTCACCTCCTGGGCCAGCGCGGCCAGTTCCGCCCCCTGCGCGGTGGCGCGGGCCCGCAGCTCGGAGGCGCCGAGCGTCATCCGGTGGTCGTCGAGCACGGCCAGACCCCGCCGGCAGGCCCGCAGCACACCGCGTCCGGAACCGGCCGCCCGGGCGCGCAGCGCCTGCGCCACCCAGCCCGTCACCCTGGCCGGCGGCGGACCGGAGTACCGGCTGCGCGCGGCGGCCGCCAGATGCCGCTCCGCGTCCGCCGTCCGGCCCAGCGTCAACGCGATCCGTCCGGCGAGCAGGGAGGCCTCCGGCGCGGCCGGCGAGCCGAACGAGGCCAGCCGCCCGGCGACCCGCGCCGCGTCCGCGACCAGCCGGCCCGACCCGGGCCCCGCGGCCGCCCGCGCCTCGGTCAGCACCAGCCGGGCGTGCGTCTCCCACCAGGTCCGCCGCTGCCTGGCGAACAGCCGTACGGCGTGGGCGGCACGGTCGGTCGCGATGTCCGCCTTCCCTGCCGAGCGGGCGGCGCGCGCGGCGGCCAGCAGCAGCTCCGCCTTACGCGTGGACTGCCCGCCGATCCGGTCCAGCAGGGCGATCGCGGTGTCCGCCTCGGCGAGCGCCTCGGGGGCGAGCCCGGCGGCCATCAGCACCTCGCAGCGCCGCACGGACAGCATGAACGTGGGCGTGCCGAGCTTGGCGTACCGCTCCTCCGCCTCGTCCAGCAGCCGCAGCGCGGCCGGGATGTCCCCGGAGCGGAACGCGGCGAGGCCCCGGCTCTCCACCGCGTCCGCCTTGTCGTGCTCCTGGCCGGTGGTGTCCCACAGCCGCTCCGCCGCCGTGAAGTCCGCGACCGCCCGGTCCACCGCGCCCAGCGCCAGATGCACCGTGGCCCGCAGGGTCAGCGCCCGCGCGGTCCAGATCCCGTCACCGGCCTGCCGCAGGGCCGGAAGCGCCCTGCGCACGTCCTCCAGCGCCTCCCGGTGATGCCCCAGCACCCACCACACATAGGCCCGCCGGTACCGCACCCGTGCCCTGGTGTGTCCGCTGCCCCGCGCGACCCCCTGCTCGAACGACGCGAGCCCCTGCCGGGTGCGCCCCGCGTGCACCAGTGCGACCCCCAGGGTGGCGAGCACGTCCGCCTCCCGTTCCGCCGACTCGGCACGCGCGGCGAGGTCACGGGCCCGGCGCAGATGCCTGAGGGCGATCCTGAGATCGCCGAAGTCCCGCTGCCAGATGCCGAGCACCTGGTGCGCGACACTGGCGTGCAGCGGCGGCGGGCCGGTGTGCAGCACGTGTTCCGCGCGCGCCCGGGCCTCGCCCGGGTCGGCGAACACCAGGGGCAGCAGTTCGAGGACCGACTCCGTTCCCGCTGTCACGCCTCGCATGGTAGTGGCCTGCGCAAACCCGCCCCACGGGTTCGCCGTGGTCACTTGCCGCCGTACCCGCCGCACCCGTAGGCCGTACCAAGCTGTATCAATCGTCGGTCGGCCGACTCTGACTGTCGGAGACCGCCTCAGGGGGAGGACACACCATGGCACCTCAGCGCTTCCACGAGCAGTTCGACCACATCCAGCGCGCGATGCCCGGCACCGCGCTGGCCATGGGGCCGGACGACGCCGCGGAGTTCCTCTACGAGAAGGGCGTCGTCCTCGCCCGCGACGGGGAGGAGGCCCGGCTGGTCGAGGACACCGTGCGCGGCCACTTCACCGCCACCCGGGGGCTGGTCCCGGACCACGTGCGCCGGGCCGGCCCGGAGACCAACCGCACCGGGATCACCCGGATCCGGGTCGGCGACCCCACCCTCGGCGAGGACGTCGTCCCGCACGCCCTGGGCGCGCTGCGCGCGGCCGAGGGCCGCCAGGGCCGCCGTCTGGTCAGCCGCAACCACGTCGTGCACATCGCGGTCAACGCCTGCCCCGGTGACGAGCCCGTCCCCGCGCCGCGCAGCGAGCCGCCCAACCCGGCCCCGGCGGACGCCCCGTACGACCCGGACACCGCCGTCGGCGTCCTCGTCGTCGACACCGGGCTGGTGCACGACCACGGCTCCTACCCGCTGCTCGCGCACACCACCGGCGATCCGCAGACCGGCGAGACCGGCCCCGACGGTGTGCTGCGGCAGTACGTCGGGCACGGCACGTTCATCGCCGGGATCATCGCCGCCGTCGCCCCCAACACCGACGTCAGCGTGCGCGGCACGCTCGCCGACGCGGGCGCCGTCCTGGAGTCGGAGTTCGGCGCCAGACTCTTCGACGCCGTCGACCAGGGCGGCTGGCCCGACATCATCAGCCTCTCGGCCGGCACGTCCAACGGCCGCACCGACGGCCTGCTCGGCCTCGACTCCTTCATGCGGGAACTGCGCGAGCAGGGAACCCTGCTGATCGCCGCCGCCGGCAACAACGCCAGTGACAACCCGTTCTGGCCGGCCGCCTACGCCACCCTGCCCGGGTACGAGGACTGCGTGCTGTCGGTCGGCGCGCTGCGCGGGGACGGCGAGTCCGGCGCCTGCTTCAGCAACCACGGCCCCTGGGTGCGGGTCTACGCCCCCGGCGAGCGCCTCACCAGCGCCCTCACCGGATTTCGCACGCCCGTGCCGTACGTCTACCAGCACTCCACCTACGACGCCTGCCGGTACGGCTCCGGGTACGTCTGCACCTGCCAGTACCCGCGGCACACGGGCGTGCTGAGCGAGGCGCGGGAGAGCACCGCGGGCAAACCCGACCAGGTGATGTTCGACGGCCTCGCGCAGTGGAGCGGAACCTCCTTCGCCACCCCGGTCGTCGCCGGGCTCGTCGCCGCCCACATGACGGCGCACAAGGAGCGCGACCCGCGCGCGGCCCGGGCCCAACTGCTCGGCTCCGTCACCGAGTCCGCCGAGGTGCGCGGGGCGCACGTGCCGGTGCTCCGGCCGTCCACCTGGCGCCCGACCCCTGTCGCGATCCCGGTCCGGCCGGTATGAGGTCCGGAACGCTCCCTTCCACGGCGTACGATGACGTGCCGTACACGAGGGGTGGAGCCGTGGACCGAACAGAGGTCGGCGCGCTGGTCCGGTCCGCGGTCGACGGCGACGCGGCGGCCTGGAAGGCGCTGGTGGAGGGACTGAGTCCGCTGGTGTGGTCGGTGGTGCGCGCACACCGGCTCTCCGACGCCGACGCGCACGAGGTTTACCAGACCGTGTGGTTCCGCTTCGCCCAGCACCTCCACCGCCTCCGGGAACCCGACAAGGCAGGCTCCTGGCTGGCCAGTACGGCCCGGCACGAGTGCCTGAAGGTGCTCAAGGGGCTGACCCGGCTGACGCTGACGGACGACCCGCAGGTGCTGGACCGGGCCAGTGAGGAACGGACCCCGGAGCAGTCGCTGATCGACTCCGAGGAGGAGGCCGCGCAGGCCGAGCGGATCCGCCGGCTCTGGCAGGAGTTCGAGGCGCTCGGCGAGCGGTGCCGGCAGTTGCTGCGGGTGCTGATGGCCTCGCCACCGCCGAGTTATCTGGAGGTCTCGGCCGCGCTCGGCATCGCGGTCGGCAGCATCGGCCCGCTGCGCCAGCGTTGTCTGCGCCGGCTGCGGGCCCGGATGGACGCACGGGAGGCGGCATGAGCGACACCCACGACGACGACGCCCTCCCCGAAGAGGGCTTCGACGACACCGGGTTCGACGGGGACCTGCTGGAGGAGGAACTGCGCCAGGCGGCCGCCGCGCTGGACCCGGTCCCGGCCGAACTGCGCCAACTCGCCCTGGGCGCCTACGCGCTGCACGACCTGGACGCCGACATCGCCGAGCTGACCTTCGACTCGCTGGTGGACGCGCTGCCCGTCAGGGGAGTACCGGACGCGCCACGGATGCTGACCTTCCGTGCGGGCGGCCTGACCGTCGACATCGAGGTCACCGGGGAGGGCCTGATCGGCCAGGTACTGCCACCCGGCCCGGCCCGCCTCGAGGTCCTGGGCGGCCCCCGGACGGTCCGCCCCGTTCCGGTCGACACCCTCGGCCGCTTCACCAGCGACACCCCGCCCGCCGGCCCGTTCGCACTGCGGCTCCGCACCGGCGGCCAGGTGGTCGTCACGGAGTGGCTGCGGGCCTAGGTACCCGCCCCGACCTGCCCGGCCACCGTCACCAGGTGACGGGCAGGGCGCGTGGTCCGCGGATCATCGTCTTGTGCCGCCAGGGGACCTGGTCCGGTGGCACGGCGAGGCGCAGGGCGGGCAGCCGGTCCAGGAGTGTGCCGACGAGCAGTTCGGTCTGCAGCCGGGCGAGGACGGCGCCGGTGCAGTAGTGCGGGCCGTTGCCGAAGGCCAGGTGCGGATTGGGGTGCCGGTCGGGGTCGATGCGGTCGGGGTCGGGGAAGACGGCCGGATCGCGGTTGGCGGCGAGATAGGAGACGTAGACCGGTTCGCCCGCCGTGATCCGGTGACCGCCGACCTCGACGTCCTCCAGGGCGATCCGGGCGAGCCCGACCGTGCTGCGGTGCGGGATGTGGCGCAGGAGTTCGTCGAGCACGGGGCCGCGCGCCTCGGGGCGGGTGCGTACACGCTCCATCAGTTCCGGCCGGGTCAGCATCAAAAACAGCATCTGGCCGCAGTTGTGGGTGACCGCCTCGCCGCCGATCTGCAGCGGTCCGGCGAGGCCGACTGCCTCCTCCTCGCTGATCTCGCCCCGGGACACGGCGGCCCCGAGGAGTGAGTAGACGTCCTCGTCCGTGCTGTGCGCCCGGGACCGGACGGCCGTGGTGATCCAGCCGTACAGGCCGGTCTTCGCGGCCCGGGCGGCCTCGGCGCCACCGGAGGTGGAGATGATCTGCCGGGTCCAGGCGTGCACCTGCTCCCGGTCGGCGGACGGCACCCCCATCACCTCGCTGACGACTGTGATCGGGAAAGGTTCCAGCACCCGCTCGACCAGGTCCGCGGGCGGTCCGTTCCGTACGACGCCGTCCATCAGCTCGTCCAGGATCCGCTGCGCGCGGGGCCGCAGCCGCTTCATGGCGCTCACCGTGAAGGCGCCGGCGACCGGCTTGCGCAGCCGGTTGTGCTCGGGCTGGTCGGCCCAGGCCAGCGAGCCCGGGCGGGGCGCGAAGTCCGGGGCGAGCCGGGTCACCTGACGGCGGGCGACCTCGGCGCGGCCGAAGCGCGGATCGTTGGTGACCAGCTTCACGTCCTCGTAGCGGGTGGCGAGCCACGCCCACCCCTCGCCGAACGGCAGCCGGATCCGGGTCAGCGGGCCCTCGCGCATCAGACCGGCGAGGACCGGGTCGAAGTCCGTCCCGTCCAGGTCGAGCGGCAGCCAGTCCCGCACGGGCGGCGGCCAGCCCCGCTCGGGCGGTGCCGCCCCGGCCCGGCCGGTGAGCGTGATCTCCTCCGTCATGCCCACCACCTTCGTACGCGCCCCGCCCGCTGTCCTGCGGGAGTGCTCCAGGCGGAGGGCCCGGAGCCCGCGCCGGAGGTGCCCCGCCGCTACACGGCGTCCACGAGCGCGGCCAGCGCCCCGGCGAGGTCCTCGAGACCCGGCCCGGCGGGGCCGCCGGGCTCGGTCATGTAGGTGTCCCGGCGGATCTCCACCATCAGGGCGCTCACCCGCGCCTCGCGCCCGTAGTACTCCAGCGGCACGTAGGTCCCGCTGAACGGGCTGTCCAGCCCGGTCTCCCCGCACTCGGCGAACGCCTTCAGAGCGGCCTCGCGCAGCCGGGACGGCGTGTGGAAGGCGTCCGTGCCCAGGCACACGGGCGGCCGCGGACCGGCGCCGTGCAGCTCGTACGGCAGGGCCTCGCGCGGGTAGGAGTGCACGTCGATCACGACCGCGCGCCCGGTCGCGGCGAGCCGCCCGGCCACCGCCTCGGTCATCGCGCGCGCGTACGGCCGGAAGTACCGCTCGACCAGCGGCTCGGGGTCGGTGTCCGCGGTCCGCAGCACACCGCGGTGCGTGGTCCCGGTGTACACGGCTCCCATGCCCACGGCGAGCATCTCCTCCCGCTCGTCCGGGAACCGCTCCGGGTCCACGACCAGCCGGGACAGCCGGTTCACGAACCGCCAGGGGGTGGTCCCGGCCAGGGCCGCCGCCCGCTCCGCGATCCGCGCGGTGTGCGCGTCAGTGATGTGGTCCAGTTCCCGCTCCAGCGCCGCGTCGTCCAGCACGATGCCCTCGCGGACGTCACCCGGTATCGCCCGCGACGAGTGCGGCACGTGCAGCAGCACGGGCGACTCGGCGGCGCCGGGCAGGAGTTCGAACGAAGGCGTGTACGGGGGCACGGGCTGCTCCATGGGCGTCGGTCGGACGGTGCGTGATCAAGGTGCCACACAGCACTGACAACGCCCTCCGGCCCGGCGGCGGAACCGGCACGGACGCGGCGGCGCACCGACCCCCGACAAGACCCGCCCCCTGCGAGACCCGCCCCGGCCCCGGCATGCCTCCGCCCCGGCCGGGTGCACCGGCCGGGGCGGAGGATCACTCACGCGGCGGCTGAACCGCCGCGTACCTCAGCTCAGGGACGCGAGGGCCGCGTTCCAGGTGGCCGACGGGCGCATGACCGCGTCCGCCTTGGCCTTCTCCGGCTGGAAGTAGCCGCCGATGTCGGCCGGGCTGCCCTGCACGGCGATCAGCTCGTCGACGATCTTCCGCTCGTCGGCCGCGAGGGTCTCGGCGAGCGGGGCGAACGCCTTCGCCAGGTCGGCGTCGTCGCTCTGGCCGGCCAGCTCCTGCGCCCAGTACAGGGACAGGTAGAAGTGGCTGCCGCGGTTGTCGATGCCGCCGAGGCGACGGGTCGGGGACTTGTCCTCGTTGAGGAAGGTCGCCGTGGCGCGGTCGAGGGTGTCGGCGAGGACCTTGGCGCGGGTGTTGCCGGTGGTCGCCGCGTACTGCTCGAGGGACGGGACCAGGGCGAAGAACTCGCCGAGGGAGTCCCAGCGCAGGTAGTTCTCCTTGACGAGCTGCTGCACGTGCTTCGGCGCGGAGCCGCCGGCGCCGGTCTCGAACAGGCCGCCGCCCGCCATCAGCGGGACGACCGACAGCATCTTGGCGCTGGTGCCCAGCTCCAGGATCGGGAACAGGTCGGTCAGGTAGTCGCGCAGCACGTTGCCGGTGACCGAGATGGTGTTCTCGCCGCGGCGGATGCGCTCCACCGACAGCTTGGTGGCCTCGACCGGCGAAAGGATCCGGATGTCCAGGCCCTCGGTGTCGTGCTCCGGCAGGTACTGCTCGACCTTGGCGATCAGGTTGGCGTCGTGGGCGCGGGTGGCGTCCAGCCAGAAGACGGCCGGGTCGCCGGTGGCGCGGGCGCGGGTGACGGCGAGCTTCACCCAGTCCTTGATCGGCGCGTCCTTGGTCTGGCAGGCGCGGAAGATGTCGCCGGCGGAGACCGCCTGCTCGATCACGACGTCGCCGGCCTGGTCGACCAGGCGGACGGTGCCGGTGACCGGGATCTCGAAGGTCTTGTCGTGGCTGCCGTACTCCTCGGCCTTCTGCGCCATCAGACCGACGTTCGGTACCGAGCCCATGGTCGAGGGGTCGTAGGCGCCGTTGGCGCGGCAGTCCTCGATCACGGCCTGGTAGACGCCGGCGTACGAGGAGTCCGGCAGCACCGCGAGGGTGTCGGCCTCCTGGCCGTCCGGGCCCCACATGTGACCCGACGTGCGGATCATGGCCGGCATCGACGCGTCGACGATGACGTCGGACGGCACGTGCAGGTTGGTGATGCCCTTGTCGGAGTCGACCATGGCCAGCGCCGGGCCCTCGGCCAGTTCGGCGTCGAAGGAGGCCTTGATCTCGGCGCCCTCGGGCAGCGACTCGATGCCCTTGAGGATGCCGCCCAGGCCGTCGTTCGGGGTGAGGCCGGCGGCGGCGAAGGTCTCGCCGTACTTCGCGAACGTCTTCGGGAAGAAGGCGCGCACCACGTGGCCGAAGACGATCGGGTCGGAGACCTTCATCATCGTGGCCTTCAGGTGCACGGAGAACAGGACGCCCTCCTCCTTGGCACGGGCGACCTGCGCGGTCAGGAACTCGCGCAGCGCGCCGACGCGCATCACGGAGGCGTCGACGACCTCGCCCTCGAGGACGGGCACCGACTCGCGCAGGACGGTGGTCGAGCCGTCGTCGCCCTTGAGCTCGATGCGCAGCGCACCGGCCTCGGAGATCACCGCGGACTTCTCCGTGGAACGGAAGTCGTCCACGCCCATCGTCGCCACGTCGGTCTTGGAGTCCGAGCTCCAGGCGCCCATGCGGTGCGGGTGGGTCTTGGCGTAGTTCTTCACGGAGGCGGGGGCGCGGCGGTCGGAGTTGCCCTCGCGCAGGACCGGGTTCACGGCCGAGCCCTTGATCTTGTCGTACCGGGCGCGGACCTCGCGCTCCTCGTCGGACTTCGGGTCGTCCGGGTAGTCCGGCAGGGCGTAGCCCTTGCCCTGCAGCTCGGCGACGGCGGCCTTGAGCTGCGGGATGGACGCCGAGATGTTCGGCAGCTTGATGATGTTGGCGGCGGGCGTCTTGGCCAGCGCGCCCAGCTCGCTCAGCGCGTCGGGGATGCGCTGGTCCTCGTTCAGGTACTCCGGGAAGACGGCGATGATGCGCCCGGCCAGCGAGATGTCGCGGGTCTCCACGGCCACACCGGCCTGCGAGGCGTACGCCTGGATCACCGGCAGGAACGAGTGCGTCGCGAGGGCCGGGGCCTCGTCTGTGTAGGTGTAGATGATGGTCGAGTCAGTCACCGGGTGCTCCGCTCCACGTCTGCAACATTGCTCGACATCAAGATATCTCGTGATCGGGTCCGGCTCGACAGGGGTCCCGGCCGGAAATTCGTGCCGCCCCGGTGCAACCGATCCCGCCTTCTTGTGGTCATGACAAGCGATCACCACTGACCACGCGTGATCGCTCACGACCGGCGCCCGGACCGACCACCCGGCCGCCCGACCGAAAGCGGACCATGAGATATCGCACCAGAGTGACGGCCCCGGCGGCCGCCCTGATCGGCACGGCCGCGGCTCTGACGACGGGCTCCCCGGCCCAGGCGCGCCCCTCGGGCCCGGGCGCGGCAGCGCACAGGGCGCCGCGCACGGCGGCCGCCCCCGGCCCCGAGACCCTCGGCGACCCCGTCTTCCCCGCCCTCGGCAACCAGGGCTACCGCGTCTCGTCCTACCACCTGGACCTGGCCTGGGACGCCACGGCGAAGACGGTCGACGCGACCGCCACGCTGAAGATACGCGCCGACCGCCCGCTCAGCCGCTTCTCGCTGGACGCCCTCGGCCTCGACATACGCACCGTGTGCGTCAACGGCGCCACCGCCGCCTTCGCCCAGGTGGACGAGAAGCTGCGGATCACGCCCGCCAAGGCCCTGCCGCCGGGCGCGCGGGCCACCGTGACCGTCGCCTACTCCGCCGACCCGCGCCGCGCCCTCGCCCACACCGCCTGGGTGCCCACCCCCGACGGCTTCGCGACCTGCCCGCAGCCGAACTCCGCGCACACCGTCTTCCCGTGCAACGACCACCCCTCGGACAAGGCGGACCTCACCTTCCGCCTCACGGTCCCGAGCGGCCTGCGCGCGGTGGCGAACGGCCTGCTCACCGGCACCGAGACGCTGAGCGGCGACCGCACGGCGTACTCGTACCGCTCGGCCTCCCCGATGGCCACCGAACTCGTGCAGATCACCGTCGGCGACTACGTGATCAAGGACCGCCAGGGCCCGCACGGCCTGCCGCTGCGCGACGTGGTGCCCGCCGCCCGTGCCGCCGCCCTGGAACCGGCCCTCGCCCTCACCCCCGGTCTGGTGACCTGGCTGGAGGACCGGCTGGGCGCCTACCCGTTCGAGACGTACGGCCTGCTGCCGTGCAACTCCGACGATCCGAAGGCCTTCGACTTCACCGGCCTGGAGACGCAGACCCTCACCCTGTACAAGCCGAACTTCCTGCTCCAGCCGGAGAAGAGCATCGGCTCGCACATGATGCACGAGCTGGTCCACTCCTGGTTCGGCAACCTGGTCAGCCCCGCCACCTGGGCCGACCTGTGGCTGAACGAGGGCCACGCGGACTTCTACGGGCTGCTCTACCGCTACGAGCGCGGCTGGGCCGACTCCCTCGGCCTGACCACCATGGAAGCCCGGATGAAGGACACCTACGCCCGCGGCGACCAGTGGCGCCACGACTCCGGCCCGGTGGCCTCCCCGAACGAGGCCAACCTCTTCGACAGTCAGCGCTACCTGGGCGGCGTCCTGGTCCTGTACGCCTTCCGCGAGCTCGTCGGCGAGCAGGTGTTCAACACGGTCGAGCGCACCTTCCTGGAGCGCTACCGCGACCGCTCGGCGACCACCGCCGACTACATCGACGTCGCCTCCGAGGTCTCCGGGCAGGACCAGTCCGGCTTCCTGCGCGACTGGCTCTACGGGACGAAGACCCCGCGGATGCCCGGCCACCCGGACTGGACGGTGAACCCGGTCGCCTCCTCCTTCGCGGCCCCGCACAGCAAGCGCGGCGGCCACTGGCACGAGAACTCGGCCACGCTCTGATCAGCCGTGGCGGGCGGCGTCCGGCCCGGCGCCGCCCGCCACCTCGCGCTCGATCCACCGGCAGATCACGTCCACGACGTACACGTGCTCGGCGCGACTCAGCTCCCGTCCCCGGGGAATGCCGTGCCAGCGCTGCAGACAGCTCCGGCAGCAGGTCGCGGTGGCGTGCTGTGCCACGAACACCGGATGCCCCCGGTACGGCGTCTGCCTGCCGTCCTTGTGCGGCCGGGCCGGGGCCAGCCGCTGGGCGATCAGGTCGTAGGCATGCCACCGGATCGTCGCCGGCCCCTTCTGCCCGGCGAGGGCCAGCTCCCGCCCGCGCAGCCGGAACCTGGCCCGGAACGGCTGACGCGCGATCGCGTCGAGCCGTTCGTCGAGGGAGCGGGCGGCCGGGTCCGGCGGCGGAGAGGTCATGGCCCTTCGAGGGTATGCCGACCGCCACCCTCGGGTTCTAGTCGGCCGGGATCGTCGCCGGCTCCTCCGCGCCGCGCTGCTGCGGTATCACCACCGCGCCCTGCTGCAGGGCAACCGTCCGGGTCGGGGACGGGATGCGGATGCCCTCCTCGCGGTAGCGGCGGTGCAGGCTCTTGATGAACTCGTGCTTGATGCGGTACTGGTCGCTGAACTCGCCCACGCCGAGGATCACCGTGAAGCCGATGCGGGAGTCGCCGAAGGTGTGGAAGCGGATCGCGGGCTCGTGGTCGGGGACGGCGCCGGTGATCCCGGTCATCGTCTCGGCGATGACCTCGTGGGTGACGCGCTCGACGTGGTCCAGGTCGCTGTCGTAGCTCACGCCCACCTGCACCAGGATCGTCAACTGCTGCTCGGGGCGCGTGTAGTTGGTCATGTTGGTCTTGGCGAGCTGGCCGTTGGGGATGACAACCAGGTTGTTGGAGAGCTGGCGGACCGTCGTCTGGCGCCAGTTGATGTCCACCACGTAGCCCTCCTCGCCGCTGCTGAGCCGGATGTAGTCGCCCGGCTGCACGGTCTTGGAGGCGAGGATGTGGACGCCCGCGAAGAGGTTGGCGAGGGTGTCCTGCAGGGCCAGCGCGACGGCCAGACCGCCGACGCCCAGGGCGGTGAGCAGGGGCGCGATGGACACGCCGAGCGTCTGCAGCACCACCAGGAAGCCGATCGCCAGCACCAGCACCCGGGTGATGTTCACGAAGATGGTGGCCGAACCGGCCACGCCCGAGCGGGACTGCGTCACCGACCGCACCAGGCCCGCGATCACCCGGGCCGCGGACACCGTCACCACGAGGATCAGCCACACCTCGAGGAACTGGTCGGTGTGGTGCTGGACGGTCCGGGTCAGTGGCAGTACCGCGGCGGCCGCCGCCGCGCCGCCCGCGATCGCCGCCCAGGGGACGACGGAGCGCAGCGCGTCCACGATGACGTCGTCACCGCTCCAGCGGGTCCGCTTCGCGTGCTTGCCCAGCCAGCGCAGCACCGTGCGGGACAGGAAGGCCAGCAGCAGCCCCGCGGCCACGGCGATGCCGGCGAGGACCAGGTCGTGCAGGGTCAGAGCACGGTTCACCGGTCACCTCCGGGGCGTGAAAGGGCGGCGCGGGGCCTGGAGTGAAGTCTCGTCACGTTGTCACCTGCTCGATGTCCGTACATGTGCGATCGCGCCGGCCACCGACGTCGTCGGCGGGCGGCGCGATCGTTCATCCTGCCGTATCCGGCAGCCCGGTTCGCACCGGGACGGCGCGGATCAGACGATGCCCTCCGCGAGTTCGGCCTGATCGCGGTCGTCACCGTAGGCCGCGGTGGTGGGCGTGCCGTACGAACGGCGGGCGACGTACCACCAGATGCTGGCCAGCACCAGCACGACCACCAGGGCCACGGCCGCGTAGTTCATCGTGTCGACGGTCACCGGCGAGGACTGCGGCAGGCAGAACAGCACCGTCACACAGGCCACCCAGACCACCGCGATCCAGCCGACCGGCCTGCTCCACCGGCCCAGGTGCCACGGACCCGGCCGGAACCGGTCGCCGGCGCGCAGCCGCAGCAGAACGGGGATGGCGTAGGCCGGGGTGATGCCGATGACGTTGATGGCGGTGACCGCGCCGTACGCCGTCGCCGAGTACAGGGACGGCAGGGCAAGCACACCGGCGACGATCACCGACAGCCAGACCGCCGCGACCGGCGTCTGGGTACGGCTGCTGACCTTGCGCCACAGGTGCGAGCCCGGCAGGGCGCCGTCCCGGCTGAACGCGAACACCATCCGGCTGGCCGCGGCCACCTCGGCGTTCCCGCAGAACAACTGGGCGACGATGACGACGAGCAGCAGCACGCTCGCCCCGCCGGTGCCGAGGCCGTCGAGCAGGATCTGCGCGGGCGGCACCCCGGTGTCCGTGGCACGCGTGGCGTCGTAGTCCTGGATGGCGAAGGTCAGTCCGGCGAGGAGGACGAAGCCCGCGATCCACGACACCCAGATGGACCGTACGATGCCCTTCGCCGCCGACACCGAGGCGTTGGAGGTCTCCTCCGACAGGTGCGCGGAGGCGTCGTAGCCGCAGAACGTGTACTGGGCGAGCAGCAGGCCGATCGCCGCCACGTACAGCGGGCTCGACCACCCGGTGTCGTTCACGAACGTGGTGAACACGAAGGACGGCGACTGGTGGTGGTCCGGGACGATCGCCAGCGCGCCGACGATGACCGCGACACCGGCCAGGTGCCACCACACGCTGACCGAGTTGAGCAGGCTCACCAGGCGGACGCCGAACAGGTTCAGCACGGCGTGCAGCAGCAGAATGGCGCAGAAGATCAGCATCGTCTTGCCGGGCGTCGGCTCGAAGCCCCACTGGAGGCTGGCGAACGCCCCGGTGAACAGGGCGGCCCCGTAGTCGATGCCGGCGATCGCGCCGAGCAGGCCCAGCAGGTTCAGCCAGCCCGTGTACCACCCCCAGCGGCGGCCGCCGAGCCGGTCGGCCATGTAGTACAGGGCGCCGGAGGTCGGGTAGGCGCTGGTGACCTCGGCGAGCGCCAGGCCGACGCAGAGCACGAACAGGCCGACGCCCGCCCAGCCCCACAGCATCACGGCCGGCCCGCCGGTGCCGAGGCCGAAGCCGTACAGGGTCATGCAGCCGGACAGGATCGAGATCACCGAGAAGCTGATCGCGAAGTTGCCGAAGCCGCCCATGCGGCGGGCCAGCACGGGGCGGTAGCCGAGTTCACGCAGCCGCTGTTCCTCGTCGTGCTGCGGCCGGGCGGGGGAGGGCGACGGATCGGGCGCGGGGGACATGCGGGAACCTCCGGGAGGGGGGAAACGAGGGGGGAGCGTCAGGGGCGGGAGCCGGGATCCTCCTCGGCCGCGCGGCAGCGGTCCCTGGCCCGCAGGAACACCTCCACCGCGGGGCCGCGGTCCGGGGCGCGGTACATCCAGGGCGGCGGCGTGAAGTACGGGCCGATCGCGTCGAACACCCGGCCCGCCTCGGCGAACCGCTGGGCGCCCCACAGCGCGTGGGCCAGGTGGTTGAGGTCCAGCAGGGAGCGTTCGGGCCGGGGCGCGTGCTCGAACCAGGAACGCAGCGCCCGGGTCGCCTCACGGGTGGCGTCCTCGGCGACCCAGTGCAGGTCGAGCGCGGCGTCGTGGCCGGCGGCCCGCCGGTAGCGCTCGACCCGGACGTACAGCGGCAGCACGTGCGGGGCGGAGCCGGGCGGCGCCTGGGCGGCGGCCCACCGGGTGTACCGGGCGGCCTCGGCGAGCCGGCCGGAGGCGGCGGTGGCGTACAGGAACTGCAGCATGCGGTGGTGCGCCTCGCGGTTGTGCGGGTCGCGCTTGCCGGCCTCGTCGAGCAGTCCCCAGGGGCCCGGCGGCAGCAGGGGTTCCGGCGGCGGCGTCCGGTGCTCCGGCCAGCGCTGCTCCGGGTCGAGCTGGGCCAGTGCCAGCAGGCACACCCAGGGCACGGGGTCCTCCGGGGCGGCCTGGGCGGCGGACTGTGCGGCGTCCCAGGCCTCGATCCACAACTCGTGCGCCCGCAGGTGCCGTTCGCGGTGCGCCCGCAGGGCCCGCTCCACGCCGACCCGGGCGTGCATCACCGCGGCCGGCACGCTGCGCGGCTCCTCCGCGAGCCAGGCCCGCACCACGTCGGTGCCGGCCGCCGCGGCCGCGAGGATCTGGGTGCGCTGCGTCCACTGCCACCAGGTCGTGGTGTCCGCGAGCAGCGTGCGCATCGCCATCCAGCGGCCGGTGCGCAGATCCTGCAGGGCGCCGCGCAGGGCACCGTCGTGACCGGCGGGATCGTAGGAGGGGCGGGCGCCCTCTCTGGCCATCAGCCACCCGCTCCGGTCCGCGGGCGGACGGGCAGGGTGACGCGGTGCGCTGACAACAGCCCTCCTCGGAGCGGTGGTTGGAGGTCACGTACGGGGTCGGCGGTCACTATAGGGGTGTCGTTTGCGCCGTGCCATCGATGTCAACTCAACTTCTCCAATGCGTAGTTGATCACCGGCCGGACGCGCTTGACGCCGGATGCCGCCCGGCGGCAGGCTGTTCGCGCCGATCTTCGAAGGGCCGGACGAACGCGCGGGAGGATGCGATGACGGGGCCGGTGCTCGCCGTCGACCAGGGCACGTCCGGCACCAAGGCGCTGGTGGTCTGCCCCGAACGCGGCGTCCTGGGCACAGGTTTCGCCGCCGTGCGGCCCCGCCATCTGCCCGGCGGACGGGTCGAGGTGGACCCCGGCGCGCTGTACGCCTCCGTGCTGGAGGCCGGCCGGGCCGCGCTGGCCGAGGCGGGCGAGGAAGTCGTGGCGATGGGCCTGGCCAACCAGGGCGAGACCGTGCTCGCCTGGGACCCCGCGACCGGCCGCCCGCTGACCGGCGCCCTCGTCTGGCAGGACCGGCGCGCCGAGACCGTGTGCGCCGAACTGACGCACCAGGCGGACGAGTTGCGCCAGCTCACCGGGCTGCCCCTCGACCCGTACTTCGCGGCGCCCAAGATGGCCTGGATCCGCCGCCACCTCACCCGCGAGGGCGTCGTCACCACCTCCGACGCCTGGCTGGTGCACCGGCTCACCGGCGCCTTCGTCACCGACGCGGCCACCGCGGGCCGCACCCAGCTCCTGGACCTCGACGGCGCCCACTGGTCGGCACGGGCGCTGGAGGCGTACGGACTGCTCGGCGAACGGCTGCCGGAGATCACCGACAACGCGCAAGCCGTGGGCACGACACGGGCCTTCGGGCCCGAGATCCCCGTCACCGGTCTGATCGTCGACCAGCAGGCCGCCCTGCTCGCCCAGCGCGTCACCGGACCCGGCGGCGTCAAGTGCACCTACGGCACCGGCGCGTTCCTGCTCGCGCACACCGGCGGCACACCCCGGCGCGGCGACTCCGGCCTGGTGAGCTGCGTCGCCTGGCGGCTCGCCGGCGACACCGGCTACTGCCTCGACGGGCAGGTGTACACGGCCGCCTCCGCCGTACGCTGGCTCACCGACCTCGGCGTCATCTCCTCGGCCGCCGACCTCGACCCGGTCGGCGGCGCCGTCCCCGACAGCGGCGGCGTCACCTTCGTCCCCGCCCTCGCCGGGCTCGCCGCTCCCTGGTGGCGCGGCGACCTGCGCGGCTCGCTGACCGGGCTCGGCCTGGACACCGGCCCCGGACACCTGGTGCGCGCCCTGTGCGAGGGCCTGGCGGCCCAGGTCAGCGAGCTGGCCCGGGCGGCCGCCACCGACCTCGGCACCCCCTTGGACACACTGCGCGTCGACGGCGGCCTGACCCGCTCCGCCCTGCTCATGCAGACCCAGGCCGACCTGCTGCAGCTCCCCGTCGAGGTCTCCGCCCTGCCCGACGCCACCGCGCTCGGCGCCGCCGCCCTGGCCCGGCTCGGCGCGGACCCCGCGCTGAGCGTGACCGACGTCCTTCCCGACTGGAAGCCGGCCGCCGTGTACGAGCCCCGCATCCCGGCCGACCTGGCCGCCGAACGCCTGGCCGGATTCCGTACCGCGGTCGCCGCGCTGCTCCGCTCATGACGGTCACCGCCGAGGGGCCGCTGCCCGGGCAGCCGTACGACGTCGCGGTCGTCGGTGCCGGGGTCGTCGGCTGCGCCATCGCCCGCGAACTCGCCCGCCACCCCGGGCTGCGCGTCGCCCTGGCCGAGGCCCAGGACGACGTCGGCCAGGGCACCTCCAAGGCCAACACCGCCATCCTGCACACCGGTTTCGACGCCACCCCGGGCTCCCTGGAGGCCACGCTGGTCCGCGAGGGCTCCCGGCGGCTGGCCGCCTACGCCGCCGAGTCCGGCATCCCCGTCGAACGGACCGGGGCCCTGCTCGTCGCCTGGGACGAGGAACAGCTCGCCACCCTGCCCCGGCTCGCCGAGAAGGCCGCGCGCAACGGCTGCCCCGACACCCGGCTCCTCGGCGCCGACGAGGTCCACGCCCGCGAACCGCACCTCGGTCCCGGCGCGCTCGGCGCGCTGCACGTGCCCGGCGAGAGCATCATCTGCCCCTGGACGACGACCCTCGCCTACGCCACCCAGGCGGTCCGCGCCGGCGTCCACCTGCACCTGAACACCCGGGTCGCCCGGTCCGACCGGCGCGACGGCATCCATCTGCTGACCACATCCCGGGGCACCCTGCGCGCCAGGCACCTGGTCAACGCGGCCGGACTGCACGCCGACACCCTCGACCGGACGCTCGGTCACGACGACTTCACCGTCACCCCGCGCCGCGGCCAGCTCATCGTCCACAACCGGTTCGCCCGCCCCCTGGTCCGGCACATCCTCCTCCCCGTCCCGACCGCTCTCGGCAAGGGCGTCCTGATCGCGCCGACCGTGCACGGCAACGTCCTGCTCGGCCCCACCGCCGAGGACCTGGACGACAAGCGGGCCACCCAGTCCACCGCGGAGGGCCTCGCCCTGCTGCGGGAGAAGGGCCGCCGCATCCTCCCCGCGCTGCTCGACGAGGAGGTCACCGCCGTCTACGCCGGGCTCCGCGCCGCCACCGAACACGACGACTACCGGATCACCGCCCATGCAGGGCAGGCGTACGTCACCGTCGGCGGCATCCGCTCCACCGGCCTCACCGCCTCCATGGCCATCGCCGCCCACGTCGTCGGCCTGCTGGCCGGCGCCGGGCTCGACCTCGGCCCGGAGCGCGAACCGGAGCCGGTACGGATGCCCGGCATCGGCGAGACCTCCCCGCGCCCCTGCCTGCGGCCCGAACTGATCGCGGCCGACCCGGAGTACGGCATGCTCGTCTGCCACTGCGAACGGGTCTCCCGCGGCGAGATCCGCGATGCCCTCGCCAGTACGATCCCGCCGCGCACCCTGGAGGGCCTGCGCCGCCGTACCCGGGCCCGGGCGGGCCGCTGCCAGGGCTTCCACTGCGGGGCGGCGGTACGGGAACTGTTCGAGGAGGCGCGCCCGTGACCGCGAACCCGCCGGTGCGCTCCGTCGACGTCCTCGTCGTCGGCGCCGGTCCCGCCGGGCTCGCCGCCGCGGCCCGCCTGGCCGCCGCCGGCGCCGGCCGGGTGGAGGTGTTCGAGCGGGAGCAACGGCCCGGGGGAGCGACCCGTCACTGCGCGCACGCGGGCTTCGGTACCTGGACACGTCCGCTGACCGGCCCCGAATACGCCCGGCTCCTCACCGAGGCCGCCGTGAGCGCGGGCGCCGTGGTGCGCACGGGGGTGACGGTTCTGGAGTGGGCGGACGCCGGGACACCGCTTCCGGCGACACCAGGCGGGACGGGCGCGGTGGACGGCCGCGGGCCTGCCGGCGCGGTGGCGGCGCGGCCGGCCGGCGGCCCGGCGGGCGGGGGCGCGGCATCGGCGGGCGTCGTCGACGGCCCGGTGGCCGACGGCGCCAGGGCAGCCGGCGAAGCCGGTGCCCCGGGGGTCCGGAGCGCGGCTTCAGCGGGCGCGCCCGGTGTTCCGGGTCCGGCCGGTGCCGCCCGGACGGGCGCGGCCGACGGCTCCGGCGACCGGCCCGGACCGGTCCTCACGGCAGTCGGCCCCGGCGGGCTGGAGACGGTGAGGGCACGAGCCGTAGTCCTCGCCACCGGCGCCCGGGAACGCCCCCGCGCGGCCCGGCTGGTCCCCGGCACCCGGCCCGCCGGTGTCTACACGACGGGCGAACTCCAGCAGGCCGTGCACCTGTTCGGGCAGTCGATCGGCACCCGTGCGGTGGTGGTCGGCGCCGAGTACGTCTCGTACGCCGCGGCCGGCACCCTGCGGGCGGCCGGTGCCACGGTCGCCGCCCTGGTCACCGAACAGGACCGTGCCCAGGTACCGCCCGTACGTGCCCAGTCCGCACGCCTGGGCCGCCGCATCCCCCTCCTCACCCGCACCACGGTCACCGAACTCCTCGGCCACGGACGCCTGTCCGGTGTCCGCCTGCGCCACCGCGACGGCCGTACGGCGGTCCTGCCCTGCGACACGATCGTCTTCACCGGCGACTTCGTGGCCGAGAACGAACTCGCCCGGACCGCCGGCATCCGGCTGCACGCGAGCCCGTACACCTCACGCCCCGGTGTCTTCGCCGCCGGCGGCCTGCACCACCCGGGGCAGCGCGCCGCGGCCGCCACGAGCGACGGGACGGCGACGGCCGGCGCGGTGCTGCACTGGCTGGCGGGGGCGCCCTGGCCGGGCACCTGACGGGGCCGGCCGGTCCCGCCGTCCGTGAACCCGGATGTCCTCACAGCTCCGTGAAGGACCCGTGCCGCCCCGCACCTCCCGCGAACCTCGCCGCGCCCTCGAGGCCCTCCGCCAGCACGGCGACGCCGTACCGGAGTTCACCGCGCATCGCCGTCTCCTCGGACAGGCCGTCCTGGTCCAGAACCGAGGCCCGGTCCCCGCGCAGGCACGCCTGCGGGAAGCGGGCGATGGTGGCCGCCAGTTCCTCGGCCTCGGCGCGGGCGCGGCCGGTCGGCACCACACGGTTGGCGAGGCCGATGTCGTAGGCCTCGGGGGCCGGGACCGGGCGGCCGGTCAGGATCATGTCCATGGCCCTGCTGGTGCCGATCAGCCGGGGGAGCCGTACCGTGCCGCCGTCGATCAGCGGAACACCCCAGCGGCGGCAGAACACCCCGAAGACGGCGTCCTCCTCGGCGACCCGGAGATCGCACCACAGGGCCAGTTCGAGGCCGCCCGCGACGGCGTGCCCCGCGACGGCGGCGATCACCGGCTTCGTCAGCCGCATCCGGGTCGGCCCCATCGGCCCGTCGCCGTCCTCCGCGACCCGGTTGCCCCGCTCCGTGCCGACCGCCTTGAGGTCGGCGCCCGCGCAGAACGTGCCCCCCTCACCCCACAGAACCGCCACCCGCGCGTCGTCGTCGGACTCGAACGCCCGGAACGCGTCGGCGAGTTCGGCGGCCGTCGGGCCGTCGACCGCGTTGCGGGCCTCCGGCCGGGACAGCACGACCGTGGTGACGTGTTCCCTGCGCTCCACGCGGACCGGCACGGCGGTGCTCCTCTTCGGGGGGGCGGCGGCTCGAAGGGCCACTCTGCCTCAGATGACCTTCAGCCGCACCAGCGCCCCCAGCGTCAGCGCCCCCGGCACCAGCGGCACCCACACGGTGATGACCCGGTAGGCCAGCACCACCGCGGTGGCCACCGCGGCCGGGCCGCCCGCCGCGACCAGCGCCACGATCAGCGCCGCCTCCACCGAGCCGATCCCGCCCGGTGTCGGCACCAGTGCCACCGCGACCGTCGCCGCGAGATACGCGAGCGCCATGTGCGCCGGCGGCACCGGCAGCTCCAGCGCCCGGCCCACCGCGGCGAGACCGGCCGCCTGGCAGGCCGGGAACGCCAGCGAGCCGCCCCACAGGGCCAGCGCCCGGGCCGGACGCGTGTGCACCGACCGCGCCTCGCCCAGGGCCTCCCGCAGGAACGCGCACACGGCCGTGCGCAGCCGCCGTACGAGGGCCAGCGCGGCCGCCGCCAGCAGCACCAGCGCACCCGCGCCGGACAGCAGCGGCAGCGCGGAACCGGCGGACAGCAGCGTGCCCGGCCGCAGCGCGCCGGGGAAGGCGATCAACAGCGCGGCCAGCAGACCGAGCCGGCCCACGCTCTCCGCCAGCAGATACAGGGCCAGCGCCGCCGAGGAGCGGGCCGGCGGTACCCCGCACACGGTCATGAAGCGCAGGTTCACCGCGCTCGCGCCGAGCCCGGTGGGCAGCAGATGGTTGGCCGCGCCCGCCGCGAACTGGGTGGCCAGCAGCCGCCGCTTCGGCAGCGGCTGCACCACCGCGCCCTGCCGGGTGAACGCGGCCGCCACCCAGGTCAGGCAGGTCGCGGCGGCCGCCGCAAGCAGCCACGGCCAGGAGGCGGTGCGCAACTGGCCGAAGCCCTCGGCCAGCACCGAGCGGTGCCGCACCACGGCCACGGAGACCAGCACGAGCGGCACCGCGCACAGGGCGTGCCGGACCGGGAAGCGCCGGGGGAGGCGTCCCGGGGGGACGTCGGGGAATCGGAGCGCTGTCACACCGGAAGAGGTTCTCCGCGCCGCGCCAACGGCGGATGGCGCGGGCGCGGACGGCGGCTTACGGACGGGCAGCGGATGAGCGGAAGGAGTCACGGAATCCTCCGGACGCGGAGAGGCCGGCGGAAACGAGGAGGCGCGGACATTGACCTCAACGACGCTTGAGGTCCTACGTTCTCTTTTATGAGCATGGAGACCACCGCCTGGACGCAGTTGCACAGCGTCATGAACGCACAGGCCGAGCGCCGCCCCTTCGCCCGCGCCACGCTGCGCCGTATCGCCGCCTTCGCCCGCCCGCACCGCGCGGGCATCATCCGCTTCGTACTCCTCGGGGTGGTGACGGCACTGCTGGCCGTGGCCACCCCGGTGCTGGCCGGCCACGTCGTCGACGCGATCGTGGCGGGCCACGACTCCGGGACCGTCGTACGGCTCTCCCTGCTCATCGCGCTGGTCGCGCTCGCGGAGGCGGGACTGGGCGTCGTCGGCCGGCGCCTGTCGTCGACGCTCGGGGAGGGCCTCATCCTCGACCTGCGCACGGCTGTGTTCGATCATGTGCAGCGCATGCCCGTCGCGTTCTTCACACGTACCCGTACGGGAGCACTCGTCAGTCGTCTCAACAACGACGTGATCGGTGCCCAGCGGGCGTTCGCCAACACCCTCTCGGGCGTGGTGACCAATCTCGTCACCCTGCTGCTCACCCTCGCGGTGATGCTCACCCTGTCCTGGCAGATCACGCTGCTCGCGCTGCTGCTGCTGCCGGTGTTCGTGCTGCCCGCCCACCGCATGGGCAGCCGCATGGCCCGGATGCAGCGGGAGGCCGCGGCCCTCAACGCGGCCATGGGCACCCGGATGACCGAGCGCTTCTCCGCGCCCGGCGCCACCCTGGTCAAGCTGTTCGGCCGCCCGGAGGAGGAGTCGGCGGAGTTCGCGGCCCGCGCCCGCCGGGTGCGTGACATCGGGGTGCGCACGGCCACGGCCCAGTCGGTGTTCATCACCAGCCTCACCCTGGTCTCCGCCCTCGCCCTTGCCCTCGTCTACGGCCTCGGCGGCTGGTTCGCGCTGCGCGGCACCCTGGAGGCCGGCGCGGTCGTCTCCCTCGCCCTGCTGCTCACCCGGCTCTACGCCCCGCTCACCGCGCTCGCCGGGGCACGCGTCGAGGTGATGTCCGCCCTGGTCAGCTTCGAGCGGGTCTTCGAGGTGCTCGACCTGAAGCCGCTCATCGACGAGAAGCCGGACGCCGCCGAGGTGCCGGAGGGGCCGGTCGCGGTCGAGTTCGACGACGTCCGCTTCGCCTACCCGTCCGCCGACCAGGTCTCGCTCGCCTCCCTGGAGGAGGTCGCCGCCCTGGACACCCGCGGCGGCACCGAGGTGCTGCACGGCATCTCCTTCCGCGCCGAACCCGGCCAGACCGTCGCCCTCGTCGGCTCCTCCGGCGCCGGCAAGTCCACCATCGCGCAGTTGCTGCCGCGCCTGTACGACGTGGACTCCGGTGCCGTGCGGATCGGCGGGGCCGAGGTACGCGACCTGAGCGCCGCCTCGCTGCGGGCCACCCTGGGCATGGTCACCCAGGACGGCCATCTCTTCCACGACACCGTCCGCGCCAACCTGCTGCTCGCCCGTCCGGCCGCCACGGACGGGGAACTGTGGGACGCGCTGGGCCGCGCCCGCCTCGCCGAGGTCGTGCGCTCCCTGCCGGACGGACTCGACACGGTCGTCGGCGAGCGCGGCTACCGGCTCTCCGGCGGCGAACGCCAGCGCATGACCATCGCCCGGCTGCTGCTGGCCCGCCAGCGCGTGGTCATCCTCGACGAGGCCACCGCCCACCTGGACAACACCTCGGAGGCGGCCGTGCAGGAGGCCCTCACCGAGGCCCTGGAGGGCCGTACCGCCGTGGTGATCGCCCACCGGCTGTCCACCGTGCGGGCCGCCGACCAGATCCTGGTCGTGGAGGCCGGCCGGATCGTGGAGCGGGGCACGCACGGGGAGCTGCTCGCGGCGGACGGGCGGTACGCCGAGCTGCACCGCACCCAGTTCGCCCGGCGGGACGGACACACCGAGGCGCCGACGCCGACGGCTGCGACGGGCCCGGCCGCTGTGACGGGGATGCCGGGACCGGCCGAGGTCACATCGGCCTAGCCCCGCTTCCCCGCACCTTCGTCACACGGCGGATGCCGTCGGCGCCGCTTCCCTTCGCCCGGTGGACGGGCCGGCGGCTCCGCTGTGAGCGGCCAGCGCCTTCTCCAGGCGCTGGATGTGGTAGTACTGCACCCGCGTGGTCCGCTGCAGGGCCATGACCGCGGTGAGGAACTGGTCCATCTCGGCGGCCCGGGTGAGGATGTCGTCGGGCACGTTCCCGTCCCGCAGGCAGGCTCCCGCGTCCTGGCTCAGCACGGCGTGTGCCCAGCCGCGGGTGATCGGCTTGAACAGGTCCGGGTGGTTGGCCACGATCCGGGCCCGGATGGCCAGATCGTTCTCGGCGGCTTCCAGGTGCAGTCCGGTGTCCTTGTTGCGCGCCCCGAACAGCGGCTCGTGGATGTGGTGCGCGTCGAAGCCGTGTTCGGCACAGCCGATCCAGAAGTCCCAGTCCTCGCCGGCGCGCATGTTCTCGTCGTACCCGCCCACGGTCTGCCACGCCTCACGGCGGTAGAGCGAGCAGTAGAACATGATCAGTCGCTGGAGCAGCAGTTCTCTGCTGTAGGCGGGGAGAGGCATCACCTGCGGGGGCAGATCGTCGTCGGTGAAGGTGAACACGTCGGTGGAAACGATGGCGATCTCGCGGTCGCCGTCGAGCACCGCGACGGTCTTCTCCAGCATCGTGGGCGCGATCATGTCGTCGGCGTCCAGGGGGAGGATGTAGCGGCCGGCGGCGGCCTCGATTCCGGTGTTGCGCGCGGCGGAGACCCCGGCATTGGCTTGTCGGAGCAGTCTGATGCGCCGGTCGGGGTTACGGGCGATCAGGCCCTCGGTCACTTCGGCGGTGTCGTCGGTGCTGCCGTCGTCCACGACGACCAGTTCCCAGTCCTCGAACGTCTGGGCAAGGACGCTGGACACCGCGTCGGGCAGATAGCGGGCGTAGTCGTGGCACGGGATGACCACCGAAACCACGGGAGCGGATCTCTCGGGCATGCGCCGTCTTTCGCTTCGGGACGAGAACGGGAAGGGGGAAGGGCGGGGCGGCGGGAGCGGGCCGAAGAGGCCCCGATCGGTGGTGGGTGGCCGGGATCGCGCGTCGCCGGGTGGCCGGCGGCCCCCCCCTCCGGCCCTGTGGGAAGGCCGGTGTCGCTGTGGACCCGCCGGATCACCGCTGTCGGCGGAGCGCCGTCGTCGCCCCTAGCCCTGGAGGTGGTAGATGTCGAAGGGGTACTGGTGCCCGTGGTGCCCGTAGTCGCAGAATGTGAGGTTGGCGACGGGCGCGCAGCAGTGGTGGTAGCCGGTGATGGTCATGTTGCCGATGGGTGTGCAGCAGTGGACGTAGTCGGTGATGGTCATGTTGCCGATGGGCGTGCAGGGGTGCTCGGAGCCGGAGAGGACGGCGGCGTCGCCTTTCGCGTGCTCCGCTTGCCCGTGTGTCGCCGACGTGGCGAGCGAGTCCGAAGCGAGGGCCGTGGCGTAGGCCGCCTCCGCGCCGTTCAGCAGTCCGGCGGTCGCCAGTGCGGCGGGAAGGGCCAGTGAGGATATGACTCGGGCTTTCATGGTGGGGGCTCTCTTTCGAGGGTGGGGAGCTGCCCTGCGAGGCCGGTACGTTCCGCGACCGGGGCAGTGGCGCCACCGTAGGATTTGCTTACTTTCCGCGTCAAAATGATTACTCCAAGTCAGTCATGACGAGGGTGTGGTCGACGCCCGCCGGGTCCGGGACCTGGTGCGGATGGAGCACTTCGAGATCCGGCAGGGCCCAGCAGGCGGTGCCCATGTCCCGGGCCATCGCGGCCAGGCCCTCGGTCTCGATGAGGTGCTGGTACGGGAAGCACGGGAAGGCCAGGCCGTCACGGTGGAGATCGGCGCGAACCAGCAGGGCCGTGCCGCCCACGGAGTCGACGCGGACCAGCCCCTGTCCGCGCAGCTCGTCGAGGTAGGTCCGGCCGAACCCTCTGGGGGGCTGCAGGATGCCGTCGCGCAGCCATTGATCCCAGTTGAGCGTGCCGGCCCTGCGGTGCAGGACGAACGTGTTGAGATCGTAGGTGGGTCCGCCCGCCGTGGTGGCACAGTGCGGGACGACGATGTCCTTGCGCGCTCCGAGGAGGCGCTGAATCAGATCGGCCGGGCAGTCGGTGACGTCGACGTCGAGCCACAGCACCCACTCCTCGTCGGCAAGTGCCCGGGAGAGCAGATGGTTGCGGGCCCTGGCCAGCACCGACCGGCGTCGGCGCTGCACGCCCGTCTCCCAACGGGGGCCCTCCAGCTGCAGGCCGAAGTCGCGGTGCGCCAGGGTGACCCGCCGGTACTCCGACTCGAGGCCGGGCAGGGCCCGTTGCAGCAGTTCTCGCGTCGTGTCCCTGCTGTCCCCCTCCAGCAGACCCAGGGAGATCGCCTCGCGCGGGTAGTCCAGGGCGCGAAGGTTCTCCAAGTAGCGGGGCAGGAATGCCGCCGCGTCCTTGACGGGGGTGAGCACCAGCACCCGTGGCCGCTCGCTCGCCGGGACCGGGGCCGGCTCCACGGCCGTCCGCGGTCCCGGGGCGCGGGCCGGGGTGGCGGCGGGGCCCGTCTCGGCGTGGGCGATGTCCTTCGGCTCGATCGGCAACCGTGCCGCCATGGCCTGCAACCGCTCGGCGTAGGCGCCGGGTTCGGCCCAGATCTCGGTCGCCACGTCGAAGTGCTCGGCGAAATGGGACTCGTCGAACGTGTTGCCGCCGTGACACACGTAGGTGTACAGCTCGGGCGCGTCGACCGACACCACCCGGCAGCCGCGGACCACCCCTTCCGCCACCGGCGTGTCCTCACCCCGGCGCAGCGCGGGGTAGCGCGGCAGTCGGTCCTTGGCGCACACCATCGACCCCTCCCAGACGCGCGCGCAGGAGATCGCGAGCTTGCGCCGGGCGGGCCACCACAGCCGTTCACGGGCGAGGAAGCAGGCGTCGGTTCCCAGCGCGAGGATCGCCGCCATCTGTGTCTCGACCCGCTCCGGGTCATACAGGTCGTCGTCGTCCCACTGGCATACGTAGGGCCCGGTGGCCCGGTCCACCGCTTCGTTGCGCAGCTCGCCCAACGGCCGCCCCTCCGGGGGGAGTCGATGATGGCGGATGCGTGGGTCGCCCTGCTCGCGGATGTGCTGTTCGAGCGCGTCGTCCGTGCCGTCCTCGACGACGACCAGTTCCAGGTTCGGGTAGGTCTGCGCGCGGAAGCACCTGATCGCGCGACGGGCCGTCGACGAGCGATCCTTGGTCACCATCAGGCATGACACCGTCGGCGCGGGCGCGCCCGAGGCCCAGCGGTGGCGCTGCGCGTCAAGGTTGAGCATGCCGTCGGCGAGGGGGTGCATCTCCTGGCTCGTCCAGAACGGGAACCGTTTGCCGACGGAGGCCCGGGGGCCGGCGGGGGTGTCCGCCACCCAGCTTCCGGACCAGTGGTGCACGGCGTAGGCACGTTCGTGGTCGGCCTTCTGAGGGCCGAACAGTTCTGCCGCGTACGGACTCACCTCGGGGTAGAGGACCTCCGGATCGAGGACCGTGATCGAGGTGGGATCCGGGGCACTGTCGACCGCTCTGGTGAGAAAGAAGGGGCCGGTGGCGTCCAGCGCGCTGGACGACTTGTGGGAGCCCACCAGGTGTCGGTGGACCTGTGCCCAGAAGGGATGGCCCGGCCGTGAGGCGATGAAGGCGTTGCCCACGATGCGGCCGAATCCGCGTTGGCGGGCCAGCAGCAGCCTTGTGTGTGCCTCGGGTTCGCGGCCGAGGACGAGTTCGCGCCCGTCAAGGATGTCGCCGACAGGGCTGAGGCACTCGAAGTCCAGGTCGACGTAGAGCCCGCCGAAATGGTCGAGCAGGAAATAGCGGATCGCGTCGGCCCGCATGATCGCTTCTGGATAGCCGTCGTAGACGGGCAGGAACCACGGATAGTGCTCCTGGAGGAACGCGCGATTGTCCGCGTCGGTCCACAAACGGTACCCCCAGCCGGGATGGTGCCGGCGCCAGGAATCGGCCCACGCCTCCCATTCCGGGGGTACGTCGGTGTCTTTCCAGGTTTGGTGGATCAAGGCGGGAATCTTCTGCTGCGTCCGCATTGGGTCAGTATGCCGATTCGCCGGGGCGACGCTTTTTCCGGTGGACCGGCCGGCATGACAATCACCCGGGCGGCCCTCAGTGTGGCGCCTCGTGCCGACGGCGTGACGAGATCGCCGGTCTCCACTCGGCGGCAGTGCCCGCCCCCTTGACGCCAGTGGTCCGGACCTTTAACTTCACGCCTTAAACAAAGACTCCGGATCCAGTCAACTCCCAGGTTCCACTTCGGTGTTGTGCCTGTTTCCGGACACCCCCCCACGCGAAAGGCCGTCCCGCACATGGCCAGACCTGTCCGCACGCTCGTCTCGCTCGCCGCCCTGTCCCTCGCCACCGGACTGCTCACCGCCTCCCCGGCCCACGCCGCGACCGGCACCATCACCGGCCTCGCCGGAAAGTGCCTCGACGTCGCCGGAGCCAACTCCGCCGACGGCACTCCCGTCCAGCTCTACGACTGCAACGGCACCGCCGCCCAGCAGTGGACCGTCGGCGGCGACGGCACCGTACGCGCCCTCGGCAAGTGCCTGGACGTCACCGGGAACTCGACCGCCGACGGCGCCAAGGCACAGCTGTGGTCCTGTACCGGCGGCGCCAACCAGAAGTGGACCGTCAGCGCGGCCCACGACATCGTCAACCCCCAGGCGGACAAGTGCCTGGACGTCACCGGCAACAACCCGGCCAACGGCACCCGGGTCCAGATATGGAGCTGCGGCGGCGGCGCCAACCAGAAGTGGAGCACCCCCGCGGCGGACAGCGGCGGCGGCACCTCCGCCCCGATGGCCGTGGCGCCGTACCTCTACAACGGCTGGGGCAGCCCGCCGAACCCGACCACCATCACCCAGGCCACCGGCGTGAAGTGGTTCACTCTCGCCTTCGTGCTCAGCAACGGTTACTGCAACCCCCAGTGGGACGGCAGCCGTCCGCTGAACGGCGGCGTCGACCAGCAGACCGTCAACACCGTGCGGGCCAACGGCGGTGACATCATCCCGTCCTTCGGTGGATACAGCGGGAACAAGCTGGAGAGCTCCTGTTCGAGCGCGGGCGAACTCGCCGCCGCCTACCAGAAGGTCGTCAGCGCCTACGGCCTGAAGGCGATCGACATCGACCTCGAGGCCGACGCCTACAGCAACGGCACCGTGCAGCAGCGGACCGTGGACGCCCTGAAGACCGTGAAGGCCAACAATCCGGGGCTGAAGGTCTACATCACCATCGGGACCGGGCAGAGCGGCCCCGACACCAGCCTCATCAACCGGGCCGCCTCCTCCGGACTGACCGTCGACGCCTGGGCGATCATGCCGTTCGACTTCGGCGGCGCCGGACAGAACATGGGCAACCTCACCACGCGGGCCGCCGAAGGCCTGAAGAACGCGTTGAAGAACGCCTACCACTACAGCGACGACCAGGCCTACCGGGACATGGGCATCTCGTCCATGAACGGCGTCACCGACAACAACGAGACCGTCACGGTGAACGACTTCCGGACCATCCTGGCCTACGCGCAGGCACACCACCTGGCCCGGCTCACCTTCTGGTCCGCCAACCGCGACCGCCCGTGCACCGGCGGCCCCGCCGACAGCTGCTCCGGCGTCTCCCAGTCCGCCTGGGACTACACCCGCGTCTTCGCCGGCTACACCGGCTGACCCCGTCCACCAGGAGATCCCGTGCCTCGCCCTGCCCGCCGCCGCGGCACCACCGCGGCCGCGCCGGTCACCGCGGCCGCGCTGGTCACCGCGGCCGCAGCATCCCTGCTGACCGCGACCACATGTGGATCTGGCGCGCCGACCACGGCAGCGGCGTCGGCTGGACCAGCAACACCGCCGACACCGGGCTCGTCGTCAACGGCGACGACGTGACGATGTACGGACTGTTCGTCGAGCACTTCCAGAAGTACCAGACCATCTGGAACGGCAACGGCGGCCGCACCTACTTCTTCCAGAACGAGATGCCCTACGACCCGCCGAACCAGTCCGCCTGGATGAACGGCTCCACCCAGGGCTACGCCACCTACAAGGTCGCCGGCTCCGTCACCAGCCACCAGGCCTACGGCCTCGGCAGCTACTGCTACTTCAGCGCCGACCCGGCCGTCACGGCGGCCCACGCCATCGAGGCACCGAACACCCCCGGCGTCCGCTTCACCAGCATGGTGACCGTCTCCCTGGGCGGCACCGGCACCATCAGCCACGTCATCAACGACACGGGAGGACCCTCGAACCGGCCCGGCAACGTCGCCGACCTGGTCAGCTACCCCTGACCAAGCCCTTCCCGCCCCCGTCGCCGGACCGGCCGACCGGCCCGGTGACGGGGGCCGCGGGGGCCCTGGAGTGGCCGGGACGTGTGAGGCGTCGCAGCCTGGATACGCGGTGTGCACGGACACCACGGCCCGTCCGGAAGGCCCTCCCTGCCATGACCAGCGAAAAACCGCTCGACCCGCACTCGGAGATCACCCTCCGGGTCAACGGCAAACCCCATACCCTGCTCGTCGACCACCGGCGGGTCCTGCTGGACCTGCTCCGCGAGGACCTGGGCCTCACCGGGTCCAAGAAGGGCTGCGACCACGGCCAGTGCGGCGCCTGCACCGTCCTGGTGGACGGGCGCCGTGTCAACGGCTGCCTGCTGCTCGCCGTCACCCTCGACGGCAGCGAGGTCACCACCATCGAGGGCCTCGGCGGCGACGGCGAGGAACCGCACCCCCTCCAGCGGGCCTTCCTCGAACGCGACGCCTTCCAGTGCGGCTACTGCACGCCCGGGCAGATCTGCTCCGCCGTGGGCATGATCGCCGAGGCCGCGGCCGGCCACCCCTCGCACGTCACCGACCCGGCGGAGCCCTCCGGCCGGCCCGTGCCGCTGGACGGGACCGAGATCCGCGAGCGGCTCAGCGGCAACCTGTGCCGGTGCGGCGCCTATCCGCGCATCGTCGAAGCGGTGGAGGACGTGATCGGGTGAAAGGCTTCGGATACCTCAGGCCCACCGGCGTCCAGGAGGCCGTCGAGGCCTACGCGGCCCACCCCGGCGCCCGCTACCTCGCCGGCGGCACCAACCTCGTCGACCTCATGAAACTGGGCGTGGAGACCCCCGGCGTCCTCATCGACGTCGGCCGGCTGCCGCTGGACTCGGTGGAGGAACTGCCGGACGGCGCGCTGCGCGTCGGCGCCACCGTCCGCAACAGCGATCTCGCCGCCCACCCGCTGGTCCGCGACCGTTACCCGGTGCTGTCCCAGGCACTCCTCGCGGGCGCCTCCGGCCAGCTCCGCAACGCCGCCACCACTGGCGGCAACCTGCTCCAGCGCACCCGCTGCCCCTACTTCCAGGACCTGGACAAGCCCTGCAACAAGCGGGAGCCGGGCAGCGGCTGCGGTGCCCGCGACGGCGTCCACCGCGACCACGCCGTGCTCGGCCACTCCTCGCACTGCATCGCCACCCACCCCTCCGACATGGCCGTCGCCCTGGCCGCGCTCGACGCCCGGGTCGAGCTGTACGGCGCCGAGGGCGGGCGCAGCATCCCGGTGGCCGACTTCCACCGGCTGCCCGGGGTGCGTCCGGAGCGGGACACCGAGATCCGCCCCGGCGAGCTGATCACCGGCGTGCTGCTCCCGGCCGTCCGGGCCGGGGTGCCCTCCGCCTACCGCAAGGCCCGCGACCGGGCCTCTTACGCCTTCGCCCTGGCCTCCGTGGCCGTCGTCCTGCGGGTCGCCGACGGTGTCGTGGACCAGGTGGGGATCGCCTTCGGCGGCCTCGCCCACCGGCCCTGGCGGGCCCACCACGCGGAGACGGCCCTGCTGGGCGCGGCGGCGACCCCCGAGGCCTTCGAGGGCGCCGTGGCCCTGGAGTTGGAGCGCGCCGAGCCGCTGCGCGACAACGCCTACAAGGTGCCCCTCGCCCGCAACCTCGCCCTGGACGTCCTGAACCGCCTCGCCCCCGCACCCGCGACGGCCTGACCCCTTCCGGACCCGGCCGACCCCAGGAGAACCCGATGGCGAACGACCCACTGGAGCACGGCGGCCCGCTGCCGGGGACCGGGCTGCCGCACGACGACCCGATGGCCGCCACCGGAGCAGCCCGGGACGACCCGCTGTCCGGGACCGGGCTGCCGCACCACGACCCGATGGCCGCCACCGGAGCAGCCCGGGACGACGCGCTCTCCGGAACGGGTCTGCCGCACGACGACCCCCTCACCCGCACCGCCTCCGCCGCCTCGGCCGAGGCCGGCGAGGAGCGGCAGCCCCGTACCGGCGCCCTGGAGCAGGACCCCCACCCCACCCCGCGCACCGGCACCGCCCTCGGGGCGCCCGCCGGGCGGCGCGAAGGGCGGGAGAAGGTCACCGGGAACGCCCGTTACGCCGCCGAGTACCCGGTGCCCGGCCGCGTCCACGCCTGGCCCGTGCCCGCCGCCGTGGCCCGGGGCCGGGTCACCGGCGTGGACACCTCGGCCGCCCTCGTGCTGCCCGGCGTCCTCGCCGTGCTGACCCCCGGCGACGCTCCGCGCCTCGGCGAGACGGACGACGCCACCCTCGCGGTCCTGCAGAACCGGCACGTGCCGCACCGGGGCTGGTGCGTCGCCCTGGCCGTCGCCGAGACCCTGGAGGCGGCCCGCGCCGCCGCCCGGGCCGTCCGCGTCGGCTACGCCACCGAGCACCACGACGTCGTACTCCGCCCCGACCACCCGGACGCCTACGAGCCCGAAGGGGCCAAAGGCCGCCTCGAACACGGCGACCCGTACGGCGCCTTCGCCGCCGCCGACGTCCGCCTGGACATCGAGTACCGGGTGCCGCCCCTGCACAACCACCCCATGGAACCGCACACGACCACCGCGCAATGGGACGGCGACCGGCTGACCGTCCACACCTCCAGCCAGGGCAGCACGACCGTCCAGTCCGTGCTCGCCGGTCTCTTCAACCTGCCCGAGGAGCACGTCACCGTGGTGGCCGAGCACGTCGGCGGCGGCTTCGGCTCCAAGGGCACCCCGCGGCCCGACGTCGTCCTCGCCGCGATGGCCGCACGGCACACGGGCCGGCCGGTCACGGTGGCCTACCCCCGCCGGTACATGCCCACCGTCGTCGGCCACCGCGCCCCCACCCTGCACCGGCTGCGCCTCGGCGCCACCGCTGAGGGACACCTCACCGCGGTGCTGCACGAGGTCACCACGCACACCTCGCACGTCAGGGAGTACGTGGAGCAGGCCGCGGTGCCGTCCCGCGTCATGTACACCGCCCCGAACCTGCTCAGCTCCCACCGCGTGGTGCCGCTGGACGTACCCAGCCCGTCCTGGATGCGCGCCCCCGGCGAGGCCCCCGGCATGTACGCCCTGGAGTCGGCGGTCGACGAACTCGCCGACGCCCTCGGCGTGGACCCCGTCGAGCTGCGGATCCGCAACGAGCCGGAAGCGGAGCCCGGCAGCGGCAAGCCGTTCAGCAGCCGGCACCTCGCCGAGTGCCTGCGCGAGGGCGCCCGCCGCTTCGGCTGGGACCGGCGCGACCCGCGCCCGCGCTCCCGGACCGAGGGCCCACTGCTCATCGGCACCGGAGTGGCCGCGGCGACCTACCCGGTCCTGATCCGCCCGTCCACCGCCACCGCCCAGGCCCTGCCCGACGGCACCTTCGTCGTCAGGGTGAACGCGGCCGATATCGGCACCGGCGCCCGTACGGTCCTCGCCCAGGTCGCCGCCGACGCGCTCGGCGCGCCCCTGGACCGGGTGCGCACGGAGGTGGGCCGCAGCGACCTCCCCCCGGCGTCGCTGGCCGGCGACTCCTCCGGCACCGCGTCGTGGGGCTGGGCCGTGCACGAGGCGTGCGCCGCCCTGGCGACCCGGCTCGCCGAGCACCGGGGCCCGCTGCCCGCCGACGGACTCGTCGCCCGCTCCGACACCGCGGGCCGGGCGGACGCCGACTCCCCGTACGCCCGGCACGCCTTCGGCGCCCACTTCGCCGAGGTCGCCGTCGACACCGTCACCGGCGAGGTACGGGCCCGCAGGATGCTCGGCCTCTTCGCCGCCGGGCGGATCCTGAACGCCCGCACCGCGCGCTCCCAGTTCGTCGGCGGCATGACCATGGGCCTGGGCATGGCCCTGACCGAGGGCAGCACCATGGACGCCCCGTTCGGCGACTTCACCGAGGCCGACCTCGCCTCCTACCACGTGCCCGCCCACGCCGACGTCCCCCGTATCGAGGCCGACTGGATCGAGGAGGACGACCCCCACCTCAACCCCATGGGCAGCAAGGGCATCGGCGAGATCGGCATCGTCGGCACCGCCGCCGCCCTCGGCAACGCCGTCCACCACGCCACCGGCATCCGGTTCCGCGAACTCCCCCTCACCCCGGACCGGATCCTCACCGGCCTGCTGTCCGAACGGTGACCGCCACGACGAGGGACAGGGGAAGGGGAACCGCCCAGGTGCCGGGCCTGCTGTGGGAGTACGACGGCTACGACCCCGCGGAGGAACGCCTGCGGGAGTCCCTGTGCACCCTGGGCAACGGCTACTTCGCCACCCGGGGCGCGCTGCCCGAGTGCGCCGCGGACGCCGTCCACTACCCCGGCACCTACGCGGCCGGCATCTACAACCGGCTCACCTCCGACGTCGCCGGCCGCCGGGTGGACAACGAGGACATGGTCAACCTCCCCGACTGGCTGCCGCTGCGCGTCCGCCCGGACGGACACGACTGGCTCGGCCCCGACACCACCCCGGTCGCCGAGCACCGGCAGATCCTCCACCTGGACCCGGGCGTGCTGGAGCGCCGCACCCGCTACCGGCTCGACGGCGGCGGCACGCTCCTCGTGCGGCAGCTCCGCCTGGTCCACATGGCCGACCCGCACCTCGCCGCCCTGCGCACGGACATCACCGCCGAGGACTGGACCGGCGAACTCGACGTCGAGGCAGCGCTCGACGGCGGTGTCACCAACTCCGGGGTGGCCCGCTACCGCGAGCTCGACGGCCACCACCTCACCCAGGTCGAGGCGGGCAGCGCCGAGTCCGGCGCGATGTGGCTGCGCTGCCGCACCCGTACCTCGGACATCGCCGTAGGGCTCGCCTGCCGGCTGACCGCCGACGCCCCGGCGACCGACGCGCACGAGCCGCTGCGGGCCGCGCGGCGCCTGCGTCTCGCCCTGGCGCCCGGCCGCACGGTCACCGTCGACAAGTGCGTCGCCCTGCACACCTCCCACGACCCCGCCATCAGCGACCCGCTGTGGGCCGCCGTCGACCGGGCCGAGACCGCGCCCCCCTTCGACGAGCTGCTCGCCTCGCACGCCACGGCCTGGGAGCAGTTGTGGCGGCGCGCCGAACTCGACGTCCCGGGCGAGCCGGGCAGCATCCTGCGGCTGCACCTCTTCCATGTGCTGCAGTGCCTCTCCCCGCACACCGCCGACCTCGACGTCGGCGTCCCCGCCCGCGGACTGCACGGTGAGGCGTACCGGGGGCACGTCTTCTGGGACGAGCTGTTCGTGCTGCCGTACCTCAACCTCCACCTGCCCGAGGTGTCCCGGGCGTTGCTCCACTACCGCCACCGCCGTCTGGACGCGGCCGTCCACGCGGCCCACGAGGCCGGCCGGCGCGGCGCCCTGTACCCGTGGCAGAGCGGCAGCGACGGCCGGGAGGAGACCCAGGAACTGCACCTCAACCCGCGCTCCGGGCGCTGGCTGCCGGACCACTCCCGGCTGCAGCGGCACGTCGGCTCGGCGGTCGCGTACAACGTGTGGCAGTACTGCGAGGCCACCGGCGACACCGACTTCCTGCACACCGAGGGCGCCGAGATGCTGCTGCAGATCGCCCGCTTCTGGGCCGACTCGGCCACCTACGACGAACACCTCGGCCGGCACCGCATCCTGGGCGTGGTCGGCCCCGACGAGTACCACGACGCCTACCCCGACGCCCCCGAACCCGGCCTGGACGACAACGCGTACACCAACGTCACCGCGGCCTGGGTGCTGCTGCGCGCGCTGGGCCTGCTGCGCGATCTGCCCGAGCCGCGCCGCCTCGAACTCGCCGAGAGCATCGGCCTGGAACAGGACGAACTCGCCCGCTGGGAGGAGGTCTCCCGCACCCTCCACGTGCCCTACCACGACGGCGTGATCAGCCAGTTCGAGGGCTACGGCGACCTCGTCGAGCTGGACTGGCAGGCCTACCGGGACCGGTACGGCGACATCCGGCGCCTCGACCGGATCCTGGAGGCGGAGGGCGACACCGTCAACCGCTACAAGGCGTCCAAGCAGGCCGACGTGCTGATGCTGGGCTACCTGTTCTCGCCCACCGAACTCCAGTCCTTGTTCCGGCGGTTGGGACACCGCCTGGACGAGGACATCTGGTCGGCGACGGTCGACCACTATCTGCACCGCACCTCCCACGGCTCCACCCTCAGCGGCCTCGTGCACGGCTGGATCCTGGCCCGCGCCCGCCGCGCCGACGCCTGGGGGTTCGTGCAGGAGGCGCTGCGCGGCGACATCGCCGACGTCCAGGGCGGCACCACCGGCGAGGGCATCCACCTGGGCGCCATGGCCGGCACCCTCGACCTCGTGCAGCGCTGCCTCACCGGTCTGGAGACCCGCGACGGCGCCCTCTGGCTCGACCCGGTACCGCTGCCGGAACTCTCCTCCTACGGCTTCTCCCTGCGCTACCAGGGCCACTGGGGGGTCAGCCTGCGCCTGCGCGCGGGCCTCCTGGAGGCCGTCGTGCCGTCCGCCTCCGGCCGCCCGCCCATCGACTTCCGCCTGCAGGACCGGGTGGTCCGGGTCGGGCCGGGGGAGAGGGTGCGCATGCGGCTGCCGGACTGAACGGCACACGCCCCCGCAGGCTTCTCGACGGCCACGGTCCCGGGGGGCCAGGATGCCCTCGACGGGAGCCGGGGTGCGCGAAACGGCACGGGACGACAGGGCAGGGGACGAGGAGATGCGGGACATGAGCGCGGCCGGGCGGCCCGGGCCACGAGCCGGCACAGGGCAGGAACCGCTGCGCGCCCTCGCGGTGGACGACGAGGAGCCCGCGCTCGAGGAACTGCTGTACCTCCTGGGCGAGGACGAGCGGATCGGCAGCGTCGCATCCGCCCTCGACGCCGCCGGGGCGGTGCGCCTGCTGGAGCGGGCCGCGGCGGCCGGACCCGACGGCCCGGACGCCTTCGACGTCGTCTTCCTCGACATCAACATGCCCGGTCTGAGCGGCCTGGACCTGGCCGGTCTGCTCGGCGGCCGACCGGACCCGCCGCTGATCGTCTTCGTCACCGCCCACGAGGACTTCGCGCTCCGGGCGTTCGACCTCAAGGCCGTCGACTACCTGCTCAAGCCGCTGCGCAAGGAGCGCTTCGCGGAAGCCGTCCGACGCGTCGCCGAACTGACCCGGGCCGGGCAGGGACCCCGGCCGCCCCGGCTCCCGGCGGGCGCCCCCCGCCCCGCCCCGGCCGGCGCCCCCGGCGACCAGGTCCCCGTCGAACTCGGCGGGGTGACCCGGTTCGTCCCCGTCGCCGACATCACCTACGTCGAGGCACAGGGCGACTACGCTCGCCTGCACACCCCGCACGGCAGCCACCTGGTGCGCGTCCCGCTCACCACCCTGGAGGAGCAGTGGCGCTCACGCGGGTTCGTCCGCATCCACCGCAGCCGCCTGGTGGCCCTCGGCCGCATCGAGGAACTCCGCCTGGACGGCGGCAACCTGACCGTCCGGATCGGCGACCGGATCCTCGCCGTGAGCCGCCGCAACGCCCGCGAACTGCGGGACCTGCTCGCCGCGCGGGCCCAGGGCGCGATACGCGGACGACGGTGACGGCAGCCGGTGCCCGGGGCGCCCGCGAAGCGGGCGTGGCGGCCCCGCGGCGATCCTCGTCCGGTGCCTACCTGACCGCCCCGGCGCTGCGTACACTCGCCGCAACAAGGTGATCACCGCGGCGTCGGGGAGTGCGTGATGGGTGCCGGATCCGTCCCTCGCAGAGAGGTGGTCACCGGACGGCCCCGCACCGACCGCGCCGGCCTTCCCCCGCCCCGCGCCACGCTCCCGGCCGGCGGCCGCCCCGCCGCCCCGGACGACGACGCCCCCGTACGCGTCCTGATGCGCCGGCAGCTCCGTGCCGCCCTCACCGCGACGGTCCTGCTCGCCCTCTCGCTGGGGCTGCTCCCCGTGGTCCTGCGGGTCCTCTCGGCCGGCGGCGCCGGGCACGACGTCCCGCTCGCCGTCTGGCTGCTGCTGGGCGTGGCACCGTATCCGGTCCTGCTGTGCACGGGAGCCTGGTACGTCCGCCGTGCCGAGCGCAACGAGGGTGACGTGACCGGGCGTTGAACCAGACGTACGGAATCGCCGGAGTGTCGGCCGTGGTCCTCGCCACGGTGCTCGTCGGCGCGCTGGGCCTGCGCGTCTCGCGCACCACCTCCGACTTCTACGTCGCCTCGCGCAGCGTCCCGCCGCGACTCAACGCCTTCGCCGTCAGCGGCGAGTACCTGTCCGCCGCCTCCTTCCTCGGCGTCGCCGGGCTCGTCCTCGCCCAGGGCGCAGACATGCTCTGGTTCCCCATCGGCTACACCGCCGGCTTCCTGGTGCTGCTCGCCTTCGTCGCCGCCCCGCTGCGCCGCTCCGGCGCCTACACCCTGCCGGACTTCGCCGAGGCACGCCTGGAGTCCCGCGCCGTGCGGCGGATCGCGAGCGTGCTCGTCGTCGGCGTCGGCTGGCTCTACCTGCTGCCCCAACTGCGCGGCGCCGGGCTCATCCTGCGGCTGCTCACCGGCGCCCCCGGCTGGTTCGGCGGCCTGGTCGTGGCCGCCGTCGTCACCGTGGCGGTGGCCGCGGGCGGCATGCGCAGCATCACCTTCGTCCAGGCCTTCCAGTACTGGCTGAAACTCACCGCGCTGCTGGTGCCCGCCGTGTTCCTGCTCATCGCCTGGCGGGCCGACCGGGTCCCGGCCCCCGCCTGGGACGAGCGGCCCGTCTTCCAGCGCTCCACCCGGGTCACCACCGACCGGCCGCTGACCCTCACCGTCCACGAACCGGTGCGTGTCACCGGCACCGGAACCGTCGACGGGCGCCCCCTCGACGGCGGCCCGCTCACCCTCGGCACCGGCACCCACCACGTCGGCCCCGGCACCGCCCTGAGCTTCCCGCCCGGCGCCCCCGTGCCGCTGCCCGACGACGGCGGGCCCGGCACGGCCCCCTCCGGCGGGGCGCAGCCCCTGTCGGACGGCCGTGAACAGCACGGCCTGTACGCCACCTACGGGCTGATCCTCGCCACCTTCCTCGGCACCATGGGACTGCCGCACGTCGTCGTCCGCTTCTACACCAACCCCGACGGCCGCGCCGCCCGCCGCACCACCGTCGTCGTCCTCGGCCTGCTCGGCGCCTTCTACCTGCTCATCCCGCTCTACGGCGTGCTCGGCCGGCTCTACGCGCCCGACCTGCTGCTGACCGGCGACACCGACGCGGCGGTACTCGTCCTGCCGCAGCGGCTGATCGGCGGGCTCGGCGGCGACCTGCTCGGCGCCCTGGTCGCGGGCGGCGCCTGCGCGGCCTTCCTGTCCACCGTCTCGGGACTCACCATGTCCGTCGCCGGGGTGCTCGCCCAGGACGTGCTGCCGACCCTCGGCATCCGGCACTTCCGGCTCGCGACCCTGCCCGCCGTCGCGGTGCCCACCGCCGCAAGCGCCGTCGTCACCGACCTCCCCGTGGCCGACGCGGTCGGCCTCGCCTTCGCCGTGTCCGCCTCCTCGTTCTGCCCGCTGCTGCTCCTCGGCATCTGGTGGCGCGGCCTCACCCCGCCCGGCGCGGTCGCCGGACTGCTCCTCGGCGGCGGGTCCGCGCTCACCGCGGTGACCGTGACCATCGCCGGCGGAGCGAGATCCGGACCGCTGCACACGCTGCTGGCCTGGCCGGCCGTCTGGTCGGTCCCCGTGGGATTCGCGGCCATGGTGCTGATCTCCCTGGCCACCCGGCACCGCGTCCCGGCGAACGCGGCCGCCACGATGGCCCGGCTCCATCTGCCCGAGCCCCCGAGCGGCCCGGCCACCGCCCCGGGCTCCGGTCCGCAGCGGACCCGGGGGCGGCGTCCGTGACCGCGCTCGGCACCGTCGTCCTCGCCGTGGCCGCTCTCGGGCTGTTCGCCCTGGGCGCCGCCCTCGGCCATGCCGGGGCCCGCAGGCAGCAGGAGAACCCGGCCGACGTCGGCACCCCCGTGGAGCGGGCCACCTTCCACACCCTGCACACCGCCTCGCTCGCCGCACCGCCCCTGCGCGCAGGTCTCACCCCGGACACCGCACGCAAGGCGGCCCGCCGGCTGCGGCCGCTGCTCGGCACGGTCGCCCTCGCCCTCGCCGACGAGGAGTCCGTGCTCGCCTGGGACGGTGCCGGCGACCACCATCGGGCCGCGGCAGCGGCCCACCTCGCCCACGCCGCGCGCACCCGGACGTTCCCGCTGACCTGCCCGGACGCCGGCTGCCCCGTCCGCTGGGGGGTGATGGTCCCGCTGACGGTCGACGGCCGGGCCGCCGGCGCCCTGGCCGCCTTCGCCGGCCAGGAGTCCGCAGTCGTCGTGCGGGCCGCCGAGGAAGTGGCCCGCTGGGTCTCCGTACAACTCGAACTCGTCGACCTGGACCGGGCGCGGTCCAGTGTGATCGAGGCCGAGATCCGCGCCCTGCGCGCCCAGATCTCCCCGCACTTCGTCTACAACTCGCTCGCCTCCATCGCCTCGTTCGTCCGCACCGATCCCGAGCGGGCCCGGGAACTGCTGCTGGAGTTCGCGGACTTCACGCGCTACTCGTTCCGCCGGGGCGGCGACTTCACCACGCTCGCCGAGGAACTGCGCTCGATCGAGCAGTACCTCGAACTCGCCCGCGCCCGCTTCGGCAGACGGCTGGAGGTGACTCTGCGGATCGCCCCCGAGGTACTGCCCGTCACCCTGCCGTTCCTCTGTCTGCAGCCGCTCGTGGAGAACGCGCTCAAACACGGTCTCGAGGAGTCCGTCGACCGCGGCCGGATCACCATCACCGCCGAGGACGAGGGCACCGAGGCCCGGGTCGTCATCGAGGACGACGGCGTCGGCATGGACCCGCAGCGCCTGCGCGACCTGCTGCGCGGCCGGGGCGACCCGTCCGCGGGCATCGGCCTGAGCAACGTGGACATGCGGCTGCGCCAGGTCTACGGCGACGGCCACGGCCTCGTCATCGAGACCGGCGTCGGCGCCGGCACGAAGATCACCGTCCGGCTCCCCAAGTTCCACCCGGGCTCGGCCCGTTGAAGTGAAGGGACGGAAGAAGGAATGGAACCGAACACCGGCACCCCGGCCGGCGCCGCCGACCGGGCCCTGGCCCTGCTCCGTGAGTGCGGCGCGGAGACCATGGCGCACCCCGGCGGCACCCTCCTCGCGCACCTGTGCCGGGTACAGGACCGGCTCGCGCTGTGGCAGGCCCGTCCGGCGCTCCGGCTGGCCGGACTCTGCCACGCGTTCTACGGCACCGACGGCTTTCCCGGCGCCCTGCTCCCGGTGACCCGCCGGGCGGAACTCACGGCGGTGATCGGCGACGAGGCCGAGTCGATCGTCCACCTCTACGCCGCCTGTGACCGCGCGGCCACCTATCCGGCCCTCGGGCGGCCCGAGGCCCCCTTCCACGACCGCTTCACCGGCGAGCTCCACGTGCCCGGGCCGCGGGCGCGCCGGGAC
The DNA here is from genome assembly GCF_040631045.1 of Streptomyces sp. NPDC005706. Taxonomy (NCBI): domain Bacteria; kingdom Bacillati; phylum Actinomycetota; class Actinomycetes; order Kitasatosporales; family Streptomycetaceae; genus Streptomyces; species Streptomyces sp. NPDC005706. The sequence goes on along the minus strand of NZ_JBEXYS010000023.1, from coordinate 14,761 downwards.
TTCGCCGAACTGTCGGCCGCGAACGAACTCGACCTCGCCCGCCTCGACCCCGCCTTCCGTGACCGGTGGGGCGCCGATCTGCTCGCGCTTTTCACCCGGCTCCGGCCGCTGCTGAGCGCCGACGCCTGGCTCGACTGCCGCACCGTCCTCGCCACGCCCGCCCGATGACGCGCGCCGGGCGCCGCGGAGCCCAGGCTCACGTCGTCGCGTCCGGAACGGACGGCCATCTCCGCAATTCATTTGCGGAAATTGCGCTAGGCTTGCGTACATGACGCGACGACTTGCTCAGGTGGCTAAGAAAGTGGGGGTCAGCGAGGCGACGGTCAGTCGTGTCCTCAATGGCAAGCCCGGTGTCTCGGAGTCGACCCGCCAGTCCGTGCTCACCGCTCTCGACGTCCTCGGCTACGAGCGGCCCACCCAGTTGCGCGGCGAGCGGGCCCGGCTCGTCGGACTCGTCCTGCCGGAGCTGCAGAACCCGATCTTCCCCGCGTTCGCCGAGGTCATCGGCGCCGCGCTGGCCCAGCAGGGGCTGACCCCGGTGCTCTGCACGCAGACCAAGGGCGGCGTCTCCGAGGCCGACTACGTGGACCTCCTGCTCCAGCAGCAGGTGTCCGGCGTGGTCTTCGCCGGCGGTCTGTTCGCGCAGGCCGACGCCCCGCACGACCACTACCGGCAGCTCGCCGAGCGGGACATCCCGGTGGTCCTCGTCAACGCCTCCATCGCGGGCCTCGACTTTCCCTGTGTCGCCTGCGACGACGCCGTCGCCGTGGAGCAGGCCTGGCGTCACCTCGCCTCGCTGGGGCACGAGCGGATCGGGCTGGTGCTCGGCCCGAGCGACCACGTCCCCTCGCGCCGCAAGCTGGAGGCCGCCCGGCTGGTGGCCCGCCGCACGGGCGAGGAACTGCCGGACGAGTTCGTCGCGCGGTCGATGTTCTCGCTGGAGGGCGGGCAAGCCGCGGCCGCCCGGCTCCTGGAGCGCGGGGTGACCGGCATCGTGTGCGCGAGCGACCCGCTGGCGCTCGGCGCCATCAGGGCCGTGCGCAGGCGCGGACTCGCCGTCCCCGGGGACGTCTCGGTCGTCGGGTACGACGACTCCGCGTTCATGAACTGCACCGAGCCGCCGCTGTCGACGGTCCGTCAGCCCATCGAGGCGATGGGCCGGGCGGCCGTCGAGCTGCTGTGCGCCCAGCTCCAGGGCACCCGTTCGCACCCCGGTGAGCTGCTCTTCGAGCCCGAACTGGTGCTGCGCGGCTCCACCGCGCCCCCGCCCGCGGGCTGATCCCCTCCCCTCCCACTCCGGCCGGCACCGGGACACCGCCCCCGCGGTCCCGGTGCCGGTGTTTTCGTATGCCCTGATCCACAAGTTTTCGCGTCGACAGCGTAGACGACCCAACAGTCCTCTGGAACTCTCTGAGCGTTCAACGCAAAGAAGAGACATCCATGCGCTTCATTCGTGAGGCCGAGATTCGAGGGACTTTCGAGGGACTGATGAGAATCCGCAGAAGGGGATCGCGGTGCCTGAGTGCCGTGATCGTGACCAGCCTCCTGGCACTGGTCGGTCCGGTGATGACCGCCCACGCCGCCGGAGGACCGAACATCGCGCTCGGGGACAAGGCGTCCGCGAGCAGCGCCCACAGCGAGTACGCCGCCGGGAACATCACCGACGGCGACCAGGGCACCTACTGGCAGAGCGCCGGCTCGGACTTCCCCCAGTGGGTGCAGACCGACCTGGGCACGGCCGGGAACGTGGACGAGGTCGTCCTCAAGCTGCCCGCCGGGTGGGAGAGCCGGGCCGAGACCCTCTCCGTCCAGGGCAGCGCCGACGGCACGAGCTTCAGCACGCTGAAGACCTCCGCCTCGTACACCTTCAGCCCGGGCTCCGGCAACACCGTCACGGTCGCGTTCCCGGCGGCCCGGACCCGGTTCGTACGGATCGACGTCACGGAGAACACCGGCTGGCCGGCGGCCCAGCTCTCCGAGCTGGAGGTGCACGCCGCCGGTGAGTCGTCGGTGAACCTGGCCGCCGGCCGGACCTTCACCGCCGGCAGCCACACCCAGACCTACATCGCCGAGAACGCGGGCGACGGCAACCGGGCCACCTACTGGGAGAGCGCCGACAACGCCTTCCCGCAGTGGCTGCGCGCCGACCTCGGCTCCTCCGTCCGCGTCGACCGCGTGGTGCTGCGGCTGCCCGGGAGCTGGGAGAAGCGCAGCCAGACGCTGAAGATCCAGGGCAGCGCCAACGGCACCGACTTCACCGATCTGACCGCCTCCCGGGCCTACTCCTTCGACCCGGCGACGGGCAACTCGGCGACCGTCGCCCTCGACGCCACCACCACCCGCTACGTCCGGGTGCTCGTCACGGCGAACTCCGTCCAGCCCGGCGCCCAGATAGCCGAACTGGAGGTGTACGGCCCGGAGACCGGGGACACCCAGGCCCCCAGCGCCCCGGCGGGACTGGCGTACACCGAGCCCACGACCGGACAGGTCCGGCTGAGCTGGAACGCGGCCACCGACGACGTCGGCGTGACGGGCTACGACATCTACGCGGGCGGCTCGCTGCTGGCCGGCGTCGCCGGTGACGTCACCACCTACACCGACATCCGGCCGGCCGGCGAGACCGTCTCCTACTATGTGCGGGCCCGGGACGCGGCCGGCAACCAGTCGGGCAACAGCAACACCGTCACCCGCACCGGCGACAAGGGAGACACCCAGGCCCCGACCGCCCCGTCGAACCTGGCGTACACCGAGCCCGCGGACGGGAAGATCGAGCTCACCTGGACCGCCTCCTCGGACGACACCAAGGTCACCGGGTACGACGTCTACGCCGACAACACCCTGCGCGACAGCGTCGCCGGTGACGTCACCACCTTCACCGACACCCAGCCCGCGACGCGCACGGTGACCTACTACGTACGCGCCCGGGACGCGGCCGGCAACCGGTCCGCACCCAGCAACAGCGTGACCCGCAACGGCAGCGGCGGCACCGGTTCCGACCTCGCCGTCGGCAAGCCCGTCACCGCCTCCTCCGCGGTGGACCCCTACGCCGCCGCGAACGCCGTCGACAACAGCACGACGACCTATTGGGAGGGCGCCGCCGGCAGTTACCCGAACACGCTCACCGTCAAGCTGGGGGCCAACGCCGACGTGGACCGACTCGTCCTGAAGCTGAACCCGGACTCGGTCTGGGCCAAGCGGACGCAGACGATCGAGGTGCTGGGCCGGGAGCAGAGCGCCACGGACTTCACCTCCCTGGTCGCGGCGAGGAGTTACACCTTCGATCCGGCCGACGGCAACGCGGTCACCGTCCCGGTCTCCGCCCGGGTGGCCGACGTCCGGCTGCGGTTCACGGCCAACTCGGGTGCCACCGGCGGCCAGCTCGCCGAGTTCCAGGTGATCGGGGTCCCGGCGCCCAATCCCGACCTGGAGGTCACCGGCCTGACCGTGTCGCCCGCCGCGCCGGTCGAGTCGGACACCGTCGCCGTCTCGGCCACCGTGCGCAACAGCGGACCTGCCGCCGCCCCCGCGAGCAAGGTCGCCGTGACCCTCGGCGGGACCAAGGCCGCCACCGCCCAGGTCGGTGCCCTCGCGGCCGGTGAGAGGACCACCGTCACCGCCTCCCTCGGGCAGCGCGACGCGGGGACCTATCAGCTCGGCGCGGTCGCCGACGACGGTGACGCGGTCATCGAGCAGAACGAGTCCAACAACACCTACACCAGCCCGGCCCCGCTGGTGGTCAAGCCCGTCGACACCTCCGACCTCGTCGCCTCCTCGGTGACCACCTCGCCGTCCAGCCCGACGGCGGGCGACGACGTCACCTTCAAGGTGACCCTGAAGAACCAGGGCACCCGGGCCAGCGCCGCGGGCGCCCACGGCGTCACCGTCACCCTGACCGGCTCCAAGGGCGACACGGTCAAGACCCTGACCGGTTCCTACGACGGCACCTTGGCCGCGGGCTCCGCACAGGACGTGCGGCTGGGCCCGTGGACCGCCGCCAACGGCTCGTACACCGTGAAGACCGTCGTCGCCGACGACGTCAACGAGGTGCCGGTCAAGCGCGGCAACAACACCTCCACCCGGCCGCTGTTCGTCGGCCGCGGCGCGAACATGCCGTACGACATGTACGAGGCGGAGGACGGCACCGTCGGCGGCGGCGCCAAGGTGGTCGGGCCCAACCGCACCGTGGGCGACGTCGCGGGCGAGGCCTCCGGCCGCAAGGCCGTCACCCTGGACGCGACGGGGGAGTACGTCGAGTTCACCACCCGTGCCTCGACCAACACCCTGGTGACCCGCTTCTCCGTCCCCGACGCACCGGGCGGCAGCGGCATCGACACGACGATCGACGTCTACGTCGACGGCGTGTTCAAGAAGGCGCTGCCCCTGACGTCGAAGTACGCCTGGCTGTACGGGGCGGAGACCGCGCCCGGCAACTCCCCGGGCTCGGGGGCCCCGCGGCACATCTACGACGAGGCGCACATCCTCCTCGGCGAGACCGTGCCGAAGGGCAGCACCGTCCGGCTGCAGAAGGACGCCGCGAACACCTCCACGTACGCGATCGACTTCGTCAACCTGGAGCAGGTCGCGCCGGTCGCCAACCCCGACCCCGCCGCGTACGCCGTGCCCGGCGGATTCACCCACCAGGCTGTGCAGGACGCCCTGGACAAGGTGCGCATGGACACCACCGGCAAGCTCGTCGGCGTCTACCTGCCGCCCGGCGACTACGAGACGTCGAACAAGTTCCAGGTGTACGGCAAGGCCGTACGGGTCGTCGGCGCCGGACCCTGGTACACGACGTTCCACGCGCCGGCGGCGCAGGAGAACACCGACATCGGCTTCCGGGCCGACGCGACGGCCAAGGGCTCGCTCTTCAAGGGCTTCGCCTACTTCGGGAACTACACCTCGCGCATAGACGGCCCGGGCAAGGTGTTCGACTTCTCCAGTGTCTCGGACATCGTCATCGACGACATCTGGAACGAGCACATGGTCTGCCTGTACTGGGGGGCCGACACCGACCGGATCACCATCAGGAACTCCCGGATCCGCGACATGTTCGCCGACGGCATCAACATGACCAACGGATCCACCGACAACCTCGTGACCAACAACGACGCGCGCGCCACCGGCGACGACAGCTTCGCGCTGTTCTCGGCGATCGACGCGGGCGGCGCTGACGAGAAGAACAACGTCTTCGAGAACCTGACCAGCACCCTGACCTGGCGCGCCGCGGGCGTGGCCGTCTACGGCGGCTACAACAACACCTTCCGCAACATCCGCATCGCGGACACGCTGGTGTACTCCGGAATGACCATCTCCTCCCTGGACTTCGGCTACCCGATGAACGGCTTCGGGACCGACCCGACGACCTTCGAGAACGTGACGATCGAGCGGGCCGGCGGCCACTTCTGGGGTGCGCAGACCTTCCCGGGCATCTGGGTCTTCTCCGCGTCGAAGGTGTTCCAGGGCATCCGGGTCAACCACGTCGACATCGTCGATCCCACCTACAGCGGGGTGATGTTCCAGACCAACTACTCCGGCGGACAGCCGCAGTACCCCATCAAGGACACCGTCTTCACCGACGTCTCCGTCACCGGCGCCCGCAGGAGCGGGGACGCCTACGACGCCAAGTCGGGCTTCGGCCTGTGGGCCAACGAGATGCCCGAGGCGGGGCAGGGCCCCGCCGTGGGCGAGGTGACGTTCAACGGGCTGCGGATGAGCGGCAACGCGGTGGACGTGCGCAACACCACGTCCACCTTCAAGATCAACATCAACCCCTGAGATCGCCGCAAGCTGTTTGCGGCACTTTGCAGCAGACTTGCGTGTGATTCCTGCCCTCGTGGCGAGGGTGCCGCGGCCCGCCTCGGGTTCCTTTCGAGGCGGGCCGCAGGCTGCTTTGCCTTCGGCAGGCGGTAGTTAGGGCTGCGGCGCCGACTCCGGGCGTGCGACGTAGATACGGCGTCTGTCAAACAATTACGAAATTAGCGCGACATCTTGCGGCCTCTTGTTGATGGTGGTTGAGTGTGCGGCGCCCCACAACGCACCGAGTCGCACCGACGGTGGGGCGACCTCACCGTTCATGCCCGAAGGGGACCACCCATGAGAAGTGCCCGGTTCCGCCGTACCCGCCGCTCCGGCGCGGTCGCCCTCGTCTCCGCGCTCACCCTGACCGCGCTCGCCGCCTGCGGCACCAGCGCGAGCAACAACGGCGCCGGTGGTTCCGAAGGAGGCGGCTCCTCCGACCCGGCCGCCCCACTGGACCCCGAGGCCAAGGTGACGATCACCATCGACTGCATGCCCCCCGCGGCCAAGGCGGCCGAACTCAGGGAGTGGAAGCAGGACGTCGCGGAGTTCAACCAGAAGTACCCGAACGTCACCATCGAGGGCCGCTCCACCCCCGGCCAGTGCCTGGAGCCGCCCCGCTTCACCGCGATGCTGAAGGCCAAGTCCCAGCCCGACGTCTTCTACACGTACTTCACCGACCTGCCGCAGGTGCTCGACAACGACGGCGCCGCCGACATCACGGCCTACGTCAACGACCGGACGGTCCCGCTGCTGAAGGACATCGACCCGAACGTCCTCGGCTCGCTCAAGCAGGACGGCAAGCTCTACGGCCTGCCCACCAGCAACTACACCATGGGCCTGCTCATCAACCGCAAGCTCTTCAAGCGGGCCGGCCTGAACCCCGACTCACCGCCGCGCACCTGGGACGAGGTCCGCGCCGCGGCCAGGAAGATCGCCGCTCTCGGCAATGGCATCGCCGGCTACGGCGACTACAGCGCGGCCAACACCGGCGGCTGGCACTTCACCGCCCAGGTGTACAGCCTCGGCGGTGACATCGTGGACGCGAGCGGCAAGAAGGCCGCGTTCAACAACGACGTCGGACGGCAGGTGGCGCGCAACCTGCGGGCCATGCGCTGGGACGACGACAGCATGGGCAAGACCCAGCTGCTCAAGTGGGGTGACCTGCAGAAGCAGATAGCGAGCGACAAGCTCGGCATGTTCCTCGCCGCCCCCGACGACATCGCGTACATGGTCCAGCAACTCGGCGCCGAGTACGAGAACTTCGGCATGGGCCCGATCCCGGGCGAGAGGAACACCCTGGCCGGCGGCAACAACTACATGATCAAGAGCGGTATCTCGGGCGACAAGATCAAGGCCGCGGTCGCCTGGCTGAACTTCAAGAACCTCACCGTCGGCAAGGGCCAGTTCGAGTGGGCCCGCACCAAGGCCGACAAGCTCCCGGTCGGCGTCCCGCAGCCCAACTTCTGGCTGGGGGTGTCGAAGAAGAAGGACGACGCCGCACGGCTGGCGAACGCCACCATGCCGGTCGCCAACTTCAGGACGTTCATGGACAACCCGGTGCCCGGCAAGGCCGAACCGCCCAAGGCGCAGGAGATCTACAAGGTCCTCGACAACGTGATGTCCGGCATCCTCACCAACAAGGACGCCGATGTCGACAAGCTGCTCTCCACCGCCGAGTCCCAGGTGAACCAGGTTCTCGCCAACCAGTGACCGGTCCCCGGCGGAGGCGGGCCCACGGGCCGGCCCCGCCGGGAACACCGTGTCCGCGCCGCGGTCCTCCGGCCTCGCGGCCCGTGCGCCCCAGCAACCCGGCAGCCGAGCACCAAGGAGCGACGATGGCGGCCCCCAGTCTGACCCCGAGCACGGCGGACCCCGCCCGCCCGGCGCTTCCGCGCACGGCGGGCCCGCCACCACCCCGCGGCCGGTTCGCCCGGAGCCTGCGGCGCAACCTCACCGCCCACGGCTTCCTGATCGGCGCGGTGATCTGCTTCGCGGTGTTCTCCTGGTACCCGATGATCAGGGAGTTCGGCCTCGCGTTCCAGAAGACCGGCCACGGCGGGACCACCTGGGTCGGCCTGGACAACCTCGAAACCGTCTACCACGACCCCGCCTTCTGGCAGGCCTGGCGCAACACCCTGCTGTTCACGGCGCTGGCACTGCTCCTCGGTTTCGCGGTGCCCTTCGTCACCGCGATCGTCATCAACGAGTTCCGGCACGGCCAGGGCTTCCTCCGGCTCCTCGTCTACCTGCCCGTGATGCTCCCGCCGGTCGCCTCCGTGCTGCTCTTCAAGTACCTCTACGACCCCGGATACGGCCTGCTGAACGAGCTGCTGGGCTTTCTGCACCTGCCCGAGCAGCAGTGGCTGCAGGACCCCGGCCTGTCGATGCTGTCCGTCGTCATCGCCTCGACCTGGATGAACATGGGCGGCGCGACCCTGATCTACCTCGCCGCGCTCCAGGGCATTCCCGGCGAGCTGTACGAGGCGGCCGAACTCGACGGCGCCGGTCTGCTGCGCAAGATCTGGCACGTCACGATCCCGCAGACCCGGCTGATCCTGTCGCTGATGCTGCTGATGCAGGTCATCGCGACGATGCAGGTCTTCGTCGAGCCGTTCCTGCTCACCGGCGGCGCCGGACCCGAGGGGTCGACCACCACGGTCGTCTACCTGATCTACCAGTACGCCTTCAACTTCAACAACTACGGTGCCGCGGCGGCGCTCGGCCTGCTCCTGCTCGTACTCCTCGCCGGCTTCTCGGCGGCGTACGTGCGGCTCAGCCGCGCCGGCGACGAGTAGACGGGGGAGACCGGCATGTCGACACGCACACTCATCTCACCGGCCCAACTCGCCAGACCACGCGGGAAGTTCCTGTACTGGACAGTATTCGCCGTGGTCGTCGCGGCCTTCGCCGTGGTGTTCCTCGGGCCGCTGTACTGGCTGGCCTCCAGCGGCGTGAAGGACGCGCAGGAGGTGATCCGGACCCCGCCGACCCTGGTGCCGAGGTCCTTCACCCCGGGCAACTACACCCGCGCCTGGGACGTCATGGACCTCTCCCGGCTGCTGCTCAACACCACGTTCTACGCGTTCGGCGCACTGGCCTGCCAGCTCGTCCTGGACGTGGCCGCCGCCTACTCGCTGTCCAGGCTCCGCCCGGTCCTCGGCAAGGCGATCCTCGGCATGATGCTGGCCACGCTCATGATCCCGGCCACCGTGCTGGTCGTACCCCAGTACCTGACCGTCCTCGACGTGCCGGTCGTGCACCGGAACCTGCTGAACACGCCGTGGGCGATCTGGCTCCCCTCCGTCACCAACGCCTTCAACGTCTTCCTGCTGAAGCGGTTCTTCGACTCCATCCCCAAGGAACTCCTCGACGCGGCCGCCATGGACGGCGCCTCCCCGACGCGGATCCTGTGGTCGATCGTGCTGCCGGTCTCGCGGCCGATCCTCGGCGTGGTGTCGATCTTCGCGATCGTCGGCGTCTGGAAGGACTTCCTCTGGCCGATGCTCACCCTGCCCGACCCGTCGAAGCAGACCCTCAACGTGGGGATCTACTCGCTCTCCACCGGGGTCCCCGTGAACATCCTGATCGCCGCCCTGACCATCGCCTCGCTGCCGACACTGCTGATCTTCCTGGTCTTCCAGCGGAACATCATGAGCGGCCTGACCGCCGGCGGCCTCAAGGGCTGACCGCACCGCGCGCCCATCCCCGGCCGTCCCTTCCCCTCCAGCCTTCGCCGCCGGCCCGTCCGACGCCCCGCAGCATCCGGGCCGGCGGCGGAGATCCACCCTGCCCGAAAGGAACGTCAGTTGGCAGCCCCTCACTCGCCCCGCACCGACGACTGGTGGCGCGACGCCGTCATTTACCAGGTGTACCCGCGCAGCTTCGCCGACGGCGACGGCGACGGCACCGGGGACCTCGCGGGAGTCCGGGCGAGACTGCCCCACCTCGCACAACTGGGCGTCGCCGCCGTCTGGTTCACCCCCTGGTACGCCTCCCCGCTGGTGGACGGCGGCTACGACGTCTGCGACTACCGCACCATCGACCCGGCGTTCGGCACCCTCGCCGAGGCCGAGAAACTCATAGCGGAGGCCGCCGAACTGGGCATCCGCGTCATCGTCGACATCGTCCCCAACCACGTCTCCGACCAGCACCCCTGGTTCCGCGCCGCGCTGGAGGCCGGACCCGGCAGCCCCGAGCGGGAGCTGTTCCACTTCCGTCCCGGGCGCGGTGAGAGCGGCGACCAGCCGCCCAACGACTGGCCATCACAGTTCTCCGGACCCACCTGGACCCGGGTGCCCGACGGTGAGTGGTACCTGCACCTCTTCACCCCGGAGCAGCCCGACCTCAACTGGGCCCACCCCGCGGTCCGCCGGGAACACGAGGACATCCTGCGGTTCTGGTTCGAACGCGGCGTCGCCGGCATGCGCATCGACTCCGCGGCCCTGCTCGTCAAGGACCCCGCGCTCGCCGACTTCGAGGAGGGCGTGGACCCGCACCCGTACATCGACCAGGACGAGCTGCACGACGTCTACCGTTCCTGGCGGTCGATCGCCGACGAGTACGGGGCGGTGTTCGTCGGCGAGGTCTGGCTGCCGGACGCCGAGCGCTTCGCCCGCTATCTCCGCCCCGACGAACTCCACACCGCCTTCAACTTCAACTTCCTCGCCTGCCCCTGGGAACCGGACCGGCTGCGCAGCGCCATCGACGACACCCTCGCCGAGCACGCCCCCGTCGGAGCCCCCGCCACCTGGGTGCTGTGCAACCACGACGTCACGCGTACCGTCACCCGCTACGGGCGCGCCGACACCTCCTTCGACTTCGCCGCGAAGGCCTTCGGCACCCCGACCGACCTGGGGCTGGGCACCCGGCGGGCCCGAGCCGCCGCCCTGCTGACCCTGGCCCTGCCCGGTTCCGTCTACGTGTACCAGGGGGAGGAGTTGGGGCTGCCCGAGGCCGAGGTCCCGCGGACGAGCATCCAGGACCCGATGCACTTCCGCTCGGGAGGCACCGACCCGGGACGGGACGGCTGCCGCATCCCGCTGCCCTGGGAGGCCGGAGCCCCCTGGTGCGGTTTCGGTACGGGCGCCGAACCCTGGCTCCCGCAGCCCGAGGGCTGGGACCGCTACGCCGTCGACCGGCAGGCGGCCGACCCGGACTCGATGCTCGCGCTGTACCGAGCTGCCCTGCTCCTGCGCCGGTCCGTGCCCGGCTTCGGGGACGGACCCCTCACCTGGCTGCCGGCCGGTGGCGGCGTCCTGGCCTTCGCCCGGGAGCACGGACTGGTCTGCGTCGTCAACCTCTCCGGGCGACCGGCCGGACTCCCGCCGCACGACGAGCTGCTGCTCGCCAGCGGTCCGCTCGACGGCGCGGGCCGGCTGCCGCGGGACACGGCGGTGTGGCTGCGGACCTGAGCCCGGTGCCGGAACGGGGCCCCGGGCACTGCCTCACGGACACGTCCGGCGGCGGGTGCGTTGCGCGCGCCCGCCGACCTCACCAGGGGAACGCGCCGGACCCGCGAAAGGAGATCATCGCCAGGATGACCAGGGGGAGAAGGCCCAGCAGGACGACGGCGGCCAGCGCCTTCGCCCAACCGGCGGTCCTCCCGCGGCCGTCAGCCGGCACGACGGATCACGGCCTTCCCGCGCGGACGAACGTCTGCGCGTGGACGCTCGCACCGACCCCGTCGGCGTGACAGCTCTCGCGGCCGATGCACCGGCTTCCTCCCCGCTCGTAGCGGAGGTCACCGTACCCCGGGGGACGACGGCGGTCTCGTCCCCGCCCCTCCGGGGCCGTTGCCGCCCTCGCGTCAGTCCTCCAGGCGCACCGGCATCAGCAGCGAGAAGGTGTGCTCGTCGTCGGGGCGGCGGATCGCGAGGGGGGCCGTCGGGGACGTGGACTCCAGGACGAGGCGATCGCGGGCCCCGGCGTTCAGGGCCTGGAGGAGGTACTCGCGGTTGACGGCGATGCGGTCCTGGCCGGCCTCGGCGTCCTCGCGGACGGTCACCGTGCCGTCGTCCGTCAACTCGAGCACGCTCAACTCGGCTCCGGAGCCGTCCTGTTGGTGGACCGGGCCCGTCTCGACCGCCTTGCGGAGGGCGGGCGCGTCGACCTGGGCGCGGCTGCCCGCCGGCAGGTGGACCAGGCGGCGGTAGTCGGGGAACTCGTGGTCGAGACGGTGTCCGGCCACCTGGCGGTCGCCGGCCTCCAGGGTCACCCGGTCGCCGTCCAGTTCCAGCCGGACGGGCTCCTCGCCGCTCAGCAGCGCGCGCATGGCGTCGGCGAGCGGGGTGGGCACGACGGCCTGGACGCGCGGGCCGCCGTGCCCGGTGACCGCTGTCCGGGCGACGGCCATCCGGTAGCGGTCGGTGGCCACGGTGTGCAGTCCGTCGCCGTCGATGTCGAACAGGATGCCGCCGAGCACGGGCAGTTCGGGGTCGGTGCCGACCGCGAAGCGCACCGCGTCCAGGGCCGCCGCCAGTGCCGGTGCCGGAACGGACAGGTGCACGGGGGCGGTGTGGAGCGGGGTCATGTGGTTCTCCCTCTGGTCGAGTAGGGCTCGGAGTGTGGAGAACTCGCCGCGGGCATCGGTCAGTCCCGCCTCCAGCCGGCGCAGATGGGCCATCAGCAGCGTGCGGACCAGGCCGGTGTCGGCACCGGACCAGGCGGCCAGCACCAGACGGATGTCCGCCAGCGGCATGCCGGCCCGGCGCAGGCGCGCCAGCACGCGGGCCTCATCCAACTGCTCCTCGCCGTACCAGCGGTACCCGCTCACCGGGTCCACCCGGACCGGGACGAGCACGCCCGCCCGGTCGTAGAACCGCAGGGCGCTCACGCCCAGGCCGCTGGCGCGGGCCATCTCCCCGATACTGCGCATCTCGCTCTCCACACCCGGAACCCTGAGCCCTCGACCAGGTCGAGGGTCAAACCCGGCCGGGATTCAGTGTCCTGCCGTCGCGGCCGCTCCAGGACGTTCCGGCCGCGGGGCGGTCCTGGCGCGGCGCTCGGGCCGCCAGGTCGCCATGAGCGCTCCGGCCAGCACGAGTTCGGCGATGTCCCCGCCGTAGTACATGATCTCCGCGCCCTGCCGTACCTGTTCGACGGGGGCACGGATGTCGACGAAGAACCCGCCGTACACGGCCTGGGCGATCAGGGCGTGCGCGGCGATGGCGACGCCCAGGTACACCAGGCGGGTCCGGACTCCGGGGCGGTACGGCGCGGGGTCGGGGCCGGCGATGACGTGGGCGAACAGGCAGCCCGACGCCAGGAAGTGCGCCTGCATGAGCCAGTGCCCCAGGGGGTGGCCCATGGCGGCGTTGTACAACGGCGTGAAGTAGAGCAAGCCGAGGCTGCCGGTGCTCAGGGCGAGCGCCACCGCCGGATGCGCCAGTATCCGGGCCGGGGTGCTGTGGAGCAGCGCCGAGAGCGTGCGGGCCCGGGCGGCCGGCAGCGCTCGCAGCAGGAGGGTCACCGGCGCGGCCAGCACCAGTGCCGTCGGCGCGTACATCCCGATGAGCATGTGCTGGGCCATGTGCCCGCGGAAGTCGGAGTGCGCGGCGGACGACAGGGGCGGAAGAAGGGCGAGAGCGAGCAGGCACAGCCCGCCCAGGAACGATGCCGACCGCCAACCGTTCCAGCTCCGCGCGGGGTTGCGGCGCCGTGCGCGGTGCGCGGCGAGCAGATAGCAGCCGGCGGCGGCGAGCAGGACCGTCAGGATCAGCGCGGCCGGTACCACGGCGGACGCGCCGCCGCCACCGTCGTGGTGGTGCATGCCGTCCATCAGGCGTGGTCTCCGGCTCGCCCGGCGCCGCGCGGTGCCTCGGGGTCGAGAGGCGTTCCGCCACGCTGGACAAGGTGGCCGGCGAGCATGAGAAGGCCGCCCAGCACGAGGAAGCCGGCGTCCCACCACGCCTGGTGGGGCCCTCCGTGGACGTGGTGGATCCCCAGGACCTGGTGGTCCAGGACGCCCTCGACCAGGTTGAACAGGCCCCAGCCGAAGAGGATCCAGCCCCACAGGACCCGTGAGGTCCACACCGCCCGCCGGTTGTGCGTGATCCGCGAGTACAGCGCGGCCAGGCCCACGAGCACGGCGACCCAGCACACCGCGTGGAAGATGCCGTCCCACAGCGTGTTCATCTGCAGGCCCGAAACCGTGTGCGGGTCGTAGTACTTCACCCCGATGCGGTCGTGGTTGGTGCTGGTGAGCATGTGGTGCCACCGCAGGAGCTGGTGCAGCAGGATGCCGTCGAGGAACCCTCCCAGCCCCACGCCGAGGACGATCCCCGGTAACCGCAGACTGCTGGGCTCCGCGGTGAGCGACGGGGCTGTGCCTGGCATGGTGGCCATCGCCTGATCTCCGTTCGGTCGGCAGCACGGGACTGGTCCCGGGTCGTGTCCGCGCGGTCACGCCCGCGACGCGACCCAGGGCGTGCTCTTCCCGCACGGCCCGCCGAAATCACCCGGCCCGGTTGGGTTTCGGTCAACCGCCCGGCGCGCCGGAAAAGCTGGTCCAACCAGTTGACCAGTGGCCGCGGCCGGTCCACGCTGCTCGCCATGACACGGCACAGCATCCGGCGTGAAGCGGTCTCCGACCAGCTCTTCGCGGTCCTGCGCGACAGGATCCTCGACGGGGAACAGGCGCCCGGCTCGGCGCTCATGGCCGAACGGGAGCTGGCGGCCGAGTTCGGTGTGAACCGGCACGCCGTCCGCGAAGCCGTCAAACGGCTCCAGCAGGCGCGGCTCGTCCGGGTCAGTCACGGCGGGCGCACACTCGTCCAGGACTGGCGGCGCTCCGCGGGTCTCGACCTGGCCATGGGCATCGCGGCGGCCGACGCCGGGCCCTCGGTCGAGGACCTGGCGCGGGACGCCCTGGAGATGCGGGCGTGGGGGGGGGGCGCCGCGGCCCGCCGGTGGGGCGGGGGGCTGGAGTGCGCCGCGCGGGTGGCCGACCACGAGGGCGTGCCGG
>NZ_JBEXYS010000022.1:0-124123 GCF_040631045.1 Streptomyces sp. NPDC005706 | reverse complement strand
CCCCGCCCTTCGTGGTCCTCTTCACAACATCTCTCCTCACTCCACCTCCCGGGCTTGTTCCCGGGCCTTGCTTTTTTCCCCCCCGGGCGCCGCCCGTCGACGGAACGTTCCGTCGACGGGCGCCGTCCACACACGGATACCCTTGACAGGTGACCGACGCCCAAGAGACCGCAGCAGACAGTTCCGTGCGCACCACCGGGGGCACTCCCCCGGACGACGCCGGGTCCTCTGTGCTGGGGGCGCCGACTCCGCTGCTCGAACCCCGCGAGGGCATTCCGCCCGTGATCGCCGACGAGGCCGCGCTCGCCGAGGTGATCGCCGCCTTCGCCGTCGGCTCCGGCCCCGTCGCCGTCGACGCCGAGCGCGCCTCCGGCTACCGCTACGGCCAGCGCGCCTACCTGGTGCAGCTCCGCCGCGAGGGGGCGGGCAGCGCGCTCATCGACCCCGTCGCCTGTCCCGATCTCTCCGGTCTCGGTGAGGCGCTGACCGGCGTCGAGTGGGTGCTGCACGCCGCCACCCAGGACCTGCCCTGCCTGCGGGAGATAGGCATGGTCCCGACCCGGCTGTTCGACACCGAACTGGCCGGCCGGCTCGCCGGTTTCCCCCGGGTCGGTCTCGGCGCCATGGTCGAGGGTGTGCTCGGTTTCGTCCTGGAGAAGGGCCATTCCGCCGTCGACTGGTCGACCCGGCCGCTGCCCGAGCCCTGGCTGCGCTACGCGGCCCTGGACGTCGAACTCCTCGTGGATTTGCGGGACGCCCTGGAGAAGGAGCTGGACCGGCAGGGCAAGCTCGACTGGGCGCTCCAGGAGTTCGGGGCGATCGCGGCGGCGCCGCCCGCCGAGCCACGCAAGGACCCCTGGCGCCGTACGTCCGGGATGCACAAGGTGCGGCGGCGCCGGCAGCTCGCCGTCGTACGGGAGCTGTGGGAGACCCGGGACCGGATCGCGCAGCGGCGGGACGTGTCACCGGGCAAGGTGCTCTCGGACGCGGCCATCGTGGAGGCCGCCCTCTCGCTCCCGGTCAACGTGCACGCGCTGGCCGCGCTGAACGGGTTCGGGCACCGGGTGGGACGCCGGCAGCTCGAGCAGTGGCAGACGGCGGTCGACCGGGCGAAGGCGCTGCCCGAGGCGAAGTTGCCCCAGCCGGGGCAGCCGGTCACCGGACCGCCGCCGCCGCGGGCGTGGGCCGACAAGGATCCCGCCGCGGCGGCCCGGCTGTCGGCCGCGCGGGCGGGGGTGTCGGCGCTGGCCGAGCAGCTCAACATGCCCCAGGAGAACCTGGTCTCCCCCGACACCGTGCGGCGGGTGTGCTGGGAGCCGCCGGCCGCGGTGGACGCCGGGACGGTCGCGGACGCGCTGACCGGATACGGTGCGCGGCCCTGGCAGGTGGAGCAGGTGACGCCCGTGCTGGTCGCGGCGCTGTCGGGCGCGGACGCCTGAAGCGGAACCCGGACGTCGAAATCACGCCAAGATCCTGGGCGCGTCCACGCGCCCCGCTTCACCGTTCCGGGGCGGCTTCCACACGCCCCGCTCCGTGCCCTCGGGCCCGCGTTCCGCATGGGAGCGCGGGCTCTGTCCGTGTCGGCGCCGGGAGCGGACCCGGGCCGCGCGCCCCGGCGGGCCGGCACCTGATCCGGGAGGCTCCACGGCCCCGTCGGTGTGACGTTCGCCGCTCCGGCCGGGGGGAGGACTGGGCAGTCACGTTACTCACAAGTAGCATGGCCCGTAAGCAAGCGCTCAGCATCCCGCATCTGGAGGAGAGCCATCGTGCCTCGTACCGTCAGGGACGTCGTCTTCGTCGACGGCGTCCGCACCCCGTTCGGCAAGGCGGGCCCGAAGGGCATCTACCACGAGACCCGTGCCGACGACCTCGTCGTCAAGGCGATCCGGGAGCTGCTGCGCCGCAACCCGGGTCTGGACCCGAAGAAGATCGACGAGGTCGCCATCGCGGCGACCACCCAGATCGGTGACCAGGGGCTGACCCTCGGCCGCACGGCCGGCATCCTCGCGGGCCTGCCGCAGTCCGTCCCCGGCTACTCGATCGACCGCATGTGCGCCGGCGCCCTGACCGCCGTGACCGCCACCGCCGGTTCGATCGCGTTCGGCGCCTACGACGCCGTCATCGCCGGTGGCGTGGAGCACATGGGCCGCCACCCGATGGGCGAGGGCGTGGACCCGAACCCGCGCTTCGTCTCCGAGAAGCTGGTCGACGAGTCGGCGCTGTTCATGGGCATGACCGCCGAGAACCTGCACGACCGCTACCCGCAGATCACCAAGCTGCGCGCCGACGAGTACGCCGTGCGCTCGCAGGAGAAGGCCGCCAAGGCGTACGCCAACGGCAAGATCCAGCAGGACCTGGTGCCGATCTCGGTGCGCCGCACGAGCCCCGAGAGCGGCGAGACGGGCTGGGGCCTGGTCACGGCCGACGAGCCGATGCGCCCGGGCACCACGCTGGAGAACCTCCAGGGCCTGAAGACCCCGTTCCGCGTGCACGGCCGGGTCACCGCCGGCAACGCGGCCGGCCTGAACGACGGCGCCACCGCGTCGATCATCGCGAGCGAGGACTTCGCCCGCGAGAACGGCCTGCCGGTCAGGATGCGCCTGGTCTCCTACGCCTTCGCGGGCGTCGAGCCCGAGGTGATGGGCTACGGCCCGATCCCGGCCACGGAGAAGGCCCTCGCCAAGGCGGGCCTGTCCATCTCCGACATCGGTCTGTTCGAGATCAACGAGGCCTTCGCCGTCCAGGTGCTGGCCCTCCTCGACCACTACGGCATCGCGGACGACGACGAGCGCGTCAACCAGTACGGTGGCGCGATCGCCTACGGTCACCCGCTCGCCTCCTCCGGCGTCCGTCTGATGACGCAGCTGGCCCGCCAGTTCGAGGAGCAGCCCGAGGTCCGCTACGGCCTCACCACCATGTGCGTCGGCTTCGGCATGGGCGCGACGGTCATCTGGGAGAACCCGCACTTCGACGGAGGCGACAAGTGAGCACCACCACCGCTGAACTCCTGAAGGGCGCGGCCGAGCTGTTCCCGGACGAGGTCGTCACGCAGGCGCACGTACGCCACTTCGACCTTCCCTTCGGGGCCGGGCGCTTCGCGCTCGTCACCCTGGACAACGGCCTGGACCACACCAAGCCGACCACCTTCGGCCCGCAGTCGCTCGCGAACCTCAACACCGCGATCGACCAGGTGGAGAAGGAGGCCGCGGACGGCGAGATCGTCGGCGCCGGCGTCACCGGCAAGCCGTTCATCTTCGCGGTCGGCGCCGACCTCAAGGGCGTGGAGCTGCTCAAGCAGCACGACCACGCGCTGGCCATCGGCAAGGGCGGCCACGAGGTCTTCAAGCGCCTCGCGAAGCTGGCCGTGCCCACCTTCGCCTACTACAACGGCGCGGCGATGGGCGGCGGCGTCGAGGTCGGCCTGCACTGCACCTACCGCACGGTGTCGAAGGCCATCCCGGCGTTCTCCCTGCCCGAGGTCTTCCTGGGCCTGGTCCCGGGCTGGGGCGGCTGCGCCCTGCTGCCGAACCTGATCGGCGCCGACAAGGCCGTCTCGGTCATCATCGAGAACAGCCTCAACCAGAACAAGCAGCTCAAGGGCAAGCAGGTCTTCGAACTGGGCATCGCCGACGCCCTCTTCGAGGGTGCCGACTTCCTGGAGCAGTCGCTGCTGTGGACCGCCCAGGTCCTCAAGGGCGA
Source organism: Streptomyces sp. NPDC005706 (assembly GCF_040631045.1). Classification (NCBI taxonomy): domain Bacteria; kingdom Bacillati; phylum Actinomycetota; class Actinomycetes; order Kitasatosporales; family Streptomycetaceae; genus Streptomyces; species Streptomyces sp. NPDC005706. The sequence goes on along the minus strand of NZ_JBEXYS010000022.1, from coordinate 120,424 downwards.
CATCGAGGTCGAGCGCCCGGCGATCGACCGCGGCGAGGCCTGGGACCAGGCCGTCGCGCGCGGCCGGTTCATCGCCGACGGCAAGGTGCACGGCGCGGCCCCGGCCGCCTACCGGGCCCTGGAGATCATTGCGGCCGCCAAGAACGGCGACCTGCAGCAGGGCTTCGACGCCGAGGACCAGGCCCTCGCCGACCTGATCATGGGTGGCGAACTGCGCTCCGGCATCTACGCGTTCAACCTCGTCCAGAAGCGCGGCAAGCGTCCGGCCGGCGCCCCGGACAAGAACCTGGCCCGCCCGGTCACCAAGGTCGGTGTCGTCGGCGCCGGTCTGATGGCCTCTCAGCTCGCGCTGCTCTTCCTGCGCCGCCTCGAGGTGCCGGTCGTCCTGACCGACATCGACCAGGAGCGCGTCGACAAGGGTGTGGGCTACGTCCACGCCGAGATCGACAAGCTGCTCGGCAAGGGCCGGATCAACCAGGACAAGGCCAACCGTCTCAAGGCGCTGGTGACGGGTGTCCTGGACAAGGCCGAGGGCTTCTCGGACGCCGACTTCATCATCGAAGCCGTCTTCGAGGAGATCGGCGTCAAGCAGCAGGTGTTCGCGGAGGTCGAGGCGGTCGCCCCGGCGCACGCGATCCTCGCCACCAACACGTCCTCGCTGTCGGTGTCGGAGATGGCGTCGAAGCTGAAGCACCCCGAGCGGGTCGTCGGCTTCCACTTCTTCAACCCGGTCGCGATCCTCCCGCTGCTGGAGATCGTCCGCGGCGAGAAGACGGACGACGCCTCGCTGGCGACCGCCTTCGCGGTGGCCAAGAAGCTGAAGAAGACCGCGGTCCTCACCAAGGACGCCCCGGCGTTCGTCGTGAACCGCATCCTGACCCGCTTCATGGGCGAGATCCAGAACGTGATCGACGAAGGCACGCCGGTCGAGGTCGCCGAGAAGGCGATCGAGCCGCTCGGCCTGCCGATGTCCCCGCTGGTCCTGCTCGAACTGGTCGGCCCGGCCATCGGCCTGCACGTCTCGGAGACCCTCAACCGGGCCTTCCCGGACCGCTTCACGGTCTCCCCGAACCTCGCGGCCGTCGTCAAGGCGGGCAAGCGCGGCTTCTACGTGTACGACAGCGGCAAGCCGGAGCTGGACCCGGAGGTCGCCGCGCTGCTGAAGCAGGGCGACACCGTCCTGACCGAGGAGCAGGTCCGCGACCGCGTCCTGGAGGCGGTGGCCCAGGAGATCGGCCTGATGCTCGACGAGGGCGTCGTCGCCGAGGCCCAGGACATCGACCTCTGCCTGATCACGGGCGCCGGCTGGCCCTTCCACCTGGGCGGCATCACGCCGTACCTGGACCGCGAGGGTGTCTCCGAGCGGGTGAACGGGAAGCGGTTCCTGGCTCAGGGCGTGGCGAGCGTTCCGGCGTAACGTTCCCTGACCGGGAAGAGGGCCTCCGCCTGCGGGCGGGGGCCCTCTTCGTGTGTCAGTACTCACCGCCGTTGAACACGGCCGTCGGCGCCCCTGCCGACAGGTTCAGGACGGTGAAGGGAACCTGCGTGACCGAGGATTCGGCTCCGGAGTGGTCCACGGCGAAGACGTCGACGACGTGCATGCCCGTACCCCATGCCCAGCCCGAGTCCCACGACCAGCTTCCGTCCGGGGCCACCGCGACGCCCCCGAGCAGTACGCCGTTCTGACGGAATCCGACCTGGGCGGCGCCCGCGGCGGCCCCCTGGAACACCACCCGGGAGTCCAGCACCTGCTCGTGGGCCACGGGCTCCAGCACCATCGGCGCGGAGGAGCCCGGCCCGACCGTCGACAGCACGGGTCCGTGGTCCCCGACGGCCGTCGCGGCGGCTCCGTCCGCGCCGTCGACGGCTGTGAAGTGGGCCTCGGTGCGCTCGGACTGGTAGCCCGACGCGTCCACCGCGTAGAGCTTCACCGGGTGCTTTCCCTTGCTCCACGCCCGGCCGAGATCCCAGGACCAGCTGCCGTCGGGTGCGACGTCGGTCTGGCCCAGGTACTTGCCGTGTTCCCAGACGATCACGCGGGCGGCGCCGCGGGCGTGTCCCGCGAACCGTACCGCGTCCCGTCGCACCTCCTGCTGGTGCGCCGGCGCCGTCACCACGGGCGGCGGGAACTCCGCACCGCGGACCAGCGCCGTGGCGGAGAGATAGGAGTCGATGGCCGAGCCGTCGCGGCCGGGTTCCTCATGGCCGTTGCGGACGAAGCCCAGGCGCGGGGCGATCCCGTCGATCAGGAAGTTGGCGATGCCCATGAGGAGGGGGACGTTGCGGCCCGCCACCTGGGTGTGGTCGGCGATGTGCGGGGAGTCGCTGAACACGAAGTTGAAGTTCTCGTAGGGCTGGAAGAGCCCCAGGAAGGGTTCGACCTGAACCGGGTACTGGTCGTCCTGGGCCGCCGACACCAGATAGATGTTCGCGTCACGGTTGGCCCCCGAGCGCAGCAGGTCGGGGATGAGCGCGTCCACGGCCCGCACGTTCTCCGCGGGGACACCCTCCCCGAGCATGTAGCGGGCGGTGCCGGGGTGCACGTCCCGTACGTACGTCCCGATCAGGAACTGCGGCGCGATGGCGACGATGTTCCGGAAGCCGTACTTCAGGCCGAAGTAGAGAGCGGCGCTGCCACCCTTCGAGCCGCCCCACAGGGTGACGGAGTCCGGTGTGAGATCGAGAGCCCGCATCACGTTGGAGATGAGCGTGACGACGGACTGTTCCAGGGAGAAGTCCATCCCCTTGCACAGGTAGTAGCTGCGGTTGTCATCGAACTTGTCGCGGATCCAGAGGACGTTGGCACGCAGCTTGTCGAACACGCCGTTGGACCAGCCGTAGTCGGCCGGCGCGGCGAAGTTCGCGAAGACGACGACCAGGTGCCGGTTGCCCTTCTGGGCGTGGGCGAACCGGTACTCGACCGGGAATGTCCCGGAGGCTTCGATGCCGACGAGCAGTTGACGTCCACTCGAGGATGCTTGGGGCATGTCGGAAATCCACTCTCTGTTCTGCCGCGAAGCCGGGCGGTCTCAGTAACCGGCGGGCGTCGCGCCCGCCGTGGCGTTGGTGACGGAGAAGACGACCGGTGTGACCGGCGACTCGGCTCCCGTCATGTCGGCCGCGTAGACCTCGACGGTGTGCACGCCTTCGGCCCACAGCCAGCCCGGCTCCCAGGTCCAGCGGCCGTCCGGAGCGACCGCGCACGCGGCGAGGAAGACACCGTTCTCCTTGAATCCGACATGAGCCGCGCCCACGGCCACGCCTTGGAACCCGACCTGCGACTCGGTCAGTCGGTCATAGGTCTCCGGTCGCCGCACGAGTGGTGCGGGGAGTACGCCGGGGACCGTCGCGGCCGTGTCCGGGGCGTCCGGCTCCGGGCGCCGCGCCACGACGTGCTCGGAGACGGTGAAACGCACGTCGGTGCGCTCGGACTGGTATCCGTTCGGGTCGACGGCGAACAGTCGCACCAGGTGCTCGCCGGTGCTCCACGACGCGTCCCGCACCCACGTCCAGCCGCCGTCCGCGGCCACGGGTGCCGAGGCCAGGTACTTGCCCTTCTCCCAGATGCTCACCCGGACCGCACCGGGCGCCTGGCCGGTGAAACGGGCACCCCTGACGGGCAGCAGGTCGTTCGAGGCGGGCGTGGTCACCACCGGAGCCACGAAGGAACTCTGCACCACCGAGGTGGACTTGATGAAGGAGTCGATGCCCGACCGGTCGGCATCGGGCTCCTCATAGCCGTGCCGTGCGACACCGAGGCGCGGGGCGATGCCCTCGACCAGCAAATAGGCGATTCCCAACAGCGGGGGCGTGTTGCGCTGGGTCACCTTCCCGTGGTCCGTGATGAACGGGGACTCGCTGTAGATGAAGTTGAAGTTCTCGTACCGCCGCAGCAGGCCCAGGAAGGGCTCCACCTGGCTGCTGTACTGCTCGTCCTGCGGCGAGGACACCACGTAGATGTTCGCGTCCGGGTTGGCTCCCGAGGCCAGAAGGTCGGGAAGGATCGCGTCGAGGGTGCGGACGTCATCGGGCGCCATGGCCTCGCCCAGCATGTGCCGGCCCGTGTCCGGATAGACGTCGCGCACGAAGGTGCCGATCGCGAGTTGCGGAACGCTCGCGACGATGTTGCGGAAGCCGTATCGCAGCCCGAAGTACAGCGCCGCGCTGCCGCCCTTCGAGCTGCCCCACAGGGTGACGTCACCGGGCGTCAGGCCGAGGGCGTCGACGACCCTGGAGATGAGCCCGATCACGGACCTCTCGACCGCGAAATCCATGTTTTCGCAGAGGTAGTAGGTGTTCCCGCCCTCGAACCGGTCCCGGATCCAGAGGACGTTGGAACGCAGGTTGTCCAGGATGCCGGTGGCCCAGCCGTAGTCGTCCGGGGCGAAGATGTTGGCGAAGACGACCGTCAGGTGCCGGTTGCCGTTCCTCGCGTGGGAGAAGCGGTACTCCACCGGCCGGCCACCGGAGGCGTCGATCCCCTGGATCACCTGGCGGCTCTTCCTGGGTGCTTCAGACATGCTGCGGTTCCACTCCGGTCGGGTGCTGATCGGCGATGATGGCGTGATGCTTCGAAGTCGAGGGCGCCGGGCCATGGCCGCGGCGGCCGCCCTGCTGGGACTCGCGACGGCGGTGGTCCTGGCGCAGTCGTCGGGGCCCACCCGGTCCCACGCCGCGGACCGTTCGCTGACGGTGGCGACCTGGAACATGTGCGGCGTCCGGCAGTGGAACTGCGCGGACACCGGGAGCCGGGCCGTGAAGCAGCGGGAGCTGCGGCGCCTCGCCACCCGGGACGGGGCCCGGGTGATCTTTCTCCAGGAGGCGTGCACCGGCGATGTCGAGGCCGTGCGCAGGGCGCTCGGCCGGTCCTGGCACACGGCGTTCCGGCTCTACCGCGTGGGTGACCGGTCCGGCCGCGTCGGCACGGTGCCGTGCGCCGGCGCGGGGCAGGGTTCCGCCGGCATCGCGATCCTCGCGGGGTATCCGCTGTCCTCGGTCACGCCGGTGCCCGCGCCGCAGCCCACCGTGGGGCTGCGGCGCGGCATCCTGTGCGCCTCGGTCACGTCGCACCGGGTCCGCCTGTGCACCGCCCATCTGAGTCCGGCGGGCAGCGACCGGGCGCATCCCGGCTGGGAGTTCCGCGACGATCAGCTGAAGGCACTGGTAGCGGCGGTTCCCGCACGACGCACGGTGTACGGCGGTGATCTGAACGTGAATCCGCCGGGCGGCGGCAACTCCGCCTCGTGGGTGTGGCCTTCCGCGCCGTACGGCGTCCACCGGGAGTGCGACGGGTCCCCCGGTTCCGCCCGCGGCACCCACGCCTCCGGACACAAACTGGACTACCTGTTCACCGGTCTGCCCAGGACGCGATGCGCCCTGCGCGACACCGGCGCCTCCGACCACTTCGCGCTGGTGATGCGTGTACGGACGGGTTGAACGGACCACACCGGCGGCGCGCTCACGCCGCGGTGGCTGGACGCGGCTGACGGCAAGCGCCTGGGGTGTGCCTGTGAGTGGCGCGCTCATGGCGCGTCGCGGCCCTCTGACCCGGGCGGACGCGGCGGCCGTACGCGCCGGTCGCTCCCGGGGCAGGTACCCGGCGTCACACGACCACGTCCTCGACGGCCCTGCCCTCGGACGCCTGGGCCTGCGAAGGCGTCGTGAAGGGCACGAACCGCTGCATCGTGCGAGGCACCTGGGCGCGCGGCTGCTCGGTGCCGTCGGGATCACCGGCCCACCCGGCGCCCGTCTGCCCGGCCGCCGGGCCGTGCTCCTGCGCCTGGGGCACATCGCCCGTCGGCCCGTGTCCCTGATGCGCGGACTGGCCGGGAATCATGTTCAGCAGCTCGGCCGGGGTCTGGGCAGGGCCCTGCCTGGGAGCGAACCACTGCTGGGCGTTCCAGCGGATGGGGGTGAGCGGGCGTCCCGCGTGGCTGTTGTCCACCGTGCCGACGGCGGGTGCCCGGGCCGCATCCGGAGCGAGGTCACCGCCCGCGACCAGCATCCGGTCGGCGAGCCGCGCCGAGGCATAGCCGTCGTCGAGGTCACAGAACTCGCTCTGGAACCAGCGGTAGCGCTCGGCGTACTTCTCCTGGATCCCGTCGATCTCGCGGATCGCGGTCACCAGTTCCCGGGAGGTGTACACCAGAGGGCCGGGAGCACTGCTCTGGAAGTCGAAATAGAAGCCGCGCAGGGTGTCGCGGTAATGATCCAGGTCGTACGTGAAGAAGAGGATCGGGCGTCCGGTGTTCACGTAGTCGAACATCAGCGACGAATAGTCCGTGATCATCACGTCGGTGATCAGGGACAGGTCGGCCATGTCCGGGTAGTCGGAGACGTCGAAGACGAAGCCGTCGCCGGCTCCTGGCACCGGGTCGACGACGTTGGGGTGACGGCGCACCAGAAGGACGTGGTCGGCACCGAGCCGGGCGCGGGCGTCCGCCAGGTCGATGCGGAAGTCGAGCTTGTACTTGCCGGGGGCGTAGAACTGGTCGTCGCGCCAGGTCGGTGCGTACATGACGACGCGCTTGCCCTCCGGAAGGCCGATGCGGCGCCGTATCTCCCGCTCCCGCCCCTCCATACCGGGCAGTCGCAGGATGTCGTTGCGCGGGTACCCGGACTCCACCATCTCGCCGGGGAAGCCGAATGCGCGCTTGAGGATCGGCGTGGAGAAGCTGTTGGGTGACACCAGCATGTCCCAGTTCTGCACCTCCTTCTCCACGCGCTCCAGATAGCGCTGGTCGGCGAAGTGGATGGCCTCGATGTCATGGCCGATCTTCTTCAGCGGCGTGCCGTGCCAGGTCTGTACGACGACCTGGCCCTCCCGCTTCTGGAACCAGTCGGGCAGGTGGTTGTTCGCGACGATGTACCGACTGGTGGCGAGCGCCTCGTACCACTGGGGGGACCACATGCGCACGGGTGTCGCCGTGGGCGGCACCTCCACCTGGTCGTCGCGAACGACGAACAGATGCTCGAGATCGACGCCCCGCCGCACCAGCTCCTCGTGCAGGGCGCGGGGGCTGTCCGAATACTGGGTGCCCTTGAACGCGTCCAGGAGAATCGCCGGACGCACCTTCTCGCGGCGCGCGGCCGGGTAGGTCTTGGTGCGCAGCAGCTTCTGGCGGTACGGGCCCCGGGCGTGATCGGGCATGGCCGAGTGGACGAGGAGGGAGAGCCTGTCGTAGGCCTCCGCCTCGAGCTCGTACCGGCGCTCGCTCGCCTCGTACTCCTGCGGGAAGGACTCGATGCGGTCCTGCTCGATCTTCAGCATCAGGTCTTCGAGCCGGTCCTCGCGGGCCACCGCCGAAAGGTCCTGACGACGCAGGAAGAAGTCCCAGCGGCCGGCCGCGAGGGGGATGTCACCGGCGAGGGTGCGCATGGCCGCGGGGGTGAGCACAGCGTGGAACTCGTTGCCGTCCCAGGTCAGGGGGACGGGGCGGTCAGCTCCGTGGGCGCGCGACCGCACCACCAGGTGCGCGTCGTGGTACTCCTGCGGGGTGAGGCGGTCGGCTGCCAGATACCGTCCGCTGATCTGCAGCGAGCCGTCCTCCCGCCAGGCGGCGTGCGTCGCGGTGGGCAGGGTCGCACGCTCGAAGAGCACGAGGTAGCCCGAACCGTTGCGGTGGACCACGACCTCCCGGTCGCCCTCGCGGGTCTGCAGCGACGCGGGCATCCGGTAGTGTCCGTCGGTCGTCTCCTCCGCCATGACCGGATACATCGTCATCTTGCGGCCCTCGACGTGGAACGTGGTCTTCCAGCCGTTGCTGCCCATGCTCCAGGACTTCGGGATCTGCCCTTCCGCCTGTGCGTCGGCCCGGAACCCCGGCACCAGGACGCGCAGCGGAACGCGGGCGGCGAACGTGCACCAGCCCTCGCCGCCGGGCGTGAAGTACACCCGGGCATCGTGCCGTCCCGCCCCGCTCATGCTGGTGACGCGGAGTTTGCCCCATTCCGGCACCTTGGGGCCGAGGTAGACGCCGCGCAGCTCCAGCTGGTCACCGCTGACGCGGTGGCCGGTGATGCGGCAGCGCACGATCTCCACGCGTAGCTTGAGCTTGCCCTGCAGGAACAGCGGAAGGACCCGGGTGTTCTTGTCGACATACCGGTACGGCGGGTTGGCGGCGCTCCCCGCGCCGCCACGACCGATGCCCCGGTAGCGGAACAGGCCGCGGCTGAGGACGCCGGCGGCGACGTCCCAGGTTCCCTCGACCCACTCCCCCTTGCGCTTGAGGCGAGTCGTGTCGATACGAGCCTCGAAGCCCGCCCAGTCGTAGCAGTAACGATTCTGGTTGGAGCGTTCGGTGGCCTGCGGTGCGTAGGTGGTCCTGGCCGTGGTGACCACCATCCGCCCCTGCTTCTTGTTCCGCAGGGCGATCGCCTTGACCGACATGTGCTTCTTGTGCACGTTGATGAAGCGGACGTAGGCGGCACCCGTGAGGGTCAGCTGTTCGCCGTTGGCACTCCAGCGCGCGCCGCTGAGCGACCCGTGCAGCGAGAATTCCTTGTCCAGTCGGTAGGCCTTCTTGTCGAGGCCGACCTCGCGATCCCCAAGGAAGGGGTAGTTCAGGTAGCGGCGGACCCGCCGCTGGACCGGCATCGGGCCGCCCTTGCGCTCGAAGTGGACGACCTCCAGGAGCTCGGGCAGCCGCCGGGCGCGTACCAGGAGCCACTTCACCCGGGCGTCCGCGGGGAGTTCGTCGATGATGCTGAGGTCGGCCTCGTCCAGGAAGGCGTTGGCCCACTCCAGGAACGCCTGCTGGTACTCCTCGTCGGCGTCGGGCAGCACCTTGAGATGGAGCATCAGGTCGGACTTGAGACAGGCCAGGTCGTACTTGCGCTTGCTGCCCTCGTACTGCCCGGAGCGCTCGTCGGCGAGGAACCGGCTCACCGACTGCACCGCCGCGACACGGTCGCGCAGGTTCGACAACTCGGTGTGGCGCTGGGTGATGGACGGCGCGCCACCGGCGTCACGGCGGCGCCAGAAGTAGACGATGTCCGATATGACGTCGACCTTGGCGGCCCGGAAGTGGGCGTACATGTTGACCCACGAGTCCTCGTAGAGGACGCCCTCGGGGAATTCGATGGACTGGCGTTCCCAGAAGGAGCGCCGGAACATCTTGTTCCAGACCGTGCGGTCGTAGATCAGCGCGTCGAACTTCGTTATGTGGGTGCCGCGCCGGTTCTTCTCCATCGGGCCCTTGTGGAGCGGGGACTGCCACTTGCTGGTGGAGTTCATCATCTGCACATTGCCGGAGACGAAGTCGGAACCGGACTCCTCGACGGTGCGGATCAGCAACTCGTAGGCGTACTCGGGGATGACGTCGTCGCCGTCGGCGAAGGCGAGGTACTCGCCGCGGGGGTGCATGCACCGCAGACCGACGTTGCGGGCGTGGCCCGGCCCGTGCGCGTGCTGCCGGATCAGCCGGAAGCGCCGGTCCGCCGCACAGAAGTCGGCCGCGATCCGGACGGATCCGTCGGTGGAGCCGTCGTCGACGAGGATCACCTCGAAGTCGCGGAACGACTGCCGGGCGATCGACTCGAGACATTCGGCCAGGTAGAGCTCGACATCCTGAAAGGGCACCACAACACTCAGGCGCGGATGATCCGCCAACTCGCTCTCCTACCCACACATTTCGCCCGCCAGGACATCAAAAGGCCCCGATCGAACGCCCACCCCTTCAAGCGGTGATGCCCGGCCCCGTTGCCGACGACGCATCACCAGCACCTGTGAACCCGACAGAACCCCCTCCATCTTTGTTCACAGATGAACCACATCTTATGTGACTCTTACCTGCGGTCAAGACCTGTTCATGTGCCATGCATCTCAGGTCCGCATCATGGTCACCCGCTCCCCAAAGGCCCTAGCCGCGGCGCCTATAGTGCTCCCACTGCACCGACAGCATCAGCGGGCCGGCCTTCCCCCCACCCGGGCCCCGATCCTCCGCACCGCGGAGCCCGTGAGGAGAGGAACCGAAGGCGATGACGCACAGCGCCACCACCGAGCCCCGCCCCGACGGCCAGGCCCCAGCGAGCGGCGGGCGGCGTCGGCCTCGGCGCGGCGGGAGACGCTGGGGCCGTATCGTCCTGTTGTCCCTCCTCGTCCTCGTGCTGGCGGCGGGCGGCGTCGGCTACTGGCTCTACAGCGACCTCGACAACAACATCAAGGGCGTCGACATCGACACGGCGATCGGCGACGACCGTCCCGAGAAGCTGCCCACCTCCGGTCAGAACATCCTGATCCTGGGCTCCGATTCGCGCGCCGGCGCCAACGCCGCGCTGGGCACGGGCAACGTCGCGGGCGCTCGCTCCGACACCGCGCTGGTGATGCACATACCCGAGGGCCGCACCAGGGCCGTCGCCGTCAGCATCCCCCGCGACACCCTGGTGACCCGGCCCGAGTGCACCAAGTCGAACGGCTCCACGGTCGCGTCCGCGAAGCGTGTGATGTTCAACTCCATCTACTCGCAGGTGGGCCCGGCCTGCGTGGTCAAGACCGTGGAACAGATATCCGGGGTCCGCATGGACCACTACGTCGAAATCGACTTCGCCGGCTTCAAGGGACTGGTGGACGCGATAGGCGGGGTGACCGTCACCGTCGACCAGGACATCCACGACTCCTCCAGCGGCCTGGACCTGGCCGCCGGCACGCATCGGCTCGACGGCACGCAGGCGCTCCAGTTCGTCCGTACCCGGCACGGCATCGGAGACGGCAGCGACCTCGGCCGCATCGGCCTGCAGCAGCAGTTCATGCTCGCCCTGCTCTCCGAGATCAAGAAGCAGGACCTGCTGGGCAGCCCCACCAAGACATACAAGATCGCTGACGAGCTCACCACGGCGCTCACCACCGATTCCGACCTCGCCTCGCTCACCAAACTGGCGGACTTCGGCCGCAGCCTGAACGGCGTGGACCCGTCCACCATGGAAACGATCATGCTCCCCGTGGCCTACGACAAGGTCGATCCCAACCGCGTCGTGGCGGCGCAGCCGCAGGCGACGCAACTGTGGAAGGCGATCCGCTCGGACGCCGTCATCCCCGAGTCCGCGAAGAAGTCTCCCGCGACGGGCGGCTGACACGTTGCCGTCGGCCGATCGCTCCGGGCGAGGCCGGCCGGCACCGGCGGTGGATCACAGCGAGGCCCAGCGGCCGAGGGAGAGGCCGGCGCCGTCGTCCTGACGGGCCACCTTGGGCACGCCGCCGGTGTCGATGAGTGCCATGACCACCCGCCCCAGGCCGTCCCTCGCCAGGGCCGGACCGCCCTGGCAGGACTCGGTCAGCGCGTACCACCAGAAGCCGTCCTCCTCGTTCTCGGTGCCGCCCATGCCCAGCACGGCCGAGCCGTCGGTGCCCCGGCAGGCGAGGACGAGGCAGTCGTAGCCGTCCAATGTGGCGCGCAGCACCGCGTACGGCCGTTCGGCCGGAGACCCGCCGAGCATGCTCGGCCAGCCGCCGATCCGCCAGGCCGCGGCGCCACCGCTGTCGACGTCCGTCCAGAAGAAGGTGGCACGGTCGAGTCCGGTCCCGGCAGCGGCGAGAGTTCCGGGTGCCGCGCGCAGTGAGAATCCGCGCGGCCCGTTGAAGTCGCCGCTCGGGGCGGCCTGACGCCAGATCAGCAGACCCGTCTCCGCGGCGGCGCAGACCTCCACTCTCCCGTCCTCCAGGGCGACCGCCGCGGGCAGCGCGTCGATGCCGCTGCCCCGCAGGTCCTCCCACGCCCGCCATTTCCCGTTCGGGGCCTCGCGGCGCAGCATCAGGCCGCCGTGCGCGCCGCGTACGAAGACGTGCACCGTGCCGTCCGCCGCGACGGCGCCGACCGGCCGGCCGAGTTCCCCGCCGGGGTGCGGGTTGCCGAGCGAACGCCAATCGGTGAAGGCCAGACCGGTCTGATACTGGATGGCGTGGACGACGTCGAAGCTGCTCGCGCCGTCGGTTCCGGCGCGCTCCCTGCGGCCCAGGAAGTGAACGTAGCCATCGGCGCCCTGCAGCACCGTCAGGTCGGTGACCCCCGGGGCCTCGACGAAGTGCGGGCCGCTCCAGGCGGGGCCACCGACCGCTGTCTCCGTCCAGCGCAGGAGTCCGCCCCCCGTGGGAGCGTAGAGCGTGAGCCGACCGCCCTTGCCCAGCGTGAGCCAGTTCCCGTGAGCGGCGCCGGACGCGAACCGCTGCTGCTCCTCGCGCGAGCGCCCGACCGGACGGGCGGCATCCACGGGGCCTTCCGGCCTTCTCCGCATGGCCTCGTGCACCTTCCTCAAGCCCGCCGCATCACCTGTACGGGAACCCTCAAACTCGACACATCATAAGCCGTTCGCGCAATTGTTCCCCGGCGTCCTCCCCGCGGCACGACAGGTCGACGGCGACGGCCCCCGCCCGCCCCTTCAGAGCCGCTTGGCGGTGCGGAACAGCTTGGCGTAGAAGCCGTTGCCGTCCAGGCGTGAGACGCCGCCCTGGTCGCCGATCGTGGGCCCGTTCTGCTCCTTGCGGCTGGAGATGAAGACCTTGTGGCCCTCGGTGTCCGGACCCAGGTAGATGGCGGAGTGGTCCATGTGGTTGCCGGTGCGGTGGTCCATCTTGAAGAACAGCAGATCACCGGGCTGCAGCACGTCGATGTTCTTCGGCCGTTCGTACCAGGGGCTCGGGCCCTGGAGCTTGATGATGTCGACGCCCTCCTTGCCCCGGGCCATGCCGTCTGCGGTGCGCGGCAGCCCGTCGCCCTGGTCGTTGCTGGACATCAGCGGGAAACGGGCGCGGTAGCCGTAGACGAGGCGCAGATAGCCGGAGCAGTCCACGGAACGCAGGCGGTCCGGCTGCGGGTTCACGGTGACCCCGTCCCGGAAGGTGTACGGGATGCCCAGGTAGTCGTAGAAGTCGGTCTGCTCGTAGCGGTCGACGCCGTCGGCCTTGAGCGGGCCGTAGTTGGCGTGGCCGGCGTACTGGACGCCCTGGTCGTCCTTTTTGGCCGGGGCGCCCTGGATGTACTGGAAGGAGAACGCGAAGATGTCGTCCTCCTCGCTGCCGTAGTACTGCTTGAACCAGTCCTTGAACCACTGCTGCTTCTCGGAATCCTTGGTCCAGGTCTCCGGCATCAGACGGACCCAGTCGTCCGTGACCACCTTGGTGCTGGTGTTGGCGGGTTCGCCGAAGGTCCGGGTCGGGCCCTTGAGGGTGGCGGTACGGGCGCCGTCCGTGAAGGTGCCGATGACCGCGCCCTTGCCGTCGCGCAGCACCGAGCGCGCCGGGTTGTTCAGCCGCTCCCAGGTCTGCTCGCCGGCCGCCTTGCCCGAGGAGCGCAGGTTCTCGGTGATCGTCTGGGCGGCGGGGAGCTTGGCCTGCTCGTCCTTGCGCAGTTCGTAGGTGAAGTAGGCGCTGCCCGTGAGCAACGCGAGGACCGTCACCGTGTGCAGAACGGGGCGGCCTTTGCGCTTAGGCATGGTGAGGGCTCCAGAGATACTTCGGATACGGGCGGGGTCAGGCGGACGGCATGGCGCCCAGGAGGATTCCGGCGGTCAGCACCACGTAGGTGGCGAGGGTGACGGATCCGACGGACAGCAGGGTCGCGCCCTTGGGCTGGCGGACCAGCTGGTAGCCGATCAGGCCCGGAACGATGAAGCCCAGCGTCTGGTTGGCGTACAGCAGCGGGAACTCCATCTGGAGCACGATGATCACGGTGGCCTGGATGAGCACGCCGCTGAGCACGACGGCCGCGAAGAGCCGCTTGCCGTACAGGATCACGAACTTCTGCATGAGCAGCGTGACGAGGTACGTCAGCACCGTCACGCCGACCACCAGCGCGGCCCGTTGCAGGTCCTCGATGAGGGTGAGCGCGAGCCAGCCCGGAGTGATCATGCCGCCCGGCGACAGATTGGTCGTCAGGTAGCACATCAGCGAGAACAGCAGGCCCAGACCGATGCCGATCGCGGCGATCTCAGGGGTGAGGACGGAGGGGATCAACGGTGTTCTCCTGGGCTTTGCCACTGCTGGTTGTCGTCGGTCAGGGGCTCGGGAGGGACGTGGGGTTCGAACAGGCCGCGGGGCGAGGCGTGCCCGGCCGGCGGGCCCGGCTCCGGGCGCGCCGGGAACACGGCGGGTGCCGGCCGTTCGGCGTGGTGCGGCCGCCTCTCGGGGGCGGCCGCCGGGCCCGTCGGGTCCTGGTGCGGGTAGGGCCGTACGGCGTCCCGCTGGACGGGGATCTGCGGCACGTACGGCTGCTGCTGGGCGTACCGCGACTCGTACGCCGGGGAGTAGCCCTGGTACGGGTCGAGCCGGGGTGCGTACAGCTGGACGGTCTCGACGTGCTCGACGGTCGCGGCGGCCGGCTCGGGCCGGCCGGCCGGGGCGGTGGCCGCGGGGTCGTCGGCGCTCTCGTCCGGGGCCAGTTCGGCGAGGTGTTCCAGCAGGATCTCGCCCTGGCCGTGGATGTTGCCGATCGCGACCAGTGAGGAGTCGGGGCCGAGCTGTGACAGCAGCTTGGCCATGAACTCCTCCGGGTCGCGCCGGTCGCCGCCGAGGTCCACGGCGCGCGAGCGGAACTCGGCGGGGATGGCGTCGATGGCGGACTTGGCCGGATGGCCGATGACGAAGACCCGCTCGGGGTCGAGTTCGGGGATGATCTCGCCCATCTGCCCGTTGCGTTCGACCCGGTCGGGGCGGCAGTTGATGACCACGTTGAGTGGGCGGTGGATGGCGCCGAGGTCGAGCAGCTGGTTGATGTTCATCAGCGTCGACTCGGGGTCGTTGGCCGCGAAGACGTTGGCGAAGCGCAGCTTCCTGTCCTCGGGCGTCACATAGCGTTCGACGGAGAGGACTCCGGGGTCCGGCGGGGCGTCGTACATGCCCTGCAGGGCCGTCTCCCGGTCGACGCCGAGGAGTTCGGCGACGGTGAGCGCGATGGCCACGTTCTCCTTGAAGGTGAACCAGCTGAAGCCGCGCAGCTCCTCGTCCGTCACCATGTCCGGATCGGCGTAGACGAGTCGGCAGTTACGGGCGTCCGCCTCCTCCTGGAGGATGTCGAAGCGGTCCTTCTCGGCGGTGACGCAGATGCCGTCCTCGGGCATCGAGCGGCACAGCGAGCGCGCCACGTCGTCCAGGGTGGGGCCCATCTCGGCGAGGTGGTCCTCACGGACGTTGCACAGCACGCCGATGGTGGAGCGGATCAGTTTGGACTGGTTGATCTCCTGGAGGGCCGGCATGACGGCCATGCACTCGATGACGAGCGCGTCCGGGTTGTACGCGGCGGCGCGCCGCACGATGCCGATCTGCTCGACCACGTTGGCGATGCCGAACTTGCGGTAGACCGGCTCCTCGGTGGCGTCCGGGTGGATGAAGCGGGCCGCGGTGCCGGTCGTCTTGGCGACGGTGACCATGTCGCCGCCGCGCAGGGCGCCCGCGCACAACCGGGTGATGGAGGACTTGCCGCGGATGCCGTTGACCAGGACCCGGCTGGGTATCCGGTCCAGGTTGGCGAAGTGCCGCCGCTGTTCCACGACACCCGCTATGAGCAGGATCGCGCAGCAGACCAGCAGCACGGTGTAGAGGAAGAGCACTGGTGATCAGTTCCTTGTGTACTGCTGAGACTGGGGCGGGGTGCGGCGGGGCTGCTGCCGCCGCTGGTCCTGCAGCTGCTGGCGGACGAGTTCGAGGGACCGGGTGACGGCGCCGACCTCGTCGTGGTGCTGCGGGAAGAGCACGGTCTTGCGGTCGCCGTCGGCCAGCGCCTCGGCCCGGTCGGCCAGGGTGCGCAGCGGCCGGGCGACGACGATGTGCAGCCAGCCCAGGCAGGCGACGGCCGCGGCGGCGCCGAGCAGCCCGGCGAGCACGGTGCGGTTCTGGGCCTCGTACTGCGGGATGGCGAGACGGTCGACCGGCTGCCAGCTGACCACGCTCCAGCCGAGCGGTTCGGCGGCTCCGCTGCCGGAGAACGGCGCGGCGGCGGCGATCCGTACGCCGTTCTCGCGGTAGAGCACGCCGCTCGGCCGGGGCTTCTTGCCGAGCCGCTGGGCGCTCGCCGCGGCGAGGTCCCGCAGGTGGCCGTCGGGCAGCGACTGGAAGGCGAGGAAGCCGGTGTTGCCGGCGATGACCTGGCCCCGGTCGTCCACGAGCCGGACCACGCCGAGGCCGGGCCGGGTCAGCAGCGCGTTGAGGAACGGGACGCGGAACTCGCCCACGAGTTCGGCTCCCGCGCGGCCGGGGATCTCGGCGGCGGCGACGACCACGGGCTGTCTGCCGCCGTGACCCATCAGTCGCAGCGGCGTGCTGGAGACCCGCTTGGACTGGGTGACCTGGGGTTTCTTGCCCTCGCGCGCCTGTATGGCGCCGTCGGAGTCGACGACGTAGAGGGAGCGGTAGCGCTGGTTCTCGTTGTAGGTGCGCTCCAGAACCCTTTCCATGTCCTCGGGCGTGGTGCGGTCGCCGATGAGGGAGGCCACCGACTGGAGGTCGGCGTCGCCCTCGTTGAGCGCGCGGCGTACCCGGTCGCTGAGGGTGTCGGTGCGTTCGCGCTGGTCGTTGACGAGCTGGCGGGGCACCTCGGCGGTGCGGTCGGCGCGGTTGACCAGCAGCATCAGCGGTGCGGACCAGGCCAGCAGCAGCACCGCGCAGCCGGTGAGGAGGGCCCGGGTGCCGATCCGGCGCACTCCGCGCGGGCGCGGTTCGGGGCCGGTGGTGCCGGTGCCCTCCCCGAGCAGCTGCCGGCGCAGCCGCTCGAGGGCGGCTCCGATCCGGTGCGCCTCGCCGTAGCCGGGGACGGTGACGGGCCGGTTCAGATCGCCGCGGGTGAGCCGGCGGGACTCCAGGAAGAGCCGGATGAGCGGGCGCTGCACGGTGCCCAGCAGTACCGCCACGGCCAGTGCGCCGATGACGAGCAGTGAGCCGCCCGCGAGCAGGCCGAAGACCGGGGAGTGGACACGGGCGGACTCCTCGGTCACCTTGACCATGGCGATCACGGACAGCCCGAGCCCGGAGGCGGTGGTGGTCTCGCCGGGCGACGGCGGGGCGAGCGTGGCGTATCCGGCGACGGACCGGTCACTGAGCAGCATGCCGCCGAGCAGGCTGCCGCTGACACCCTGGTAGCCGCCGCTGCCGGGCTCCTTGCTGCTGCGCGGGTCCTGCCGCGCCTCGCCGGCCGACTGCCGGGCGAAGTCCGCCAGCTGCTTGCGGGAGTCCTTGATGTCCTTGCGGTCGATGCGGTTGTGCGCCGACTCGGGTTCGGCGATGCCGTCGCTGCTGAGGATCGCGCCGCTCGCGTCGGCCACGGCGATGGAGCGGAACTGGCCGAGGCTGATGCCGGGGAACTTCAGGTTCCTGGAGGCCACCAGGAGCAGCTGTGGCTTGCCGGGCCAGTTCAGCAGCCCGAAGGAGAGCAGCCGCACCTCACCGTTCTTCAGCCGGACCATGCGCGGCGCCAGTCCGTTCTCGCCGCTGAGGGAGGAGGTGTCCACATCGGTGAGCGGCACCGTCTCGCCGCGGGCCGCGAGCAGCTTGCCGGTGCGGATCTCGACGACCGCGGTGCCCATCCACTTCTGGTAGGTGCTGCCGAGTTTGTCGAGTACGGCATCGCCGGAGACCGGCTGCCCGGCGCTGAACAGCGCGGCGGAGCGGGTGACGTCGGTCACGGACTCGTCGATGGAGGCGCGCAGGGCGATGGCGCCGTCCTCGGCGAAGTGCTGCTGCGAGGTCAGGACCGCCTTCGGTACCCCGGCGTCGTCGGCGTCGCCGAGCACGAGCGCCGTGAGGGCCGCGAGTGCCAGCAGGAGCGCCGAGAGGACCGCGATCGGCGGGCGGATCCCGCCGATGAGCGACATATCGGCTCGACGGCGGGCTCGGTGATGCCGCGCCGGGGGCGATGACGCCAAGGGGACAGTCCTCTCACGCATACGGTTCCGGGCGTGCCGACGGTAAGGCGCGCCCGGAAATCAGACATGTAAAGGGCAAGTGAAGTTGCAGTGAGTGTGGCGTGATCTGCGCAACATCGCACAAGTGTCGGACAGGAACAGACAAATCCGGTTCGTGTTCGACTGATGGTCATGACTCCTTCAGTCACTGTTCATGAGTCGTGCTGCTACCCGGGCAGGCTCGTCAGCGGCCGCAGACCGTCCGCGGCCGCGCCCCGGTTCAGCAGCGTTCCCTCGGTCCGCTCGAAGGCCAACCGCAGCCGTGAGCGCTGCCTGTCCGTGAGGTCGTGGTCGTCGCGGAGCGCGGCGGGCACGTCCAGCAGACGGTAGTCCCGCACGTCGTCCTCGCCGTAGGCGGCGGTGCCCCCGTCCCGGACGTTCTCGGCGTCCGGCGGGATGGTGAGCATCGTCGGCTCGAAGCGGGGCCGGACGTCCCAGTGGCCCTTGCCGTGCTCGGTGAAGGTGAACCAGGCGATCACCCCCTCCTCCGTCAGCCCGGTCGGCACCTGATGCCGGGCGATCTGGTTGCCGAGGCCGTAGGTGATCCAGGTCCCGTCGACCTTCTCCATCGGCTCCACGACGTGCGCGTGGTGGCCGATGACCAGGTTGATGCCGGTGTCGCGGGCGATCTGCCGGGCGAAGGAGATCTGCGAGGCCGACGGTTCCGGGTGGTGCTCACGGCCCCAGTGCAGGGAGAGGATCACCACCTCGGCGCCGGCCGCGCGGGCCCGCCGCTCGGCGGCCTTGATCCGGCCCAGGTCCTGCAGGTTGGCCAGCCAGGGCTTGTCCTTCGGCAGCGTGTGCGGCTCGTTGAAGCCGTAGCTGAAGGAGATCTGCGCGACCTTGACGCCCTTGACGTCCATGACGAGCGGGCTCAGCGCCTCCTTCCGGGTCCGGGAGGAGCCGGTGTGCTTCACCCCGGCGGCGTCGAGCGCGTCCAGGGTGCGCTTCACACCGTCGTAGCCGTGGTCGAGGCTGTGGTTGGAGGCGGTGGAGCAGGTGTCGTAACCGAGCTTCTTGATCGTCTTCGCGGTCTGCGGCGGCACCTGGAAGTCCGGGAAGCCCTCGAACGGGCCGTTCGCCGGGCCCATCACCGGCTCGAAGTGGCAGATCGCCAGGTCGGCCTTGCTGATCACCGGCTCGATGCCGGCCATCATCGGTCCGAAGTCCAGCCCGTTCACGCCCTTGCCGGTGCGCTTGGCGTCCTTGCGCGCCTGCTCGACCAGCTCGGGGTGCATCAGGATGTCCCCGCCGGCCGCGACGGTGAAGGAGCGTCCGCCGCCCTGGGCCGTGTCGTCGTCCGACAGGAGCCCACAGCCGGAGACGGCGGCGAGCAGGCAGAGCGGGGTCAGCAGGGACAGCGGGGTCCGACTACGGCGTCTTTTCACCGGGATATCTTGATACAACCATGAAAGCCCCTCGCACCCGGGTCATAACGATCGCAACAATACTGCTGGCCGTCGCCGCTCTCGCCGGAGGCCTGACGGCGCTGCTGCGCCCCCCGGGCGCGGCCGGCCGGCCCGCTCAAGGCGGTGGCGAGCGGGTCGATCTGGCACGGTCGGTGGCCGACTACACCGGCCGCTTCGGTCCCGACCAGGCCTTTCTGCCTCCCGGCAGAGCCGACCGCGAGGACATCGCCGAGGCGATCGGCCTGCTGCTCGACGGCCACCGCGATCGCGCGGAACGACGCCTCGCGCAGCGTGACTTCACGGTACGCACCCTCGTCGACCGCGCCTTTGGGCACCGCTACGCCGAGGTGGCCGACCGCACCGACACCGCCGTGACGCCGCGCGGCTGGGGCCGGGTCTACGTCGATCTGGAGCACCGTCCGAGCTGGTCCGTCCAGGTGCCGCACCCTGTTTCCGACCGCGGCACCGAACAGCTGGGGGTACGGGTGCTGCGCGGCTCCCCCGGCGGAGTCCTGGTGATCGCCGGTGCGCATCGCAAATCCGGATCCGACGACTCCGCCGATGTGGCGCACCGCCGGGACACGGTGTTCCACGCCATCTGCGCAGAGCTGGCCCGCCGCGGGATGCCGGGGATCCAGCTGCACGGTTTCGCCGCCTCCTCGGCGCCCGGTTACGACGTCATCGCCTCCACCGGCGCCGGGTCGGAGGGCCGGCAGGAGGGCCGGGAACTGGCCGACCGCCTGCGCGGCCGGGACTTCCGGGTGTGCCGGGCGTGGGTGCGGTCCTGCCCGCTGGAGGGCCGGACGAACCTTCAGGGCCGGGTCGCCGACGCCGAGGACGTGTCCTTTCTGCACGTCGAGTTCTCTCCCGAGGTACGCGCCGGCGGACGGGCCACGGCGCGCGCGGCCGACGCGGTCGCCGGGATCACCCGCGCCTGGGCGGACACCCCCGTGCCAGACTGAACCCGTCACGAACGCGACGAACGGACCGAGGCTCCATGACGGACACGGCGGGCGCCACGGACCCGGCGGACCAGACCCCGCTCCTGCTGATCGTCGACGGCGCGAACGTCGTCGGGTCGCGGCCGGACGGCTGGTGGCGGGACCGCCGGGGCGCCGCCGGGCGGCTGCGGGACCGGCTGGCCGCCGAGGGGCTGCCGGGGCATGACGGCGCCGTGGAGATCGTGCTCGTGGTCGAGGGCGCTGCTCGCGGGGTGGAGTCCGTGCCGGGGGTACGGGTGGAGTCGGCGCCCGGCAGCGGGGACGACCGCATCGTCGAGCTGGCCGCCGAGTACGCCGGCCGGCGCCGTCTGGTGGTCACGGCCGACCGTGAACTGCGGCGCCGGGTGACCGGGCTGGGCGCGGAGGTGACCGGCCCGCGCGCGGTGCTCGGCTGAGCGCCGAGCCGTCGAGGCGTGGCCGGGCGTGCGCGCGACGCCGCCCGAGGACGCCGTCAGCCCGAGAACGCCGCCATCAGGACGAAGAAGCCGGCCAGGCCGAGGGTGCCGAGGACCGTTCCGGTCACGGCGGGCCACATGCGGCCGATGCCCCGGCGGGCGTAGTGGATGCCCGCGAGGCCGAAGGTGACGGCGAGGGCGCCGGCCAGCCACGACCACGGCATCACGGCGAACATGAGGCCGGGCCAGACACCCGGCGCGGCGATGGCCCCGAGGACAAGCGCGGTGGGGCCGAGGGCGACGGCGGGCGTGTCGGTCGGGTCCGGCGTGATCGGCGCAGACATGTGATCCCCCTGGTTCGCATTATTTGAACGTGTTCAAATGACCGTCCCGAGCATAGCAGGGGGGACTCCGCCCGGCTCGGGTCAACTCCCTCTCAGTGACCCGGGATCCGGGCGTAGAGCACCGCTCCGTCGACCCGGCCCACCTCCTCGTACCGCCCGTTCAGCAGCCGGCGCAGGCTGGGGACGCGCTCGGGGCGGTACGGCTTGCCCCTCGAGTCGTCGACCACCAGGACCGGCGCCCGCGCGGCCAGCTCCGCGCGGAAGACGGGCCAGGCGCCCGGGACCGCGTACTTCTCGCCGACCCGGGGGCCGTCGCGGCCGCCGCTGTAGTTGGTGAGCAGGCCCGCCGTGAGGAAGCGGCTGGCCGGGGTGCGGTCCGCCAGCCAGTACGTCTCGGGGTGCATGCCCCACACCAGGACCCGGTCGGCGGGTGCCGTGCGGTGGGCGAGTGCGGCGGCGAGGCGCTGGGCGTGGGCGAGTTCGGGGCGCGGGGCGAGCAGGCCCCAGGTGAGGAACAGGGCGCAGCAGCAGGCCGAGGTGAGGACGGCGGACGTCGGACGGGCGCGGGGCAGGAGCCGGAGTGCCGCCGTGGCCAGCAGGGCGGCGGGCGGGAGGAGTTGCAGGTAGTAGTGCCCGAAGAAGTGGAAGCCCAGGACGACCGCGCCGGCCGAGGAGGCCAGCCAGAGCCACAGGTCGGGCCCCATCGTCCCCACGGCCCCCCGCGCTCGGACGGTGCCGGCGGCGCGGGCGGCGCGGGCGGCGCGCAGCACCCGTAGCACCGGTGGGATCAGGCCCGCGCAGGCCACGGTCAGGATCGCGGCGTTGGCCAGCCCCCGGCCGAGGACGAGCAGTTCCGAGCCGGTGAAGGAGGCGTAGGCGGCGGATCCGGTGACCGTCCAGAACAGGAACCCGGCGGGGTCGGTGGCGAGGGCGGCGCCCAGGACGGGCAGCGCGAAACCGGCCGCGAGCCGTACGGCTCCCGCCAGCACCGGCCCCGTTCGCACCGCACCGCCCACCCGGACGGCGGCCCCCGCCCGCGCCCCGCCCCGCCGGTACAGCAGCCAGGCGACCGGCAGCAGTACCGCGCCGCCCGTCTGCTTGGTGAGGAAGGCGCAGGCGACGGCGGTACCGGCCGCGCCCCAGCGGCCGCGGTCCGCGCACCACAGGGCGGCCGCGGTGCCGGGCAGTATGAACACCTCGAAGGTGGCGGCCTGCGCGTCCTCCGGGTTGAGTCCGACCGACACCAGCAGGTACAGCACCCCGGCGGTGCGTCCGGCGGTGTCGCCCCAGCGGCGCCGGGCCACGGAGGCCAGCAGGGCCGCGGTGAGCAGTTGCGCGACGACCGCCAGCACCCGGAGCGGGGTGAGCGAGCCGGAGCCGCAGACCGCGAAGGCGGCCTCGTACAGCCAGGGCAGCAGCGGCGGCTTACGGTCCACGACCGTCTCGTACAGCCGGCCACCGTGCGCGAGGAGGCCCGCCTGGACGGCCAGATAGCCCTCGTCGGGGTTCCACAGCGGGCGGACGAAGGACGGCACCCGGGTGACACAGGCCAGCGCCGCCAGGGCCGGGAGCAGCCGTATCCAGTACGCCGTCCGGGTGATCGCGGGCCGTGCGGAGCTGGACTGGGCGGCGAGCATGGGCAGCACGCACAGCACGTTATCCGGCCCCGCGGTTCCGGCGAAGCGGAACATACGGGGCCGAAGGGAGCGGTCGGCTGCTTACTGCTTCTTTCCGGGCGGCGCTCCCGGCACCTCACCGGCCGGGGCCTTCTCCCGCAGGGCGAGCAGGCTGTGCTTGCGGCCGTAGAGGAGGTAGACCGCGATGCCGATGACCATCCAGATGGCGAAGCGCAGCCAGGTCTCGGCGGGCAGGTTGAGCATCAGCCACAGCGTGGCGCACACGGACACGATCGGGACCACCGGGACCCAGGGGGTGCGGAACGCGCGGGGCAGGTCCGGGCGCGTCCTGCGCAGGATGATGACACTGATCGCGACGACGACGAACGCGAACAGCGTGCCGATGTTCACCAGTTCGGCCAGCTCGCTCAGGCTGGTGAACCCGGCCACGATCGCGATGATCACGCCGAGCAGGATGGTCGGCCGGTGCGGGGTCTTGAAGCGCGGGTGGACGCGGGAGAAGAAGCGCGGCAGCAGGCCGTCACGGCTCATCGCGAAGAACACCCGGGTCTGTCCGAGCAGCAGGATCATGCAGACGGTCGTCAGGCCGACGGCGGCGCCGAAGCTGATCACGCCCGCGTACCAGGGATGTCCGATGGCCTTGAAGGCGTCGGCCAGCGGGGCCTCCACCGACAGCCGGGTGTACTTCTCCATGCCGGTGACGACGACGGAGACGGCGACGTAGAGCACGGTGCAGATGAGCAGCGAGCCGAGGATGCCGCGCGGCATGTCCCGCTGCGGGTTGCGGGTCTCCTCGGCGGCCGTGGCGACGATGTCGAAGCCGATGAACGCGAAGAACACCACCGAGGCGGCGGTGAAGATGCCCATCACACCGAAGTTGGCGGGCGCCCAGCCGAACATGAGCTGGATGAGCGGGGCCTTGAGATTGCCGCCGGCCGACACCGGCTCCGGGTGCGGGATGAACGGCTTGTAGTTCTCACCGCGGATGAAGAAGGCACCGGCGATGATCACGATGAGGACGACGGCGACCTTGATCGCGACCACGACCGAGGTGATCCGGGCGGACAGCTTCATGCCGAGCACGAGGATGCAGGTGAGCACCAGGACGAGCGCCGCGGCGAGGATGTCGAAGCCGAACCCGGAGGCCCCGTCCCGGCCGGCCAGGTAGTCCGGCAGGTGCCAGCCCGCGTTGTCGAGCAGCGAGCGGATGTAGCCCGACCAGCCGACGGCCACCACCGCCGTACCGAGGGCGAACTCCAGGACGAGGTCCCAGCCGATGATCCAGGCGGGCAGTTCACCGAGGGAGGCGTACGAGAAGGTGTACGCGGAGCCCGCCACGGGGACCGTGGAGGCGAACTCCGCGTAGCAGAGCGCGGCGAGCGCGCAGACCACGCCGGCCGCGACGAAGGCCAGGGACACCGCGGGACCGGCGTTGTTCTTGGCCACCTGTCCGGTGAGGACGAAGATGCCGGTGCCGATGATGACACCCACACCGAAGACGGTCAGATCGAGGGCGGAGAGGGACTTCTTGAGTGAATGCTCGGGTTCCTCGGTGTCCCGGATGGACTGTTCGACGTTCTTCGTCCTGAAGAGCGCGCTGCTCACGTGCCTACCTCCCACGCTTGTCGTCCTCGACATGATCGAGAGGGCCGGGTGTGCGTATGCCCCGGCACAGGCAGGTTCACGCAGAAGGGCCGGTTCCGCCACCGGGGAACGGGGGCGGAACCGGCCCTGAAGCCGCTTTCTCCTAGTCGCGCGCCGGCTGGACGGAGTCGACCTCCGCCGCCGTACGGTCGAACCGGCCGTCCAGCTTGGAGACCAGACCGGTGACCTGGCGGGCGATGTCGGGCGCGGTCAGCCCGATCTCGGTCATGACCTCGGCGCGGGAGGCGTGGTCGAGGAAGCGCGGCGGGATGCCGAAGTCGCGCAGCGGCACGTCCACGCCGGCGTCGCGCAGGGCCTGGGCGATCGCGGAGCCGACACCGCCGACGCGGCTGTTGTCCTCGACGGTGACGACGACCCGGTGCCGCTCGGCGAGCGGGGCCATGGCCTCGTCGACGGGCTTGACCCAGCGCGGGTCGACCACGGTGGTGGAGATGCCCTGCCGCTCGAGCAGGCCGGCGATCTCCAGGCACATCGGCGCGAGGGCGCCCACGGAGACCAGCAGCACGTCCGGGCGGTCGGTGCCGGGCTCGCGCAGCACGTCCATGCCGCCGACCCGGCCCACGGCCGGTACTGCGGGGCCGACGGCGCCCTTGGAGAAGCGGACCACGGTCGGCGCGTCATCGACGGCGACCGCCTCGCGGAGCTGCGCCCGGACCTGGTCGGCGTCGCGCGGGGCGGCCAGCCGCAGGCCCGGCACGACCTGGAGGATCGACATGTCCCACATGCCGTTGTGGGAGGCGCCGTCGGTGCCGGTGACACCGGCCCGGTCCAGGACGAAGGTCACCCCGCACTTGTGCAGGGCCACGTCCATGAGGACCTGGTCGAAGGCGCGGTTGAGGAAGGTGGCGTAGACGGCGAAGACCGGGTGGACGCCGGCGTGGGCCAGGCCCGCCGCCGACACGGCTCCGTGCTGCTCGGCGATGCCGACGTCGTAGACGCGGTCGGGGAAGCGCTTGGCGAACCTGTCCAGGCCGACCGGCTGGAGCATGGCCGCCGTGATGGCGACGACGTCCTCGCGCTCCTCGCCGAGCTTGACCATCTCGTCGCCGAAGACGGAGGTCCAGTCGGCGCCGGAGCTGGCGATCGGCAGACCGGTGTCGGGGTGGATCTTGCCGACGGCGTGGAAACGGTCGGCCTCGTCCTGCAGCGCGGGCTGGTAGCCGCGGCCCTTCTCGGTCAGGCAGTGCACGATGACGGGGCCGCCGAACCGCTTGGCCCGGGCCAGCGCCGACTCCAGGGCCTCGATGTCGTGCCCGTTGATCGGGCCGACGTACTTCAGGCCCAGGTCCTCGAACATGCCCTGCGGGGCGATGAAGTCCTTCAGCCCCTTCTTGGCGCCGTGCAGGGTCTCGTACAGCGGCTTGCCGACGACCGGGGTGCGGTCGAGGATGTCCTTCGTCCGGGCGAGGAAGCGCTCGTAGCCGTCGGTCGTGCGCAGGGTCGCCAGGTGGTTGGCGAGGCCGCCGATGGTCGGCGCGTAGGAGCGCTCGTTGTCGTTGACGACGATGACCAGCGGGCGGTCCTTGGCCTCGGCGATGTTGTTCAGCGCCTCCCAGGCCATGCCGCCGGTCAGCGCCCCGTCACCGATGACGGCGACGACGTGGCTGTCCCGCTTCTTGAGCTGGTTGCCCTTGGCGATGCCGTCCGCCCAGCCGAGCACCGTGGAGGCGTGGCTGTTCTCGATGACGTCGTGCTCGGACTCGGCCTGCGCGGGGTAGCCGGACAGGCCGCCCTTCATCTTCAGCCGGGAGAAGTCCTGCCGGCCGGTGAGCAGCTTGTGGACGTAGGACTGGTGTCCGGTGTCCCACAGGACCTTGTCCTTCGGGGAGTGGAAGACGCGGTGCAGGGCGATGGTGAGCTCGACCACGCCCAGGTTGGGGCCGAGGTGGCCGCCGGTCTTGGAGACGGCGTCGACCAGGAAGGTCCGGATCTCCTCTGCCAGCTGGTCCAGCTCCTCCAGGCTGAGCCGGTCCAGATCGCGCGGTCCCCTGATGCGGGTCAGCAGCGGCACCCGTGCCTCCTTGCAGTAGAGCTGATCGAGCTGTTGCCGGGCTTGTCGAGTCTAATGTTCCGGGTTTGCGGGACACGACAGTGCCCGGCACCTTCCGGTGCCGGGCACTGTTTCGACCCGGGACGCTACGCGCGGCCCGCGGTCTTCTGGGTCTTGCGGGTGACGGAGTCGATGACCACGGTGGTCAGCAGCACCGCCGCGGTGATCATGTACTTCACCGGCTCGGCGATGGACTCCAGCTGGAGACCGTACTGGATGGACACGATCACCAGCACACCCAGCAGGGCGTTCCAGGTGCGGCCGCGGCCACCGAAGAGCGAGGTGCCGCCGATGACGGCCGCGGCGATCGCGTTCATCAGCAGGTCGCCGGTGCCGGCGCTCTGGTTGGCGGAGGCGATCTTGGAGGCCAGGAACAGACCGCCGATCGCGGCGAACCCGCCGGAGATGGCGAACACGGAGATCCGCACCGCGGTGACGTTGATGCCCGCACGCCGGGAGGCCTCGACGCTGCCACCGAGCGCGAAGATCTTGCGGCCGTAGGAGGTGCGGCGCAGCAGGAAGTCCGTGCCGACCAGGAAGGCGAGGAAGATCACCGTGGCCAGCGGCAGGCCCTTGTACTGGTTGTACATGTACGCCGCGGCGAAGGAGACCACGGCCAGCAGGACGGTGCGCAGGACCGTGTCGCTGAGCGGCCGGGACGGGACGCCCGCGGCCTCGCGGCGCCGGTTGCCGAGGAAGGAGCTGACGAAGAACAGCACGACCACGACGGCGGCCAGACCGTAGGCGGCGGCCAGGTCGGTGAAGGTGTACGTGGTCAGCTTGCCGATCAGACCGTCGCTGTCGAGGTTGATCGTGCCGTCCTCGCCCAGCACCTTCAGCATGAAGCCGAGCCAGAACAGCAGACCGGCCAGGGTGACGGCGAAGGCGGGGGCGCCGAGCACCGCGAAGAAGAAGCCGTGCAGCGAGCCGATGGCGGCACCGACGGCGACGGCGACCAGGACGGCCACCCACTCGGGCCAGCCCTGGTTGACCGTGAGGACGGCCGCGAGGGCGCTGGCCGCGCCGCTGACCGAGCCGACCGACAGGTCGATCTCACCGAGCAGCAGCACGAAGACGATGCCGACGGAGATCATGCCCGTGCCGACCATCGTGACCGTGATGTTGCTGATGTTCTGCGCGGAGAGGAACTCGGAGTTCAGGACCTGGAAGATGATGCAGATGATCGCGAGGCCCAGGATCACCGGGAGGGAACCCAGCTCACCGGCCTTCATCTTCCGCTTGAACTCGGTCCAGTAGCCGAGCAGGCCCTGCTCGCGCACCAGCAGCCGGGGATCGACCGCGGTGACCGCGGCGGAGGCGGCCTCGGGGTTCACGACGGGCGCGTGCTTGCCGGGCTCGGGCGTCTTGTCGACGTTCGCGGAGGTCTTGTCGACGCTCACTTGGAAACCTCCCCGTTCGTGCGCGCCGCACGGCGGGTCACGGCGTTGTCGGTGGCGCCGGTGATGGCGGAGATGATCTCCTCCTGCGAGGTCGTCTTGACCTCGAAGACGCCGTTGTTGCGGCCGAGGCGCAGGACGGCGACCTTGTCGGCCACCGCCTTCACGTCCGCCATGTTGTGGCTGATGAGGATGACGGCGTGACCACGCTCGCGCAGACGCTCCACGAGGTCGAGGACCTGGGCGGTCTGCTCGACGCCGAGGGCGGCGGTGGGCTCGTCGAGGATGACGAGCTTGGGGTCACCGAGCATCGAACGGGCGATGGCCACGGTCTGGCGCTGACCGCCGGAGAGCGAGGCGATCGGGATACGGACGCTGGGGATGCGGATCGACAGCGTGGTGAGCAGCTCGCGGGCGCGGCGCTCCATCTCGACCTCGTCCAGGACGCCGAACTTCTTCAGCTCGCGGCCGAGGAAGAGGTTGCCGACGACGTCGATGTTGTCGCACAGCGCGAGGTCCTGGTAGACCGTCGCGATGCCCAGGGCCTGGGCGTCGTGCGGCCGGCTGATCGACACGGGCTTGCCGGCCCACTCGATGGCGCCCTCATCGATGGGGTGCACGCCGGCGATCGTCTTGACCAGCGTGGACTTTCCGGCGCCGTTGTCGCCCACCAGGGCGACAACCTCACCGGCGTGGACCTCAAGCTCTACGTCGGTGAGCGCCTGAACGGCACCGAACCGCTTGGAGACCCCGCGCAACGCCAGCACGGGCGTAGCGGACACGTGAACCATCTCCTTCGCCGCCTGACCCGGCGGGAGGTTGTGCAGAAGAGTTTGGGGGGTAGTTCCGTCCGGCGCCCCGCGCCGAGCTTGCGGGGCTGCGTGAATACGCGGGGCACCGGAGGAGCCTGGGAGCACCCGGTCCGGCCCGGTACCGGCGTTCTCGACCGAACGCCGGTACGGGGGACTGGATTTAGGTGCTGCTTACTTCAGGCCGAGCTTGTCGCAGGCGGACTTGTACTTGCCCGTGCAGATGTCGGCGACGGTGTAGACGCCGTCCTTGATGACGGTGTCGTTGATGTTGTCCTTGGTCAGCGCGGTGACCGGGACGAGCACCGAGGGGACGTCCTTGACGGAGCCGGAGGAGACCTTGTCCTTGGCGACCGAGTCCAGGCTCTCGCCCTTGGCGAGGGCGACGGCCATCTCGGCGGCGGCCTCGGCCTCGGGGGCGTACGGCTTGTAGACGCTCATGTACTGCTCACCGGAGACGATGCGCTGCACACCGGCCAGCTCGGCGTCCTGGCCGGTGACCGGGACGGAGATGCCCGCGGCCTTCAGAGCGGTGATGATACCGCCGGCCATGCCGTCGTTGGCGGAGTAGACACCCGCGATCTTGCCCTTGCCGACCGAGGAGATCGCCGCCTCCATCTCGGAGTTGGCGTTGTCCGGCGACCACTCCTTGGTGTCGTACTCCTTGGCGATGGTGACCTTGCCGTCGAGGACGGAGTGCGCGCCCTTCTTGAACTGGGCGGCGTTCGGGTCGGTGACCGAGCCGTTGACCATGACGATCTTGGAGGACTTGGTGGCCTTGCTGCCCAGCGCCTTCAGCAGGGCCTCACCCTGGGTCTTGCCGACCTCTTCGTTGTCGAACGAGGTGTAGGCGCTGATCGGGCCCTCGGCCAGGCGGTCGTACGCGACGACCTTGATGCCGGCGTCCTTGGCCTTCTGGACCGAGTTCTGGATCGCCTTGGCGTCGACCGCGTCGACGATCAGCACGTCCACCTTGTTGGTGATCATGGTGTCGACCTGCTGGGCCTGCAGGTTCGCGTCCTGACGGGCGTTGTTGTACTGGATCTCCGCCTTGTTGTTCGTCAGCTCCTGGATCTTCTTCGTGATCAGGGGCTTGTCGAACTTCTCGTAGCGGGCGGTCTTGTTCTCCGGAAGCAGGAGACCGACCTTGATGTTGTCGCCCTTCTTGGCGGACGCCGAAGAGCTGTCGTCTCCCTTGGACTCCTTGGCACTGCCACAGGCGGCCAGCGAGACGGCCATCGCACCAGCGGCAACGGCAACGGCGGCACGACGCATACGCGTGTTCACTCTGTAAACCTCCCTGACGAGGCCGCGTCGTTGCGGCCGAGGTGGCTGGAAGTCAACTCGGCCACACGTGCGACGTCAAGAAGTAAATCCTTAACGAGATGGCAACGGTGCCATCCGTTCTCTAAGTGAAGGCAGGGGTGGCCGCCGCGAGCGCACCCGCGACAGATCCGTCCAGAAGGGTCGAATCGCCCATCTCGCTGAGTGCGAGAGCGAGCGCTCCGAGCACCTCCGCACGGCCCCCAAGTGCCCCGGGAAGAACGGACAGTTGGCGCGCCGCGCTGGGGATCGCGTAGCGGCCGACGGACTCCCTGATGGGCCCGAGAACGAGCTCTCCGGCCTCGGCGAGATCACCACCGAGGACCACCCGGCTCGGGTTCAGCAGATTGCAGAGATTGGCCACTCCACTGCCGATGTGGCGGCCGACGTCGGCGATCACCCGACGACAGCCCGGGTCTCCGTCCCTGGCCAGCCGAACGACGCCTTCCATGGTCAGATCGGTGCCGTGGCTGGGCTGGAGCAACGGAAGCACGTAGCGCGCGGCCGTGAAGGTCTCCAGGCAGCCACGGTTTCCGCATCGGCAGACCGGGCCGGATTCGTCGAGTGTAATATGTCCTATTTCGCCAGCCGTGCCGCCCGGGCCGCGATAGATCTTCCCGTTGATCACGAGACCGGCGCCGACACCGCTGGCGACCTTGATGTACGCCAGGTCGCGGACACCCTTGCCGCTGCCCCAGACCAGCTCGCCGAGCGCGCCGAGGTTGGCGTCGTTGTCCACGTGCACGGGCACGCCGAGCCGCTCGCGCAGCTCCTCGGCGGGCCTGGTGCCGGTCCAGCCCGGCAGGATCGCGGTGGACCCCAGGGTCCCCGACTCCACGTCGATCGGGCCGGGCACACCGAGCCCCACGCCGGCCACCTTGGTCCGGTCCACGCCGGTGGCCGCGATCAGCCGGTTGACCAGCTCCTCGGCCCGGTCGAAGCCCTGCGAGGAGGAGGCGTCCACGTCCAGCGGCTCGGACTCCTCGGCCAGCACCTGGTGCGCGAGGTTCCCGATCGCGACGCGCAGGTGCGTGTGCCCGAAGTCCACGCCGATCACGATGCCGGCGTCCCCGCTCAGCGAGACGCTGCGGGCCCGCCGCCCGCCCGCAGACGTGGGCGTGACCTCGACGGTTCCGCCGTCCTTCAGCTCCCGCACGATGTTCGAGACCGTCGCGGCGGACAGGCCGGTCGTCCGTGCGATCTCCGCCTGCGTGAGCGACCCGGCAAGCCGTACTGCCCGCACGACCCGCTCCAGGTTGGCTCGGTGCAGCGACGACTGCGACCCCGGAGTCTCCATCGACCCATCCACTCCCGCCATCGGCCGGGCGGCCCCAGTGCCGCCCGTGGCCCAGGTCACATCCGCGGAACCGGGCCACTTACAAGTTGTGAACTCCAAGCTCGGCTGTACGGGTTACTTGAGTCAAGTCCTTGACGGAAATCGCTCTCGCTTTCACCGTTCCGCCCAGGACACCCCGGGGACATGTACAGGCCACCCGCGAGCAGGGCGGAAGGGCGCCGAGGCGGACATCCCGGAAGGGGGCCGGAGCGGGCGGTGCTCGGCCGGGGCGGGTCCCGGCGCATCGTTCAGCCGCGGAATGCGGAGACCTCGCCGTGACCTGGCCGTGCCCCGGAGCGGGACCGGGGCTCGGGACGGCGGTGCGAATCGCGAGTGCGAAGAACGCGGGGCGGCGGCGGGCACGGGCCGCCCGGTGCGACGGGGCCCGGCGGGCGGACGCGGGAGCCGTCGGGACGGTCGCGGACAGGGACGGGCCCGGGCGCCCCGTGGGGGACGCCCGGGCCGTCGGCGGGGCTGCCGCTACTTCAGGGCCCCCGCGGTCAGTCCCGCCACCACCTGGCGCTGGAAGACGATGTACGCCGCCAGGACCGGCAGCATCGCCATCACCAGGCCGGCGAACAGGCCGGACCAGTCGCCCTTGTAGCCCTGGCTGACCGCGAGCTGGACCAGGCCCTGGGTGAGGACGCGCTTGTCGGGGTCGGTGTTGAGGACCGTGGGCAGCATGTACTGGTTCCACTGGCCGAGGAAGTTGAAGATGCCGACGCTGATCAGGCCCGGCTTGGCCATCGGCAGCATGATCTGGAAGAACGTACGCGTGTGCGAGGCGCCGTCCACGAAGGCCGCTTCCGCCACCGAGGTGGGCAGCGTGCGGAAGAAGGCGGTCAGGAAGAACACCGTGAACGGCAGCGAGTACGCGATGTAGACCAGGATCAGGCCGTGGATGGTGTTCAGCAGGCCCATGTTGTTCACCACGTAGAACAGCGGGACCAGCGCCAGCATGATCGGGAAGCTCATGCCGCCGATGAACAGGAAGTAGATGAAGCGGTTGCCGGGGAAGTCGAAGCGGGCCAGGACGTAGGCCGCCATGGAACCGAGCACCAGTGTGCCGACGAGCGAACCGCCGACCACCAGGATCGTGTTCAGGAAGTAGTCGCTCATGTTGGCCTGGGTCCAGGCCCTCGACCAGTTGTCGAAGTGCAGCCGGTCCGGCAGCGACCAGGGCGAGCCGAAGATGGAGGCGTCGTCCTTGAAGGACGTCATCACCGCCCACAGCAGCGGCAGGACCACCATGATCGCCCACAGGACCAGCATGCCGTGGGAGAAGACGTTGAGGACGGAGCCCTCCCTCTTCTCCACGGCCGGCCGCGCCGGCGCCACGTCGACCTTCGATACGGTCGCGCCGGACTCGGCCGGCAGCGGGGCGGGGGTCTCGGTCGTCTTCATCGCTTCAGTACTCCAGCCGCTCGCGACGGCCCAGCCGCATCACGACCGCCGCGAAGGCGAGCGTGACCACGAGGAGGGCGACGCCGATGGTGGTGGCGTAGGCGGCCTGACCGTCCCGGAACGCCTTCTGGTACACGTACAGGACCATCACGGTGGTCGAGTAGTCGGGACCGCCCGGCCCGGTCGTCATGATCTGGACGACCGCGAAGGACTCGGCGCCGAGCGCGAGGATGCCCATGTAGACCCAGCCGGACTGCACCGTGTCCCACAGCAGCGGCAGGGTGATGCGGAAGAACGTGGTGAAGCGGCTCGCCCCGTCGAGCAGGGCCGCCTCGTACATCTCGGCCGGGATCGACGCCATGCCCGCCGAGAACAGCACCACGAAGAAGCCGACCGTGGACCACACGAGCACGGCCATCACACACCACAGGGCGAGGCCCGGATCGCCCAGCCACAGGGGCTGCACGCTGTCCAGACCGATTCCGCGCAGGAAGGAGTTGATGGCGCCGCTGTCCGGGTTGTAGGCGAAGGCGAACAGCAGCGCGACGATCGCGATCGACAGCACTTGCGGGAAGAAGTAGACGATTTTGTAGAACCCCGAGCCGCGGACACCGGAGATCACCGGGCCGCCCCTCCGGCGCCGTCCGCCCACATTGATCATGAAGGCGAAGAACAGCGCCAGAGCGATCGTCACCAGCGGCAGGACCAGCGCGAACAGCAGGCTGTGCTGCAACGACTTCCAGAAGATGTCGTCGTCGAACATCCTCCGGTAGTTGTCGAAGCCGACCATCTTGAATTCGGGACTCAGTCCGGTCCAGTCCGTGAACGAATAGTAGATGGACTGGATGAAGGGCCATACGACGAAAAGCGCGTAGAGCCCGAGGGGTGCCGCGAGGAACCCCACGATGAACCGGTACTTGCCGTGCTGCATTACTGCCGACCCCGATCTCCGGTCAGGTGCTGCCGCTGGTGACGGGCCCTCACTTCGGGCCTACTGGTGCTTGTAGTGCTTGATCGACGTGTCCTTCGCGGCCTCGTCGGCGAAGCCCTGGATCTTCTTGATGGCCTCCGCCGGGGTGAGGCGGCCGGCCATCATCTCGCCGAGCCCGGCCACACCGATCTTCTCCTTCTGGAGCTGCACGTACCAGTCCTGCAGCCGCGGATTCACCACGTTGGCTCCGGCCTTGTCCAGCGCCGCCACACCCGACTTCAGGCCCGGGGTGAGGGTGATGCCGTCGGTGCCGCCGTTGAAGGCGGTCAGCGACTTCACCTTGGCGGTGAAGTTCTTCGAGGAGGCCTCGGAGAGCATGATGCGCAGCTGCTCCATGCCGCCCTCGGAGTTCGCCGCCTTGGCCGGCACGACGAAGGGCTCGCCGCCGGAGGCCCAGATGGTGCCGAACGGCATCTTGTCGGAGCCGTCGAGGCCGGTGGGCGCGGAGACCGCGAGGTTGAAGTCGGCCGGGATGACGTTGGCCGACTCGTTCTCCACCCAGGAGCCGTTCGGGATGAACAGCGCCTTGCCCTTGGCCCACGCCGTCTGCGACTGGATGTGGTCCAGGCCCGGGGTGCCCCTGAGGACGTAGCCCTTCTTGTAGAGCTCGTAGTAGGCCTCGAAGCAGGCCTTGACGGCCGGGTGCTTCCAGGCGTTCGGCTCCAGGTTGTCGATGGCGTCCAGCACCTCGCGGCCGCCGACCTTGCCGATCATCGGGTACAGCGAGAAGGGCAGGTAGTACGGGTACTTGCCCGCGTACGTCCAGCCCGCCATGCCCTTCTTCTTGGCCTTCTCGCAGACCTTGAGCATCTCGTCCCAGGTCTCCGGGTACTTCTCGTCGAGCGAGTCCAGGGCCTTCTGCGAGTACCAGACGCCGTACACCGTGTAGGCGTAGTACAGGATCCAGACCTTGTCGCCGTCGAACTGGCCCATCTCCACGATGCCCGGGCGCAGCGTGTCGCGGACCTTCTTGCCCGGGTCGTCGAACGACGGCGCGTCCAGCAGCGGGGTGAGGTCGGCGAGCTGGTTCTTGCCGACGAGCACGCCCATGTCCATCTGCTCGGCACCGGAGTTGTCGATGAGGTCCGGCGGGTTGCCCTGGTTGAAGCGGGGCTGCAGGGTGGACTGGATCTTCTGGGTGGCGGCGAACTTCACCGTGGCCTTGGGGAAGTCCTTCTGGTAGATCTTCACCGCGTCCTGGGCGTACTCCTTGCCGAAGCCGCCGTCGAAGAGGACGAACTCCATCTTCGCGCCGTCGTTGACGCCGAGCGGGTTCTTCGCGGTCTTCTTGCCGGCCTTCGCCTTGTCCTGTCCGTCGCCGCCGCTGCTCGCGCAGGCGGAGAGCAGACCCATTCCGGGGGCGGCCACCAGGCCGAGCGCCGCGGACCGCTTGATCAGATCGCGGCGGCCGACACCCTCGCCACCGTGGTGCGCAGTGGATCCCATGCTCAAGTCCTCGCCTTCTCCAGGACTCAGGCGGTGAACCGGATCCTCCCCGGCACCGCTGTCGGGTAGTGCAGGGTCATGCGGGAAACGTCGACAGGTATAGTCCACTTCCCGCCAGCGGAGCAAGATCGAATGCAAGGTTCGCGATGGGTCTTTTCCGACTTGAGACCTCGCGGAAATATGAAGCGCCTGTGGGCGCCGTGCTGGAAAAAGTCGCGACATAAGACCCTGAATGCCACGCTCAACACCCTTGACATCACCGGCCACTTGACCACCTACTGGTTCCTGCGCGTCGAGCTGACAACGTTGTCCGAAGTGAGCGCAGGAGGGGAAGCTGTAGATGCAGCGCAGAAGTCGACTCAGAAACGGTCCGGCGGTCGTGCTCACGGCCGCCTTTGTCATGGCCGTCGGCACCCAGGGCGCGGCGGTCGCCCTGCCGGCGAAGGCACCGGCCGCCGACCGGGAGTTCGCATCCTCGTTCGAGGCGGGCGATCCGGCGCCGGACTGGCTGAACACCGTGGACACAGGGGCGGATGGGGGCAAACGCGCCTCGGGCGTGGACGGCGGCTACAGCACGGGCATCCCGGGCAACGTCGACGACCATGTGACCGAGGTCCGGGCCAGCGACGAGAACGCGGGCGCGGGCGAGGTGAAGGAGAACCTCGTCGACGGCGAGCCCGGCACCAAGTGGCTGGCCTTCCAGCGCACCGGCTGGGTGGAGCTCGACCTGGACAAGCCGGTCAAGCTGGTGACGTACGCGCTCACTTCGGCCAACGACTACGCCGAGCGCGACCCGAAGGACTGGACGCTCCAGGGTTCGGCGGACGGCAAGGACTGGAAGACGCTCGACACCCGCTCGGGTGAGAGCTTCAAGGAGCGGTTCCAGACGAAATCGTTCGATCTGGCCGAGCCCGCCGAGTACCAGCACTTCCGGCTCGACGTGACCGCGAACAACGGCGCCTCGGGCATCCTGCAACTCGCCGACGTGCAGTTCTCCACCGGCGGCGGGGACACCACGGTGCCCCAGGACATGCTGTCCCTGGTCGACAAGGGACCGATCGGCTCGCCCACGGCCAAGGCCGGCGCCGGATTCACCGGAAAGCGTGCCCTGCGCTACGCCGGACGGCACACGGCGGACGGGCGGGCGTACTCGTACAACAAGATCTTCGACGTGAACGTGAAGGTCGGCGGCGACACCCGGCTGTCCTACCGCGTCTTCCCGTCGATGGCCGACGGCGACCGCGACTACGACGCCACCAACGTCTCCGTCGACCTCGCCTTCACCGACGGCACCTACCTCAGCGGCCTCGGCGCCACCGACCAGCACGGCTTCGCGCTGACACCGCGCGGCCAGGGCGCGTCGAAGGCGCTCTACGTCAACCAGTGGAACGACGTGGCCTCCCGGATCGGCTCGGTGGCGGCCGGCAAGACGGTGGACCGGATACTGGTGGCGTACGACTCGCCGGACGGCCCGGCGAAGTTCCGCGGCTGGATGGACGACATCGCCCTGAAGCCGGTGGCGCCCGAGAAGCCGAAGGCGCACCTGTCGGACTACGCGCTGACCACCCGCGGCACCAACTCCAGCGGCAGCTTCTCGCGCGGCAACAACTTCCCGGCGACGGCCGTCCCGCACGGCTTCAACTTCTGGACGCCGGTCACCAACGCGTCTTCGCTGAGCTGGCTCTACGAGTACGCACATGCGAACAACGGCGACAACCTGCCGACGATCCAGGCGTTCAGCGCGAGCCATGAGCCGAGCCCCTGGATGGGCGACCGGCAGACCTTCCAGCTCATGCCGTCGGCCGCCTCCGGCGCCCCGGACACCGGCCGTGCGGCGCGCGAGCTGGCCTTCCGGCACGAGAACGAGACCGCGCGGCCGTACTACTACGGCGTCCGGTTCGAGAACGGCCTGAAGGCGGAGATAGCCCCGACCGACCACGCGGCCGCACTGCGCTTCACCTACCCGGGTGATGACGCGAGCGTGGTGTTCGACAACGTGACCGAGCAGGCGGGGCTGACCCTGGACAAGGAGCACGGCGTCGTCACCGGCTACTCGGACGTGAAGTCGGGCCTGTCCACGGGCGCGACCCGGCTGTTCGTGTACGGCCGGTTCGACAAGCCGGTGTCCGGCGGCGACTCCAGCGGGGTGAAGGGCTTTCTGCGTTTCGACGCGGGCGCCGACCACACGGTCACTCTGCGGCTCGCGACCTCGCTGATCAGCGTGGACCAGGCGAAGGACAACCTGGCGCAGGAGATCCCGGACGGCACCTCCTTCGGCACGGTGAAGGAGCGGGCCCAGCGGGCCTGGGACAAGCTGCTCGGCAAGGTCGAGGTGGAGGGCGCGACCCCGGACCAGCTGACCACCCTGTACTCCAGCATGTACCGGCTGTACCTGTACCCGAACTCGGGCTTCGAGAAGGTCGGCGGCAAGGACCAGTACGCCTCGCCCTTCTCCCCCATGCCGGGCCCGGACTCCCCGACGCACACCGGGGCGAAGATCGTCGACGGCAAGGTGTACGTCAACAACGGCTTCTGGGACACGTACCGGACCACCTGGCCCGCGTACTCGTTCCTGACCCCGTCGCAGGCGGGTGAGATGGTCGACGGGTTCGTGCAGCAGTACAAGGACGGCGGCTGGACCTCCCGCTGGTCCTCCCCCGGCTACGCGGACCTGATGACCGGCACCTCCTCGGACGTCGCGTTCGCCGACGCGTACGTCAAGGGCGTGAAGTTCGACGCGAAGGCGGCGTACGACGCGGCGGTCAAGAACGCCACGGTCGTCCCGCCGTCCTCGGGCGTGGGCCGCAAGGGCATGAGCACCTCGCCGTTCCTCGGCTACACCAGCACCGACACGCACGAGGGCCTGTCCTGGGCGATGGAGGGCTACGTCAACGACTACGGCATCGCCAGGATGGGCGAGGCCCTCTACAAGAAGACGGGCGAGAAGCGGTACAAGGAGGAGTCGCAGTACTTCCTCAACCGCGCCCGGGACTACGTGAACCTCTTCGACTCCAAGGCCGGCTTCTTCCAGGGCCGGGACGCCAAGGGCGACTGGCGCGTGGACTCCTCGAAGTACGACCCGCGCGTGTGGGGCTACGACTACACGGAGACCAACGGCTGGGGCTACGCCTTCACCGCCCCGCAGGACAGCCGGGGCCTGGCCAACCTGTACGGCGGCCGGCAGGGCCTCGCCGACAAGCTCGACGAGTACTTCGCCACGCCCGAGACGGCCTCCCCGGACTACGTCGGCTCCTACGGCGGTGTCATCCACGAGATGACCGAGGCGCGGGACGTCCGGATGGGCATGTACGGCCACTCCAACCAGGTCGCCCACCACGTCATCTACATGTACGACGCGGCCGGTGAGCCCTGGAAGGCGCAGGGACACGTGCGCGAGGCGCTGTCCCGGCTCTACACGGGCAGCGAGATCGGCCAGGGCTACCACGGCGACGAGGACAACGGCGAGCAGTCGGCCTGGTACCTCTTCTCCTCGCTCGGCTTCTACCCGCTGGTCATGGGCGGCGACGAGTACGCCATCGGCTCCCCGCTGTTCAAGAAGGCGACCGTGCACCTGGAGAACGGCCGCGACCTGGTGATCAAGGCACCGCACAACAGCGCGAAGAACGTGTACGTGCAGGGCGTGAAGGTGAACGGCAGCCCCTGGACGTCCACCTCGCTCCCCCACTCGCTGCTGTCCAAGGGCGGGGAGCTGGAGTTCTTCATGGGGTCCAGGCCCTCGACGTGGGGCACCGGCGCGAAGGCGGCGCCGGTCTCCGTCACCCAGGACGACAAGGTGCCGGCGCCCCGCGCGGACGTGCTGAAGGGCGACGGCGCCCTGTTCGACAACACGTCGGCGACGAGCGCGACGGTCACCACGGTGGACCTGCCGGCCGCCGACGGCGCCAAGCCGGTCCAATACACGCTGACCTCGGCGGCGGACCACACGAAGGCACCGGCCGGCTGGAGCCTGCAGGGTTCCGCGGACGGCACGGCCTGGAAGACCCTGGACCACCGCTCCGGCGAATCGTTCCGCTGGGACCGGCAGACCAGGGCGTTCACCATCGCCGCCCCGGGCACCTACGCGAAGTACCGCCTGGTGCTCGACGGTGAGGCGACGCTGGCGGAGGTGGAGCTGCTGGGCTGACCGGCGCATCAGCGAGGGGGCGGACCCGGCCGGGTCCGCCCCCTCTTCGTGTGCGCGCTCAGCCGGTGGCGAGGGTGAAGAGGTGCAGATCGGTGTCGTTCGGGAGGGTCACGCTGCGGACGGCCTTGCCGTCCGGGGCCGCGACGGGCTTCGTGGCGAACACGTAGGTCGCCACCGGGTCCTTGTCGGCGCCCGCGACATTGCGGTACGCCGCCTTCGCGACCACCTCGTTGCCGTAGGCCACGGTGCCGCCCCCGCCGCCGACGGTCCAGTCGGTGAAGGCGAGGTCGACGGTGCCGGTGGTGCCGTCGGTGTAGGTGACGGTGGCCTTGGTCTGCTGGTTGCCGTTGACGGCGCTGCCGATGAAGGACAACCGGGCCGCGGGCTCGGCGAGTTCGATCGTCTGGCCGGAGGCCGAGGCGTTGTCCGGGCGGCCGGCGGGCGAGCCCGGCCAGGTGAAGGCGAGACCGTCCACCGTGCCGTGGCCGCCCGGGGTCAGACCGGCCGCGGCGAGGGCCTGGCGGGAGTAGCTCCAGCCGCCGCCGTCGTAGTCGGCCTCGTCGTGGTCGCCCGCGTCGTCCGAGACCCCGGTGCTGTCGTAGGCGGCCAGCAGGGTGCCGGGAGCGGCCACGGTCAGGGAGACCGGCTGGTCGTAGGAGGTGTCGCCGGAGGTCACCGTGACCTTGACGTCGTAGAAGCCCTGGGTGGCGTCCTTCGCCGCGGCCAGGGTGATCTGCCGGGCGCCGTCGGTGACCGTGCCCTCGGCGGGCGTGGCCGTGACACCGGCCGGGGCCTGGACCCGGAAGCGCACCTCGGGTCCGGTGCCGCCGCTCAGCGCCAGCGCGCGGATGCCGATGCTCGTGCTGTCACCGGGTGCGACCGTGGCGGTGGTGGGGCCGACGCCGATCTGGTAGGGCTGCTCGCCCTCCCGGAAGGACGGCGGCGGCGAGGACGCGCCCCAGGTGCGGTTCGGGGTGGCGGACAGGGTGTAGTCCAGCCGGCCGCCGTCACGGACGAACGAGGCGGGCAGCCAAGGGCGGTCACTGTCGCGGCCGTCGACCTTCAGGGACTGGACGTACGGGGCGTCGGCCGCCGCTCCGGTGGCCCGGACGGAGATGTCGTTGCCGTGCGGGCGGGCTATCTCCACCCGCTCGAACAGCGGTGAGGCCAGGACGAGTTCGGCACGGGAGGGCACCTGCGGGTACATGCCGAGCGCGGAGAAGACATACCAGGACGACATGGCGCCGAGGTCGTCGTTGCCGGGGATGCCGCCCGGCTCGGTCGACCAGAGCCGGCTCATCGCCGCCCGGACGGTCTCCTGCGCCTTGTACGGGGCTCCGGCGTAGTCGTACAGGTAGGGCACGTTGATGGACGGTTCGTTGTCCAGTTCGGACTTGGCGCCGCCCTTGCCGCTCAGGGCCCAGCTCCCGTCGGCGTTGTGGAAGAAGGTGTCGAGCCGGGCGAGCGCCTTGCCGGTGCCGCCCATCGCCGCGAAGAGCCCGGCCGGGTTGTGCTGGACCATCCAGGTGTACTGGGCGGCCGAGCCCTCCACGAAGCCGTTGCCGGTGTCCGGCGTGAAGCCGGTGACCCAGCTCCCGTCGGCCTTGCGGTTCGCGATGTAGCCACCGCCCTGGTCGGCCGCGAGATTGAAGTTGTTCTGCCACCACTGGGCC
Source organism: Streptomyces sp. NPDC005706 (assembly GCF_040631045.1). Taxonomy (NCBI): domain Bacteria; kingdom Bacillati; phylum Actinomycetota; class Actinomycetes; order Kitasatosporales; family Streptomycetaceae; genus Streptomyces; species Streptomyces sp. NPDC005706. Next base: position 79,517 of record NZ_JBEXYS010000022.1, on the reverse strand, counting down.
CGGCGGGCGAAGGTGCCGGCCGTCTCCTTCTCCCCCGCCGCGGCGGCCAGTTGGGCGAGGGAGAAGTCCGCGGTGGACATCTCCAGGGTCTCGGCGGCGCCGCCCCAGGCGTTGGAGACGCTCGGCATGTAGTGCAGCTTCAGGTACTTGTCGAGCGACGGGCGCTGGCCCACCGACAGCACCGGCTTGCCGGCCGCCGACAGGTCCTGTGCCGTGGGCACGGTCGCCGCCTTCACCAGCGAGTCCAGGGCGCCCTCGAGGTCGAAGCCGGTGCCGCCGAACGCGCGGATGCCGGCCAGGGCGGTGGGCGCGGGGTCACCGTTCATGACGTGGGTGCCGCTCGCGCCGTGCAGCCAGCGGTCCCAGACGCCGCCGTTCTGCCGGGCGAGTTCGTACAGCGACTGGGCGATGTCGGAGCCCGTGTCCGGGTCGAGCAGGGTCAGCAGTTGCACCTGGTCGCGGTAGACGTCCCAGCCGGAGAAGGTGCCGTACTGGGCGCGGTGGCCGCGGCCGGTCCTGTGCACCTTGCCGTCGGAGCCCCGGTAGCGGCCGTCGGCGTCACTGATGACGTTCGGGTGCAGCAGGGCGTGGTAGAGGGCGGTGTAGAAGGTGGTGCGTTCGGCGTCCGTGCCGCCGCCGACCCGGACGGCGCCGAGCCGGTCGCGCCAGGCGCGGCGGGCCGCGTCCGCGACCGCGTCGAAGGACCGCTTCGGGGGGTTCTCCGCCTTGAGGTTGGCCGCGGCGGCCGCCTGACTGACGTAGGAGATGCCGACCTTGGCGTTCACCGGTCCGGTGCCGGGCGCGAACTCGACGTACCCGCCGGCGCCCTTGCCCGCCACGGGCCGGCCGCCGTGCGAGAAGCCGCCGGTGCCGCCGGTGGCCCGGGTGGAGCCGGCCTGGAGCTTGTCGTCCTGCCAGGTGCCGGTGGCCTTGAAGGCGCGGTCGAAGCGGGCGGTGAAGTACAGGGTGTAGTAGGAGCGCTGCCCCTCCGGGTCGAGGTAGCCGCAGAAGTCGCCGGAGGTGACGGAGCCGGAGACGGTACGGGTCGCCGGGTCGATCGTGACCGAGGAATTCTCGGAGCCCAGCTCGGAGTTGGCGGTGCGGACGAGCAGCGAGGCGGGCTTGTCCGCGGGGTAGGTGAAGCGGGCCGAGCCCGTGCGGGCGGTCGCCGTGAGGTCGGCGGTGACGCCGGAGGCCAGGTCCACCTTGTAGTGCCCGGGCCCGGCGCTCTCGTCGGAGTGCCGGAAGTCCGAGGCGTAGACGGCGTCCTTGGTGTCACTCGCCGGGGAGGAGGTGACCTCGCCCGCGTACGGGAAGAACGGGATGTCACCACTGCCGCCCGCGCAGCCGGTGCCGGACATGTGGGTCAGGCTGAAGCCCCGGATGCGGGTGGCGTCGTACTGGTAGCCGCCGGGCGCGGCGGTGCGGGTGGCGTCGCCTCTGGTGTTCTCCGGGCTCCAGGAGAGCATGCCGAACGGCACCACGGCGCCCGGGAAGACGTTGCCGCCGTTCCTGGTACCGATCAGCGGATCGACGTACGGGGTAGGGTCCTTGACGAGTTCGGGGGGTGCTGCGGTCGCCGCGAGGGCGGGGGTGGCCCCGCCGGTCGCGAGCACCGCGGCCAGCAGCAGGGACGTGGAACGGAAACGCATGACGCGGCCCTTCCTCGGGATGGACGGGTCGCGCACCACAGGTCGCACAAGCCGCAGGGACAGTAACGCGCTCCACCGGTGACACGGAAGACCGCGTGCTCCCCCACGGGCACACTCCGCTGCCACCCGGCCGGGCTACCCCAAGTGGGTTGACATCGTTGTCCGTTGACGCGGTAGAGTCTTGTACGGACCATACGACAACGTTGTCGCGCTCCACTCGGTCGAGGCCTGCCCACAGCCCGGCCGCCACAAGCCAGCACCACCCGGACAGGGACCGAACCCCCCTCACCTGCCCGGCTCGCGGACCCGGTGCGTCACTTCACCGGGTCCGCCCAGAGCGGCTCAGCCGACCCGGCAGGGAAGGCCGGCGGAGTCGTCGGCGCCGGAGCCCCGGACCACATAGCCGAACGTCGTGCTCCGCCCCGGACTCAGGGAGCCGTTCCAATCGGCGTTGTGCACCATCACGTCCTGCCCGGTGTAGGTGGCGTCGCCGTTCCAGAGACCGGCCACCGACTGGCCGGCGGGCAGGGTCCAGTCGACCATCCAGCCGAGCATCGGCACGGTCCCGGTGTTGGTCACGGTCACCTCGGACTGATGCCCGCCGGACCAGGTACCGGTGGTCCTGCGGCTCGCGGTGCAGGCGCCGGGCGGGGGCTCGGCGGGGCCGCCCGGGTCGTGGATGCCGGTGACCTCCCCGTCGCCGCCGTCGAAGACGACGTCGGAGCAGGAGTAGAAGGTCTCCGCGCTGTCCGAACGCTGCCACACCATGTAGACGATGTGGCGGCCCGTCTTCCCGGCCGGCAGCCTGCCCGACCAGGAGTAGTCGGCGTCGACCGTGCCGGGCGTGCCGTTCAGCGGCGGGTGGTCGACGGTGAGGAACGGCTGGTCCTCCATCGCGGACCAGGTGAGCGGCTCGGCCGGGTCGTAGCCGTCCTTCGTGACGTACACGTGGAACCAGCCGGGGTGGGCGGCCCAGGCGTTGTAGGAGAAGTCGACCGTGGCGCCGGCGGTCAGATGGGTCACCGGCCAGTCGTCGCGGGCCAGGTCGAACCCGGTGAAGTCGGGGTTGCCGCCGCTGCAGAGCCGCCCGTCCGGCACGAAGCCGCGGGTGCGGCCGGCGCCGTCCGAGCGGAGCACCGAGAACCAGTTGTAGAAGGGGGTGGTGCCGCCGGCCTGCTGGGCCGCCCTGCAGGCCGGGTTCACGGGCTTGATCTCACCGGTTTCGGTGAGCCCGTCCCGCCAGCACAGGAAGGTACGGCTGCCCGGCTTCATGGGGGTGCCGTGGGCGGCGGCCGGGATGCCCGCGGCGAGCATCAGGCCGAGGGCGGGGAGAGTGGTCAGCAGGGCGAGGACCACCAGGAACAGGCCTCTGCCGCGGGTGGGGTGAGGTAATCGCGGGCCCCTCGGGAGACCGGGCGCGGTGATTGGCGCAGACATGACACGTACACCTCCGACTGTGTCCGGGGCCGTACGGCCGGACGGGAACGGGGCGGGCGGAAAAGGGAAGGGCGGGACGGGGTGGGAGCGGACCCGGCCCGGCCACGGCGGGTTCCGGTCCGCCGGGACCGATCCTTATGTGGGAGCGCTCCCACCCCTGGTCTGTGAAGTTAGCGCGCCCGGCACCCGCTGTAAACGCCTGCCGCCACACCTGTGACACGGCACTGGTGAGAAGGCGTGGGGCGCACGAGGCAGGAGGGGCCGGGGCGTCCACGGCTCGGGACGGACGTAGCCATCGTCAATCACCCAGTGCTAGAAATGTCGCATGTCGGACCAATTCGGCCGATTCAGGCGCCTGTCTTGGCGCTCGATGGTCGGCAGAAGCCCACGCAGTGTCGCCGGACAGGTCTTCCTCCTGCAGGTGGTCCTGGTGGTCCTCCTCGTGGCCTGCGCCGTCATCGCCCTCGTGCTGCAGTCGGAGCGGGACACCACCACGGAGGCCAAGCGCCGTTCCATAGCCGTCGCGCAGACCTTCGCCCACTCGCCTGGCGTCCAGCAGGCACTGAACAGCCCCGACCCCTCGAAGGTCCTCCAGCCGCTCACCGAGGCGGGGCGCAAGACCGCGGGCGTCGACTTCATCGTGGTCATGGACACCAAGGGCATCCGCTACACCCATCCGATACCGGACCGGATCGGCAAGCGGTTCGTGGGGCGGATAGGCCCCCCGCTGGCCGGCCGGGTCTACACCGAGAGCGTGCACGGCCCACTGGGCCACGAGGTGCAGGCGACCGTGCCCATCCGGGACCACGACGGCAAGGTGAACGCCCTGGTCTCCGCCGGCCTGAAGGTCAAGAACGTCACCAGCCAGGTCGACCGGCAGCTGCCGATCATCCTGGCCGCCGGGGCCGGCGCGCTCGTGCTGTCGACCGGCGGGACGGCCCTGGTGGGCCGGCGGCTGCGGCGGCAGACCCACAGCCTGGCCCCGGAAGAGATGACCAGCATGTACGAGCACCACGACACGGTGCTGCACTCGGTACGGGAGGGCGTGCTCATCGTCGGCCACGACGGGCGGATGCTGCTGGCCAACGACGAGGCCAGGCGGCTGCTGGAGCTGCCCCCGCAGGCCGAAGGACGCAATGTGCGGGAGCTGTCGCACCTGGAGCCGGACACGGTGGAACTGCTCGGCTCCGGGCGCGAGGCGAGCGACGAGGTGCACTTCGCCGGCGGGCGGCTGCTGGTGGTCAACCAGCGGCCCACCGACGGCGCCGGCGCCTGCGGCGGCACCGTGGTGACGCTGCGCGACTCCACCGAGCTCCAGGCGGTGTCCGGCAGGGCCGAGGTGACCCGGGAGCGGCTGGAGCTGCTGTACGACGCGGGCCTGGGCGTCGGCACCACCCTCGACGTGGTCCGCACGGCCGACGAGCTGGCCGCGGTCGCCGTCCCCCGCTTCGCGGACTTCGTCACCGTGGACCTGGCCGACAACGTCCTGCACGGGGAGGAGCCCGCCCCGACCGCCACGGACATCCGGCGGGTCACCGTGAGCGGCATCCGGGACGACCACCCGCTCTACGAGAAGGGCCGGCTGATCGACTTCCTGCCCTCCACCCCCCAGGCGCGCGGTTACAACGCCGGTCGCTCCGAGCTGGTGCCCAATCTGGCGAGCGCCCCGGGCTGGCAGGCCCAGGACCCCTCCCGCACCCAGCGAATACTGGAGTACGGCATCCACTCGCTCATCGCCGCCCCGATCCAGGCGCGCGGTGTCGTCCTCGGCATGGCCAACTTCTACCGTTCCAAACAGGAGCCCTTCGACGAGGAGGAGCTGTCCCTGGCGGACGAGCTGGTGGCCCGGGCCGCGGTGAGCATCGACAACGCCCGCCGGTACACCCGTGAGCACGCCCTCGCGGTCACCCTGCAGCGCAGCCTGCTGCCGCGGGCGCTGCCCGAGCAGAGCGCCCTCGACGTCGCCTACCGCTACCTTCCGGCGCAGTCCGGCGTGAGCGGGGACTGGTTCGACGTGATCCCGCTGCCCGGGGGCCGGGTGGCGCTGGCCGTGGGCGACGTGGTCGGGCACGGCCTGCACGCGGCGGCGACGATGGGCCGGCTGCGCACCGCGGTGCACAACTTCTCCACGCTCGACCTGCCGCCGGACGAGCTGCTCAGCCATCTGGACGACCTGGTCGGCCGCATCGACCAGGACGAGGCCCGCGCCGAGGCGGCCGCGGAGATCGTCGGGGCCACCTGTCTGTACGCGATCTACGACCCGGTGACCCGCCGCTGCGCGATGGCGCGGGCCGGGCATCTGGCGCCCGCGCTGGTCTACCCCGACGGCGGTGTCACCTTCCCCGACGTACCGGCCGGACCGCCGCTGGGCCTGGGCGGCATGCCGTTCCGGACGGCCGAGCTGGAGCTGCCCGAGGGCAGTCAGCTCGTTCTCTACACCGACGGGCTCATCGAGGACCGCAGGCGCGACCTGGACGTGAGCATGGAGCTGTTGCGCCTGGCGCTGTCGGGCCATCCCGACCGGTCGCCGGAGGAGAGCTGCCGGGCGGCGCTGGACGAGCTGCTGCCCGAGCGCCCCAAGGACGACGTGGCCCTGCTGATCGCGCGTACCCGGGCGCTGCCGCCGGAGAACGTCGCCGACTGGGACGTGTCGCGCGACCCGGCCGCCGTGTCGGGGATGCGCGGTGCGGTGTCCGCCAAGCTCGAGGAGTGGGGCCTGTCGGAGCTGGGCTTCGGCATGGAACTGGTCCTGAGCGAGCTGATCACCAACGCCATCCGCTACGGCTCGGACCCGATCCATGTGCGGCTGATCCGGGACCGTGTGCTGATCTGCGAGGTGGCCGACGGCAGCAGCACCTCGCCGCATCTGCGGTACGCCGCGACGACCGACGAGGGAGGCCGGGGTCTGTTCCTGGTCTCCCAGATGACCGAGCGCTGGGGCACCCGGTACACGCCGCAGGGCAAGGTGATCTGGGCGGAGGTGGCGCTGCCGGACCTCTCGGCGCTCCTCGGGGAGTGAGCGGAGCGCGGACGGCGCGAGGGCCGCACCCCCGGTGCCGGGGGTGCGGCCCTCGTCCGCACCGTGCCGTGCCGCTTACTTGCGGATCAGGCTGCGCAGCACGTACTGCATGATGCCGCCGTTGCGGTAGTAGTCGGCCTCACCGGGGGTGTCGATGCGGACGACCGCGTCGAACTCCACACCCGTGTCGGTGGTGACCTTCACCGTGCGCGGGGTGGTGCCGTTGTTGAGCTCCTCGACACCGGTGAAGGAGAAGGTCTCCTCGCCGGTCAGGCCGAGGGACTCGGCGGTCCGGCCCTCGGGGAACTGCAGCGGCAGAACGCCCATGCCGATCAGGTTCGAGCGGTGGATGCGCTCGTAGGACTCGGCGATGACGGCCTTGACGCCGAGCAGCGCGGTGCCCTTGGCGGCCCAGTCGCGCGACGAGCCGGAGCCGTACTCCTTGCCGGCCAGGACGACCAGCGGGATGCCCTGCTCGATGTAGTTGCGGGAGGCGTCGTAGATGAACGACACCGGCGCGTCCGCCTGGGTGAAGTCGCGGGTGTAGCCGCCCTCGGTGCCCGGCGCGATCTGGTTGCGCAGGCGGATGTTGGCGAACGTGCCGCGGATCATGACCTCGTGGTTGCCTCGGCGGGAGCCGTAGGAGTTGAAGTCACGACGCTCCACACCGTGCTCGGTGAGGTACTGGCCGGCCGGGGTGTCGGCCTTGATGGCACCGGCCGGGGAGATGTGGTCGGTGGTGACCGAGTCGCCCAGCTTGGCGAGCACGCGGGCGCCGGCGATGTCCTCGACCGGGGCCGGCTCCATGCCCATGCCCTCGAAGTACGGGGGCTTGCGGACGTAGGTGGACTCGGCGTCCCACTCGAAGGTGTTGCCGGTCGGGACCGGGAGGGACTGCCACTGGGCGTCGCCGGCGAAGACGTCGCTGTAGGACTTGGCGAACATGTCCTCGCCGATGGCGTTGGCGACGACGTCGTTGACCTCGGCCTCGGAGGGCCAGATGTCCTTCAGGAAGACCGGGTTGCCGTCGGTGTCGGTGCCCAGCGCCTCACGGGTGATGTCCACCTTCATGGAACCGGCGAGGGCGTACGCGACGACCAGCGGCGGGGACGCCAGGTAGTTCATCTTGACGTCGGGGTTGATGCGGCCCTCGAAGTTCCGGTTGCCGGAGAGGACCGAGGTGACGGCGAGGTCGTGGTCGTTGACGGCCTTGGAGACCTCCTCCGGCAGCGGGCCGGAGTTGCCGATGCAGGTGGTGCAGCCGTAGCCGACCAGGTTGAAGCCGACCTTGTCGAGGTACGGGGTCAGGCCCGCCTTCTCGAAGTAGTCGGTGACGACCTTGGAGCCCGGGGCGAGGGTGGTCTTGACCCACGGCTTGCGGGTCAGGCCCTTCTCGACCGCCTTCTTGGCCACCAGGGCGGCGGCGACCATGACGTACGGGTTGGAGGTGTTGGTGCAGGAGGTGATGGCCGCGACCGTCACCGCACCGTGGTCCAGCTCGTAGGTGGTGCCGTCGGGGGCGGTCACCCGGACCGGGTTGGACGGGACGGAACCGGTGCCCTGGCCGTGCTGCGGGGCGCCGGCGCCGTTCTCCTCGTGGCCGTAGGCAGGGGCGTCGGAGGCCGGGAAGGACTCGGCGCTCGCCTCGTCGACCACCGAGGCGGCGGCGGCCGGCGTCTGGGCGACGGGGGCCTCGACGTAGTTCAGGACGTCCTTGGCGAACTGCTGGGCGGCCTCGGCCAGGACGATGCGGTCCTGCGGGCGCTTCGGGCCGGCGATCGACGGCACGACGGTGGACAGGTCCAGCTCGAGCTTCTCGGAGAAGTCCGGCTCGGCCTTCGGGTCCAGCCAGAGGCCCTGCTCCTTGGCGTACGCCTCGACGAGCGCGACCTGCTGGTCGGAGCGGCCGGTCAGGCGCAGGTAGTTCAGGGTCTCGTCGTCGATCGGGAAGATCGCGGCGGTGGAGCCGAACTCCGGCGACATGTTGCCGATGGTGGCGCGGTTGGCGAGGCTCGTCGCGGACACGCCCTCGCCGTAGAACTCGACGAACTTGCCGACCACACCGTGCTTGCGCAGCATCTCGGTGATGGTGAGCACGAGGTCGGTGGCGGTGGTACCGGCCTGCAGCTCACCGGTGAGCTTGAAGCCGACGACGCGCGGGATGAGCATGGAGACCGGCTGGCCGAGCATGGCGGCCTCGGCCTCGATGCCGCCGACGCCCCAGCCGAGGACGCCGAGGCCGTTGACCATGGTGGTGTGCGAGTCGGTGCCGACCAGGGTGTCGGGGTACGCCTGGCCGCCCCGGACCATCACGGTGCGGGCGAGGTGCTCGATGTTCACCTGGTGGACGATGCCGGTGCCCGGCGGGACGACCTTGAACTCGTCGAAGGCGGTCTGGCCCCAGCGCAGGAACTGGTAGCGCTCCTTGTTGCGGCCGTACTCCAGCTCGACGTTCTGCTTGAAGGCGTCGTTCGTGCCGAACTTGTCGGCGATGACGGAGTGGTCGATGACCAGCTCGGCCGGCGCCAGCGGGTTGATCTTCGCCGGGTCGCCGCCCAGCTCCTTCACGGCCTCACGCATGGTCGCGAGGTCCACGACGCAGGGGACGCCGGTGAAGTCCTGCATGATCACGCGAGCCGGCGTGAACTGGATCTCCTGGGACGGCTGGGCCTGGGAGTCCCAGCCGCCGAGGGCACGGATGTGGTCGGCGGTGATGTTCGCGCCGTCCTCCGTGCGGAGCAGGTTCTCCAGCAGGACCTTGAGGCTGTACGGCAGGCGAGCGGAGCCCTCCACCTTGTCCAGCCGGAAGATCTCGTACGACTCGTCGCCCACCTGCAGCGTGCTGCGGGCGTCGAAGCTGTTCGCCGACACGACAGTCTCCTTCATTGATGTGCGCGTACCACCGTCAATCGTGCCGCCACGTCGGCTTGGCCGATTCAGTAAGGTCAGGCTAAGTTAGGCAAGCCTTACTGAAGTGGCGGCTACGGTGCGCCTCGGCAGATATCTCGATGTCGAGATAACTCTAGTACATGGGGCCCGGCTGGTCATGTCCGGCCGGGCCCGGCCCCGCCGTTTTCCGGTGGCGTCCGCCACAGCGGAGCCCGTCGCGCCGGGCGGATCGGCGCACACCGGACACGGCCGCGCGACCGCCCCCGATCACCTGCCATCCCTCCGCACTTACGGGGTATCCGAGTTGAGCGCCACCCAGCCCCGAAGACCACCGAAGGAGGCACCCATGCCGCTCACTTTCCGCAAGAGCTTCCGGATCCTGCCCGGGGTACGGCTGAACATCAACCGGCACTCCTGGTCCATCACCACCGGCGGCGGCAAACACGGCCCGCGGCACACTCACAGCAGCACCGGACGACGTACGACATCGATGGATTTGCCCGGACCTTTCGGATGGCGCCGCACGACCAAGGGGCATTGACGGGGCATCACCCGAACGGACCCCCCAGGAGGCGCCATCTCATATCTGAGATAACCTCGGCCTCATGGCAGACGACTACCTCGTACGCATCGGCAAGCTCATCCGTGACGCCCGGCAACACCGGGGCTGGACACAGGCACAGCTCGCGGAGGCGCTCGGCACCAGCCAGAGCGCCGTCAATCGTATCGAGCGCGGGAACCAGAACATTAGCCTTGAGATGATCGCCCGGATCGGTGAAGCCCTGGACAGCGAGATCGTGTCGCTGGGCTACGCGGGTCCGATGCATCTGCGGGTGGTCGGCGGCCGCCGGCTGTCCGGTGCCATCGACGTCAAGACCAGCAAGAACGCCTGCGTGGCGCTGCTGTGCGCCTCACTGCTCAACAAGGGGCGCACGGTGCTGCGCCGGGTGGCCCGGATCGAGGAGGTCTACCGCCTGCTGGAGGTGCTCAACTCCATCGGCGTGCGCACCCGCTGGATCAACGACGGCGTCGACCTGGAACTCGTCCCGCCGGCCGAGCTGGAGATGGCGGCGATCGACGCCGAGGCGGCCGTCCGCACCCGCTCCATCATCATGTTCCTCGGCCCGCTGCTGCACCGCATGGACAGCTTCAAGCTGCCGTACGCCGGCGGCTGCGACCTCGGCACTCGGACCATCGAACCGCACATGATCGCGCTGCGCCGGTTCGGCCTGGACGTCGCGGCCACCGAGGGTCAATACCACGCCCAGGTGGACCGCACCGTCAGCCCCGACCGCCCGATCGTCCTGACCGAGCGCGGCGACACGGTGACCGAGAACGCGCTGCTCGCCGCCGCCCGGCACGACGGCGTGACGGTCATCCGCAACGCCTCCTCCAACTACATGGTCCAGGACCTGTGCTTCTTCCTGGAGGCGCTGGGCGTCCGGGTCGAGGGCATCGGCACCACCACGCTGACCGTGCACGGTGTGCCGAATATCGACGCCGACGTCGACTACTCCCCCTCCGAGGACCCGGTCGAGGCGATGAGCCTGCTGGCCGCCGCCGTGGTGACCGAGTCGGAGCTGACGGTGCGCCGGGTGCCGATCGAGTTCCTGGAGATCGAGCTGGCGGTCCTGGAGGAGATGGGCCTCGACCACGACCGGTCCCCCGAGTACTTCGCGGACAACGGCCGCACCCGCCTGGTCGACCTCACCGTCCGCCCCTCCAAGCTCGAAGCCCCGATCGACAAGATCCACCCCATGCCCTTCCCGGGCCTGAACATCGACAACGTCCCCTTCTTCGCGGCCATCGCGGCGGTGGCCTCCGGCCAGACCCTGATCCACGACTGGGTCTACGACAACCGCGCGATCTACCTGACCGACCTCAACCGCCTCGGCGGCCGCCTGCAGTTGCTCGACCCGCACCGCGTCCTGGTCGAGGGCCCGACCCGCTGGCGCGCCGCCGAGATGATGTGCCCGCCGGCCCTGCGCCCCGCGGTCGTCGTCCTGCTGGCGATGATGGCGGCCGAGGGCACCTCGGTCCTGCGCAACGTGTACGTCATCAACCGGGGTTACGAGGACCTGGCGGAGCGGCTGAACTCGATCGGGGCTCAGATCGAGATCTTCCGGGACATCTGAGGATCCTCACAAGGACATCACCGCACCCTTCCGGCCCGCGCGAACGCCGGCCCGGAGGGGTGGGGTGGCGTCACCCCGTGGGGTTCGAGGGCTTCTCGCGCTTCCCGGAGGTGACGACGAAGGCCATGATCAGCGCGCCGGTGAGGAACACCCCGGCACCGCCGGCCAGGGCGCGCGTGTAGCCGTACGTCATGGCGTCCTGGGCGCGCGCCACGAGGGCCGTGTCGCCCCGGTCGACGGCGTCTAGGTACACCAGGCCGGCCCGCGGCAGGCGGGTGTCGGCGACGGTGGCCGCCAGCATGGCGAGGCCGGCGATGCCGAGCGCGCCCCCGATCTGCTGGGCGGTGTTGAGCAGGCCCGACGCGCTGCCCGAGTCGGACTCGTCGACGCCGCTCACCGCGCCGAGCGTCAACGGCACGAAGGAGCAGCCGAGTCCGGCGGCGGTGACGAACATGGCGGGCAGCAGGGTGCTCGGGTAGGAGGAGTGCGGGGTCAGCCGGCTCAGCCACAGCATCCCGGCCGCGGCGACGGCGAGGCCGGGAGCGGCCACCAGCCGGGGCGGCAGCCTGACCACCAGCTTCGAGGCGATCGGGGCCGTCATGCCGATGCCGACGCTGAACGGCAGGTACGCCAGGCCGGTCCTGACCGCTCCGTAGTCCAGCACGTGCTGCATGTAGAAGGTCAGGAAGTAGAAGGTCGAGAACATGCCGAACCCGGTGAGGAACAGCGTCGCGTACGTGCCCGCGCGGTTGCGGTCCTTGAGGATGTGCAGGGGCAGCATGGGGTGTGCGATGCGGGCCTGCCGCTCCATGAACACCACCAGCAGCACCGTGGCGACCGCGATGTAGACCGATGTGACCAGGCCGGTCCAGTGGGTCTGTCCGCCGCGGGTGACCCCGTAGATCAGGCAGAGCAGACCGGCCGTGCCGACCGCCGCGCCCAGGGCGTCGAGCCGGCCGTTGTCGCGGTCGGCCTCTTCGAGCACCGTCGTCCCGGCCAGCACGCCGATCCCGATGGGAATGTTCACCAGCAGCACCCAGCGCCAGTCGAGGTACTCGGTGAGGAGTCCGCCGAGGATCAGGCCCAGGACCGACCCGACGCCGGCCATCGCGGCGTACGTGCCCATGGCCCGGTTGCGCGGCTTGCCCTCGGGGAAGTTCGTCGCGATCAGTGCGAGCGCCGTGGGTGCCGCGACGGCCGCGCCGAGGCCCTGGAGCACCCGCGCGGAGATGAGCAGCGCCGCGTTGGGGGCCAGGCCGCCGAGCACGGAGGCCAGCACGAAGGTCACGATGCCGAGCCGGAACACGCGGCGGCGGCCGAAGAGGTCGCCGGCCCGGCCGCCGAGGAGCATCAGCCCGCCGAAGGTGACCGCGTACGCGTTGACCACCCAGGCCAGGCCGCTGTCGGACATGTCGAGCCCGCTCTGGATGCTCGGCAGGGCGATGTTCACGATGGTGGCGTCGAGCACCACCATCAGTTCCGCCGCGGCGATGACCAGCAGGGCGAGTACCGGACGGCGGCTGAACCCCGCGGCCTTCGTGCCGGGGCTCGCGCCGGTCTGTACTGCGGATGACATGGGACCTCCAGGTCGTGGCCCCCGCTACCGTGGACTCCTCGTCCTCGCGGCGATGTGTGCAGCAAGAGCCTGATTGCTCAACTGAGGGAAGACATATGCGTGTTCGCGTAACGAAGGCCATTGCGGTCACCGCCACCGGACTGCTCGCCGGCGCGTTCGGCTACGGCGCGGTCAATCTGGCACCGACCTTCTGGAGCGTGCCGCTGGACACGCGGCTGTCGTTCCACGCCGAACTCATGAAGATGAACTCTCCGGTGATGCTGACGGCGATGGGCACCGCCGCTCTCGGCTCACTGGCCCTGGCCCTGCAGACGCGTGGCCGCGAGCGCGGGCTCGCGGCCGCGGCGACGGCGTTGACCGCGACGTCGTTCCTGGTCACGCGCTTCGGCAACGTACCGATCAACGCGCGGATCAAGACATGGGCGGTCACCTCGCCACCGGCCGACTACGCCGAGATCCTGCACCGCTGGGACCTGTTCAACCGGACCCGCACCGTCACGGCGCTGGCCGCCTTCGTGCTGCTGGTCATCGCTCAGAGTGGTTCCGGGCCGCGTGAGACCCCTTCCGACAGCCCTTCCAGCTGACGGTCGAGAGCCAGCTCCGTCTCCGTCAGGGGCTGGTGCCAGAGCATGCTTTCGGGGTGCCCGGGTGCCGCCGGCCGGCCCGGGTCCGGGCCGGGGATGAAGAAGTGGCTCTGGCCGTAGGCGGTGAAACCGTCCGCGCAAAAGCGCCACAGGGACCGCAGGAACAAGCGCATGTGAACATCGTGGCCGGTCATGAAAAAGCAGGGATAAAGCCCGGATTTCTTCATGACCGGCCGTCGTCCGTCCCTCAGGCGGACGCGCGCAGCAACGTGTGGAACGCCTCGTCGTCGGCGAGCACGGTCTGGTGGGCCATGCGCAGTTCCAGCCCCGGTTCGATGCCGAGTTCCTCGATGAGGTGCGCACGGGTGCGACGGTAGGAGGCGAGAGCGTCGCCACTGCGGCCGCTGCGGTGCAGCACCGTCATGAGCCGGGCGCAGAACCCCTCGCTGAGCGGGTTCTCCGCCACCAGCCTGCTGAGTTCACCGATGAGTTCGAGGTGCCGGCCCAGCTCCAGGTCCAGGTCGATGCGCCGCTTGAGCGCGCTCATCCAGGCCTCGTCGTACTGCAGCGCGGTGCCGGAGAGGGCCGAGCTCTCCCGCAGGCCCTCCAGCGTGGGCCCCCGGCGGAGGTCCAGCGCCTCCCGGTACTGCTTCGAGGCCAGTTCATGGTGGCCCGCCGCCGCGGACTCCGCGGCCATGGCGCAGAGCCGGTCGAAGCACACGGTGTCCAGGATGCCCTCGTTGACCTGGAGCTGGTACCCGGGTGCCCGGGTGCGCAGGGTGCACCAGCGGCCGTCGAGCTCGTAGCGGATCAGGAACTTGCGCAGCTGCGAGACGTACACGCGGAGGGCGGCGAGCGCGGTGGTCGGCGGCGTGTCGCCCCACAGCTCGCGGATGAGGGCCTCGTTGGACACCGTCGCGTTGGGCCGCACGAGCAGGGCGGCCAGGAGCTGGCGCAACTTGCGCTGGGGCAGCGGGACCTCCGACGCCCCCACGACGATCTCGAGCGGGCCCAGCAGGCGCAGCGCGACCCCGCGCGGGGTGATGTCCTGCAGCCCGTGCGTCGGCTGTTCCTCCATGGTGACGGTCATCCCTGCACCTCCAGGCGCGGGTGGCCGCTGCGGAAGTACGTCAGCGGCTGCTCCTCGCGCAGCAGGCCCAGGTCGACGACCTCACCGACGACGATGGTGTGGTCCCCGCCCGGGAAGGTGGTGTGCAGCCGGCAGTCGAGGAAGGCCAGCGCGTCACCCAGAACCGGGGAGCCGGTCACGCCGGCGTCGTGCGGCAGGCCGCCGAAATCCGCGGTGTCGCGGCGTGCGAAGGCCCGGCACAGGGCCGCCTGGTCGGCCGCCAGGATGTTGACGGCGAAAGCGCCGGCCTTCTCGACCGCGGCGAGCGCCCGCGAATCCCTGTGCATGCAGAACAGCACCAGGGCCGGGTCGAGGGAGACCGAAGTGAAGGAATTCACAGTGACCCCGACCGGGTTTTCTCCACCGGCTCCCCGGCACGTCACCACGGCGACTCCGGTCGGATAGCGGCCGCAGATCTCGCGCAGCACCCGTGTCTCCACAGGTGCTGCGCCCCTATCTCCAGTCACGGAAACGGTCATGCTGTCCAACGTGTTTCCCCCTAGAAATACAGCGCTCGCCTCTCTCACCGGCACCAAGCCTGCGCCGGGAACGGGCCGCGCTGACACCCGACCCTAACGAGACCGGTCGGCACCGCCTACGTCCCAAAGGACGAGGCGGGACGTACTTTCGGCCGGGCAGCCCCTGCCTGAGCACGGTACTGATCACATAACCCCTGCTCAAGGCCTGGTCTGGAGGACGATTCGAGCCAGGACGACACCACCGACTGGGCAATCTGGGAGAGCCGGGGGTGCGGGCACGCGGCCGGCCGCCGGCTCCGGCCGCGGCCAGGGGCGCCGCGCGGCGCCCCCGCGTTCGCCGCTCTTTCCCCGGCCGTTTTTCCCCGCCCTCATCCGCGCTTTATCGCACCGAGTGAATCTGTTTTGGCCGGTCACCCAGCGACCGGACCCGGAACGGAAGGAATCCGAATGCGCAGCACTCTCATCGTGGCTCGCATGAAGCCGTCCGCCGAATCTGACGTGAAGCGCATCTTCGCCGAATCCGACTCCGGCGAACTTCCCCATCTGATCGGCGTGAAGGAACGCAGGCTGTTTCGCTTCCACGATCTCTACATGCATTACATGGCGTCCGACGAGGACGTGCGCGGACCGATCTCCGAAATGAAGGGGCACGAGCTCTTCGCCTCTGTCAGCGAGCGGCTGAGCCCCTACATCGCGGCTTACGCCCCGGAGACGTGGCGCGGCCCTCAGGACGCCATGGCCCAGGAGTTCTACACCTGGCGCGCGGAGGGCTGAGGCAACCCGCGCCCGCACGGCCCGGCGACGACGCGTCACCGGTTGGGGGGCCCGCACCGCCGGTGCGGGACAGCGAGAGGAGGCTGGCGTGGCCAGCGAAGGAATGACCAAGATCGCGGTGAAGGACGTCGAGTCGAACCGGCGCCGGGGCGGTGACCTGCGCACGCTGCTCAGCCCGGCCACCGCACAGGCCACCGCGGGCTTCATGGGGGTGCTCACTCTCCAGCCGGGCGAGGTCGTCACCGAGCACTACCACCCGTACTCCGAGGAGTTCCTGTACCTGGTCAGCGGGAACCTGCTGGCGAGGATCGACGGGGAGCCCGTCCCGCTCGCCTCGGGTGAGGCGCTGCATCTGCAGATCAACGTCCGTCACCGGCTGGAGAACCACGGCACGGAGCCGGCCTTCATGGTCTTCCAGCTGGGCCCGCTGGCGCCCCGTCCCGAGCTGGGGCACGTCGACACCGAGCCCCTGCCGGGCCAGGAGCCGGCGTGACCCGGCGCAGGGCCGTCATCACCGGGATCGGGGTCGTGGCTCCGGGCGACACCGGCACCAAGGCCTTCTGGCAGCTGCTGACCGACGGCCGTACCGCCACCCGCGCCATCTCCCACTTCGACGCCTCGGCCTACCGCTCGAGGATCGCGGCGGAGTGCGACTTCGACGGCACCGCCGCGGGGCTCGCCCCCGAGGAGGTCGAACGCATGGACCGGGCCGCGCAGTTCGCCGTGGTCGCCGCGCGGGAGGCGCTGACGGACAGCGGTGCGGTGACCGAACGGGTGCCGCCGCACCGCATCGGCGTCTCGATCGGCAGCGCGGTGGGTGCCACCAGCACGCTGGAGCAGCAGTACGTCAAGGTCAGCGACCGCGGCGACAACTGGGTCGTGGACGCCTCGAACCCGTACCCGCACCTGTACGGGGCGCTGGTTCCGGGCACGCTCGCCGCCGAGGTGGCGTGGACCGCCGGTGCCCAGGGGCCGGTCCGGGTGGTGTCGACGGGCTGCACCTCGGGGCTCGACTCCGTGGCCCAGGGCGCCCAGTTCATCGAGGACGGGTCGGCGGACGTCGTCCTGGCCGGCGCCACCGAGGCGCCCATCTCGCCGATCACCGTCGCCTGTTTCGACGCGATCAGGGCGACCTCGCCCAACAACGCGGACCCCGCTCACGCCTCGCGGCCCTTCGACCGCGACCGGGACGGCTTCGTGCTCGGCGAGGGCGCGGCCGTACTGGTGCTGGAGGACGAGGAGTCGGCGCGGCGCCGGGGGGCGCGCGTGTACTGCGAGGTGGCGGGATACGCGCAGCGCAGCAACGCGTTCCACATGACCGGGCTGCGCCCGGACGGCAAGGAGCTGGCCGAGGCGGTACGGGTGGCGCTGGACCGCGCACGGGTGCCGGCCGATGCCGTGGACTACGTCAACGCCCATGGTTCGGGCACCCGCCAGAACGACAAGCACGAGACGGCCGCGGTGAAGGTCTCGCTCGGCGAGCACGCGTACCGGGTCCCGATGAGCTCGATCAAGTCGATGGTGGGTCACTCCCTCGGTGCGATCGGTGCCCTGGAGGTCGCCGCCTGCGCCCTCGCCATCGAGCAGGACACCATCCCGCCCACCGCCAACCTCCATGTCGCCGATCCCGAACTCGGTCTGGACTACGTTCCGCTGACGGCTCGTGAGCAGCGGACCGACACCGTGCTCAGCGTGGGCAGCGGCTTCGGCGGGTTCCAGACGGCGATGGTGCTGACCGCGCCGGGGAAGGCGGGCCGCCATGTCTGACACCGTGACGGCCACGCGCCGTGCGGTGGTCACCGGGATCTCGGCGGTGGCACCGAACGGGGTCGGCGTCAAGGAGTTCCGCGAGGCCGTGCTGGAAGGCCGCGGCGGTCTCGGTCCGGTGACGCACTTCGAGGCGGACGGCTTTCCCGTGCGTACCGTCGGCGAGGTCTTCGGGGACGGCACCCTGCCCGGCGTCGATCCCCGGCTGGCGGTGCAGACCGACCGCTGGAGCCAGTTCGCGCTGCTGGCGGCGGACGAGGCGCTGGCGGACGCCGGCGTGCGTCCGGAGGAGTTCTCCCCGTACGACCTCGGAGTCATCACGGCGTCCTCTTCCGGGGGGAACGCCTTCGGCCAGCGCGAGATCGCGGCCCTGTGGTCGAAGGGGCCGCGGCACGTCGGCCCGTACCAGTCGATCGCCTGGTTCTACGCGGCCACCACCGGCCAGCTGTCCATCCGGCACGGCATGAAGGGACCGTGCGGTGTCGCCGTGGCCGAGCAGGCCGGCGGCCTGGACGCGATCGCGCAGGCCCGCCACGCGCTGCGGCGGGGCGATGCCAGGGCCGTCCTGACCGGCGGCACCGAGGCGCCGCTGAGCCCCTACGCGCTGACCTGCCAGATCACCTCCGGGCGGCTGAGCGACAGCGCGGACCCGGAGCGTGCCTACCTGCCGTTCGACGCGGCCGCCCGGGGCCATGTGCCCGGTGAGGGCGGAGCGATCCTCGTGCTGGAGGACGAGGAGAGCGCGCGCGAGCGCGGCGTCGAGACGCCGTACGGAGAGATCGCCGGTCACGGGGCCACCTTCGACCCCGCTCCCGGCACACCGGGGGCCGGGACCGGCGACGCGCTGCGCCGGGCCGTCCTGCTCGCCCTGGCCGACGCCCGGGTCCGGCCGGACGAGGTCGACGTCGTCTTCGCGGACGCGGCCGGCACGCCCGGACTCGACCGGGCCGAGGCGGACTGCCTGGCCGAGGTCTTCGGGCCGTGCGCGGTGCCGGTCACGGCGCCCAAGGCGCGCTACGGGCGGCTGTACGCGGGCGGCGCGCCACTCGACGTGGTGACCGCCCTGCTCGCCCTGCGCGAGCAGGTCGTCCCTCCGACCGGGCCGGGTGTGGTGGCGGACGCCTCCTACGGCCTCGACCTCGTGACGCGGCCGCGGCCCGCGCGGCTGCGCACGGCCGTGGTCATCGCCCGCGGCCACGGCGGCTTCAACTCCGCGCTCGTCGTCCGGGCCCTGACCCCATGACGACGCATCAGACGAATCCAGACCCGCGCGACAGCGAAAGGACCCCGCCCATGACCGCGGCGCCCCTTGAGTACGACTTCTTCCTGACCATCGTCGAGCAGTGCACCGGCGTCTCCCGGGACACGCTCCGGACGGACGACCCGACGACGAGCGTCGTCGACCTGGGCATCGACTCGCTGGGCCTGATCAACGTCCTCACCGAGGTGGAGAACCGCTACGACATCCGCCTGGACGCCGAGGGCCTCACCCGCCTCCCGGAGGTCTGTGCCCTGATCAACGAGCAGCTCCGGCCGGCGGCCGCGCGCACCGGGAACAGCATCGTCATCGACGCGCCGTTCGACCTGGTCTGGGAGATGACCAACGACGTGGCGAACTGGCCGAACCTGTTCAGCGAGTACGCCTCGGCCGAGATCCTGGAGCGGCACGGCGACACGGTGCGCTTCCGTCTCGCCCTCCACCCGGAGGCCGACGGCAAGGTCTGGAGCTGGGTCTCCGAGCGCGTCATGGACCGCGCCGGCCGGACGGTCAGGGCGCACCGGGTCGAGACCGGCCCGTTCGCCTTCATGAACATCGACTGGACGTACGTGGAGACCGGCGCCGGTGTGGAGATGCGCTGGGAGCAGGAGTTCCGCATGAAGCCGGACGCCCCGGTGGACGACGCCGCCATGACGGAGCGCATCAACAGGAACTCGAAGATCCAGCTCGCGCTCATCAAGGAGCGCGTGGAGGCGGCCGCCCGCGCCGGCGCGGGTGCGGTGGTGGCCCGATGAGCGGCCTGGACTTCGCTCTCAAGGGCCGGCACGCCCTCGTCACCGGCGGCGCCCGGGGCATCGGGCGGGCCACCGTGCTCGCCCTGGCGGAACAGGGCGCCGCGGTGACGGCCTGCTACGTCCACGAGAGCGAACAGGTCGCGACGCTGCGCGCGGAGCTGGCGCAACTGGGCGCCGACGGCACCCTCGTGCGCTGCGACGTAGCCGATCACGGGCAGGCCGCCCGGCTGTCGGCCGAGGCGTACGAACAGTACGGGCCCATCGACGTCGTCGTGAACAACGCGGGCGTCATCAGCCACCTCCCGCTCACGGACCTGTCTCCCGACGAGTGGCACCGCGTGCTCGACACCAACCTGTCCGGCATGTACCACGTGATCCGCGGGGCACTGCCGCACCTCACCAAGGCCGCCTCGATCGTCAACATCAGCTCCGCGGTGGCCCACCACGGCATGCCGGCCGCCGCCCACTACGTGGCGTCCAAGGCCGGCGTGATGGGCCTCACCCGGGCGCTGGCCAAGGAACTGGGCCCGCGTGGCGTCCGCGTCAACTGCATCGCCTCCGGACTGGTCGAGACGGACCAGATGAAGGCCGTCACCGCCGAGGGCCGGGCCGCCTACGAACAGCGGATCTCGCTGCGCCGGCTCGGCCGGCCGGCGGAGATCGCCGACGCGGTGCTGTTCCTCGCCTCGGACGCCGCCCGCTACGTCACCGGCGCCACGCTCGACGTCGACGGTGGCATCTGACTGACGAGGAGACCGAACGCCGTGCTCCGCACCGTGTTGGAGATGACGGTCCGGGAGGGCTGCGAGGACGCGTTCCGAGCGGCCTGGCTGGAGACCGCGCGGGCCGCCGCGCGACTGCCGGGCTCCGTGGCCCAGTCACTGCTCCGGGACCCGCGCGACCCCAGGACGCACCTGGTGATGGCCGACTGGGCCGACCGGGCAGCCCTCGAGGCCTTCCAGAACGGCCCCGAGAGGGAGCGGCTCAGCGCCCGTCTGGAGCCGTTCCGTGAATCCGCCCGCAAGCACGTGCTCGACGTCGTCGAGCACGTGCCGGGCGCCGCATCGATGAAAGGTGGTCCGTCGTGACCGTACGCATCATGGTTTCCGCCCGGGTCCAGGAGAAGGACCGGGAGGCCTTCGAGGAGGCCTACCGGCAGGTCACCGCCGTGGTCCAGGGCACCCCGGGCCACCTGCGCGACGAGTTGCTGCACGACGCCGAGCAGCCCGGCCGCTACATCCTGCTCGCCGAGTGGGAGAGCGAGCAGGCGTTCCGCGCCTGGGAGGACGCCCCCTCCCACCGCGAGATGGCGGCCCCGATGTACCCGTACTGGAGCGGCGGTGACATCGAGCGGCGCATCTTCGATCTGCGCGCCCGCCTCGACGGCGTGCCGTCCCAGGCCTGAGCGGGTCACTTCCATGGCGACCATCCGCAAGGCCCTGGTGATCGGGGCCGGTATCGGCGGACTCACCACGGCGGCGGGCCTGCTGCGGCAGGGCATCGCGTGCGAGGTCTTCGAGGCGCGTCCGAGCCCCGGCCGGCTGCTGACGGGCGGTGGGTTCATGCTCTGGCACAACGCCTTCCTGGCGCTGCGGCGGATCGGACTCGACGAGGCCGTCGCCGCGGACGCGGTGCGCATGCGCTTCCACGAGTTCCGTTCCGACTCCGGGCGGCGCCTCGCGCGATGGCCGCTGGACGGTCCGACGGAGCAGGCCGGCGCGCCGGCCTGTGCGCTGCGGAGGTCCGTTCTGCACACGGTGCTCACCGAGGCGGTCGGTGAGCACCGGATCCACCTCGGCCGCCGGCTGACCGGCTTCACCGAGGACGCCGACGGAGTCGTCGCGCACTTCGAGGACGGATCCACGGCCCGGGGCGACGTGCTGGTCGGGGCGGACGGCCTGCGCTCCACCGTGCGCGCCGCGATGCGGGGCGGGTTCGAGCGGCCGCCGCGGTACGCCGGCTACACGGCCTGGCAGGCCATCACCCGGCTGCCCGGGGAGTCGCTGGTGCCCACCGGCACGTTCTTCAACCTGTGGGGCAAGGGCGGGCTGCGCTTCCTGTACTGCCGGCTCAACGAGAACGAGGTCTACTGGGACGCCATCACCAGTGACAGGGCGTCGGCCGGTATCGACACCCTGCGTCTCACGCGGGGGGCGGCGCTGTCGGCCGCCTACCGCGACTGGCCGGACCCGATCGGCAGGATCATCTCATCGACGGACGAAGAGGCGATCCTGCCGGTGCCCATCCACGACCGGCCGCCGGCCGGCGGCTGGAGCAAGGGCCGGGTCGTGCTCGTCGGTGACGCCGCCCACCCGATGACCCTCAACCTCAGCCAGGGCGCCGGACAGGCCGTCGAGAGCGGCGTGGTGCTCGCCGACATGCTGGGGCGCTGCGAGCCGGACGCCGTGCCCGCGACGCTGCGTGCCTTCGAGGCGGCGCGTCGTCCCCGAGCCGCGGACATGGTGACGACCTCGTGGCGGATCGGCACGCTGGGGCTGGTGCACTCCGGTCCGCTGTGCCGGCTGCGCGACGTGATGATGTACGCGTTCTTCGACTCGGTCGCGCGTGCCCAGAGCTACTCGCTGATGCTGGACGACCGGCTGGAGCGGGCTCCGCTGCGGACGGCCGAGCCGCTCGGCCACGGGGCGGGGTGAGCCGGCCCGTGCTGGTCGAGTTCCTGGCCGTCGTCCTCGTCCTGTGCACGGGGGTCCTGGCGGGTGCCCTGATCGCGGTGGAGCGCGCCGTCGTGCCCATGCTGCTGCGGCTGCCGCGGCAGACGTGGTCCGACGTGCACCGGCTGCTGGATCCCGGGTTCGACCCGCTGATGCCGACCGTCAACAAGGTGGGCCTGGCAGCGGGTCTGGGCCTCGCCGTACTGGCGCCCGGTGCCGCCGCGAAGACCGTCTTCGCGGCGGCACTGGCCGCGGTGGCCGGCGTCGCCCTGGTGTCGGAGCTGCGCAACGTCCGGATGAACCGGCGGATCGACGACTGGGCCGCGGCCGGGGAGATCCCCGACGACTGGGACACGCTGCGCGCCCGCTGGGCGCGTGCCAACCGGCTGCGGACGCTCTTCGCCGCCCTCGCGTTCTGCGTCACGCTCGGCGGCTGCTGGCTGGTGTGGGCCTGAGCGGGCGCCGCGGGTCCTCCCGGCCCCGTCCGTTGCCCGCCCGCGCTTCGTTTCCGTACTCCGTCCTCCTGACGACGAGTACCCGTTCCCGATGTGAGGAGCTGATCCGGTGAACCCGGCACACATGGAGCCCGAACCGCACACGTCCGAGCCCGGGGCCGCCGGGCGGACGCCCGAACCCCCCGAGTTCCAGGGCCGGGTCGCCCTGGTCACGGGCGCCGCCCGCGGCATCGGCGCGGCCACCGCGCGCATCCTGGCGGCCCGCGGTGCCCGGGTCGCGGTCAACTACCACAAGAGCGCGGACCGGGCCGAGGAGGTCGTGGCCGCGATCCGGCAGCGCGGCGGGGATGCGGTGGCCGTCCAGGGTGACGTCACCGACCCCGACGGGGTGTCGGCTCTGGTCGGGTCCGTCGGGGCCGAACTGGGCCCGGTCGACGTCCTGGTGCTCAACGCCGCCGGCCTGGGCGCCCACGAGGCGCGCATCGCCCCGGCCGCCGACCTGGCCTGGGAGGACCTCGAGCACGTGGTGAACCAGCAGCTCAAGGCGCTGTTCCTGTGCGTGCGCGCGGTGCTGCCGGAGATGACCGCCCGGGGCGGCGGCTCGGTGGTGGCGGTCGGGGCGGCGCTCGCCCGCCGGCCGGCGCCGCGGTTCCTGCCGCTCACCGTGGCCAAGGCCGGTGTCGAGGCCGCCGTGCGCACCCTGGCCCTGGAGGCGGGCCCGCACGGGGTGCGGGTCAACGCGGTGGAGCCGAACCTCGTTCTCACCGAACTCGCCCGCTTCATCCCCGAGGAGCAGCGCCGGGCCGCCGCCGAGCGCGCCGCGCTGCGGCGCAACGGCACTCCGGAGGACATCGCCGAGGTCATCGCGTTCCTCGCCTCGGAGCGCGCCGCGTACCTGACGGGCAGCTGCCTCGTCGCGGACGGCGGCACGGCGCTCGCCTGACCGGGCCGGCGCCCGCCGCCTTCGGATTTTCCCCGTCTTTATCAGCGCCTTTGCGGCCGCTGATTGCCTGTCACCACGGTTGCCGTCCGCTTCGGACGACCCCAGCGAGAGGAATGAACCTTGTCGAAGACCGAACGGAAGGTCGTCAGCCGCGACGACGTCGAACCCGTCTGCTGGTTCGGTGAGGAGGGCCGGTTCCTGCTGCGCAAGGAGGACACCGGCGGGCTGTACAGCTTCTACCAGATCACCACTCAGCCGGGCAGCGGCCCGCCGCTGCACGTCCACGAGAGCGCCGACGAGGCGTTCTTCGTCAGCGAGGGCACCTACGAGTTCGAGGTCGGCGGGGTCACCGAGACGATCGGTGAGGGCACCGTGATCTACGGCCCGCGCGGGGTGCCGCACCGTTTCCTCAACATCGGTGACGAGCCGGGCCGGCTCCTCGTCATCGCGACACCCGGTGGTGTGGAGAACTTCTTCATCGGCCTGTCCGAGCTCGTCTCGGGCGGCGGCATGCCGGACTGGGAGAAGATGCAGCAGCTCGCCAACGACAACGAGATGCGCGGGTTCATGCCGAAGCCGGGCGCACGCGGCGACCTCGGCGGTCCGCCTGCCGGGCTGCACGGCCGCCCCGGCGGCGCACCGGCCGGCGCGCCGTCCCGCGGCTGACCGCCCGGCCCCCGGGCCGCGCCGCCGCCTCCCGGCGCCGGCCGTCCCGCGCGTCCACCGCCGCGGGCCGCACACCCCCGGCCGGGGCAGCGCGCCGTTCCGCGCCGCCCCGGCCGGCCCCGTTCCCCTCCGGCGCACTTCCGGCGCCGCCCCACCGCTTCCAGTCCGACCAGTCCGACCAGGAGGACACATGCCCGGACAACCCTCCGGCGACCGCGCCGGTCTGCGGCTCGCCGCGCCGGCCCCGCACGACGTGATCATTCTGGGTTCCGGCATCGCCGGGTCGACCCTGGGGGCCATCCTGGCTAAGCAGGGCGTCTCCGTCCTCCTCCTCGACGGCGGCACCCATCCCCGGTTCGCCGTGGGCGAGTCGACGACGCTCTACACCCTGAAGGTCTTCCGGCTGCTCGCCCGCCGCTACGGCGTTCCCGAGCTGGAGTCGCTGACCTCCACCGACGGCATCCGCGACGACATCGCGCCGACGTCGGGTACCAAGCGGCACTTCGGGTTCATCCGGCACGAGGAGGGCAAGGAACCGGATCCCGCCGAGTTCCTGCAGTTCAGCCCGCCGTCCAAGGCTCTGCAGACCGGCCACCTGTTCCGTCAGGACACCGACGCGTATCTCTTCCACACCGCCATCCGCTACGGCTGCGACGTCCGGCAGGCGTTCCGTGTCGAGGATGTCGAGCTGGCGGCGGACCACGTCGCGGTGACCGGCCCGAACGGCGAGCGGTACGAGGGCCGTTACCTGGTGGACGCCAGCGGTTTCCGGTCACCGATCGCCGGCAAGCTCGGGCTGCGCCGGCCGCCGGAGGCGCTCGAGCACCACTCCCGTTCCATGTTCACCCACATGCTGGGCGTACGGCCGACCGACGAATGCCTGCGCGTGGGCCCCGAGGACGCGCCGCCGATCCCGTGGGTCGAGGGCACCATGCACCACCTCTTCGATCGCGGCTGGTTCTGGTCGATCCCGTTCAACAACACCTCGGGATCGAGGAATCCGCTGGTCAGCGTCGGGCTGACGCTCGACGAGCGGATGTACCCGAAGAACAACGACATCTCCCCGGAGCAGGAGTTCCGCGAGTTCGCCTCGCGCTTCCCCGCGGTGGAGCGGCTGTTCGCGGACGCGCGCACCGTACGGCCCTGGGTGTCGGCCGACCGGATCCAGTACTCCTCGACGAAGTCCGTGGGTCACCGCTGGTGCCTGATGTCGCACGCGGCCGGGTTCATCGACCCGCTGTACTCGCGCGGCCTCACCAACACCGGCGAGGTGGTCAACTCGCTCGCGTGGCGGCTGCTGGACGCGCTGGCCGAGGACGACTTCGACGAGGAGCGCTTCGCTTACGTCGACGAGCTCCAGCAGGGGCTGATCCGGTACAACGACGAACTGGTCAACTGCTCCTTCGTCTCCTTCCAGGACCACTCGCTGTGGAACGCCGTCTACCGCGTCTGGTGCGCCGCCGAGGTACCGATCAACCTGCGCTTCGACCGCTTCACCGAACGCTTCACGGAGTCCGGTGACGACAGCGTGCTGCGCGCGATGGAGAAGGCGGACCACCCGGGACTGCCCGTCCCCGGATCCCACGGCTACAAGGCGCTGTTCGACGACATGGTGCGCGTCTGCCGGGCGGTGGACCGGGGCGAGCGGACGGCCGCCGACGCGGGCGCCGAGCTGCTGAAGACGGTGGTCGGGGCGCCGGTGGTGCTGGACCACCTGGGGCTGCGCGACCCCGAGTGCCGGTTCGTCTTCCCCATGCCCGACGATCTGCGGCGGATGGCGAAGTGGCTGCGCCACGAGGGTCCCGACGAGCTGCGCTACCTCATCACCGGGGTCGACGGTCACGGTGCGCCGCTGCCGGCCGAGCCGGACACCGAGAAGGCACTGCCGCACTGACCCGGAAGAACGCGGACACAGCGGTGAGCGGGCGGACCCCACGGATTCGTGGGAGCCGCCCGCTCACCGCTGTGCGCGGCCCGCGGGCGCGCCGCGGGCCGCGCCTCAGGGCGTGCGGGGAACGACGCGGAAGACGGGGCAGCGCGCCGCGGCCGCCGCGAAGTGCTCCGGGGATCCGGACTCGACCAGCCCGTTGCGTACGAACGCGGCGACGCCCCGCGGTACTTGGCCGGGGAACTCGCGCAGGACGCGGCCCCGCTCCTCCTCCGGCAGCTCGACGAGGTCCACCTCCTGCGAGTGCCGGCCCCGGGTCAGCACCCCGTGTCCCGCGGCCCGGGCGTTCCTGACCCAGTCGGACCGCGGGTACGCCTGCGCGATGTAGCGGGTGCCGTCGACGACCACCGGGGCCACGGGACTGGTCCGGGGCAGGCCGCTGCGGCGGCCGGGCACCGTGAGCAGGTGCATGGGGCCGAACGGGAGCCCGAGCCGGTGGAAGAGGATGACGACCTTGTTGCGGGCCCTGTGCCGGGGCGACAGGGAGCGCTGCGCGGCCATGCGGGTCACCTCTCGTGGACGCGTCGTGTGATGGCCCGCACCACGGACCTCGGCATCGCCCGCATGAGGGGCAGCCTGATCCGGTAGGCCAGCCCCGGCACGGTGGACGTCCGCCCCTCGGCCACCGCCTCCAGGCCGGCCGCTGCCACCTGCTCTGCCGTCAGCCACTTCATACTGGGCAGCGCCTCCGTCGGCACTCCGGCGGCCTCGTGGAACCCGGAGCGGGTCAGGCCCGTGTGCACGGTGGTGACGTGGACGCCGTGGCGGGCGACCTCCATGGCCAGGCTCTCGCCCAGTGACGACAGGAAGGCCTTGGAGGCGGCGTACGTCGCGGAGCGCGGCTTGGGCAGGACGGCGACGAGCGAGGAGACGTTCACTATGCCGCCGGCGCCGCGGGCGATCATGCCCGGCAGGCAGGCACGGGACAGGCGCAGGGGGACGACCGCGTTGAGCACCGCCGTGTGCAGCTCGCGTTCGGCGGGCAGCTCCGCGAAGTAACCGGAGCCGCTGGAACCGGCGTTGTTGACCAGGAGCTCCACCGGCCGCTCGGGGTCGGTGAGCCGTTCCTCGGCTACCGCCAGCTGCTTGTCGTCGGTGAGGTCGAGCCGGAGCACCTCCACGGTGACGCCGTGCGCGGACTCCAGGTCGCTCGCGAGCCGCTCGAGCAGATGTCCCCGCCTCGCCACGAGGACGAGATCGACCCCCTTCTGGGCGAGGAGTCCGGCGAACCCCTCACCGATTCCGCTCGACGCCCCGGTCACCATCGCCGAGGCGTACGGAAATCGCCGCATGACATTCCTCGAATCTCTTCGGAAATACGACTGGATACGCCTCGACACATTAGCTTCCGAAGCAGGTGACGAGCCAGTGAATGGCGGACTTGAAACAGGTCCGCGGGACGGGTTTATTCGGCCTTAAGCGAGGGTTCATCGACCGGTGGTGAAATACTTCCGCACGATTGGCCGGCTTCGAGAGTCCGCCGCCCGCACCACGTCCCCGTCCCCGTCGAAATGGCTGGTGTCGTCTCCATGAATCCCTCCGCGCAAACGCGGAATTCACAGTCCCCGACGGCTCTCGCGTCCGGCGGTACGGCCGACCGGCTGCCCTCCCTCACCGGCCTGCGCTGGATCGCGGCCCTCGCCGTCTTCCTCAACCACGTCGCCACCCTGCTGCCGCTGCCCGATGCCAGGCCGGTGCTGATCCTGGGCTCCTCCGGCGTGACGTTCTTCTTCGTGCTGTCCGGCTTCGTCCTCACCTGGACGTACACGGCGGGCGACCGGGCAATGCCGTTCTACGGCCGCCGGTTCGCCCGCGTCTGGCCGATGCTGCTGGTGGGCGTGCTGGTGCCGCTGTTCCTGCAGCTGCCCGACGCGGCGCCGGGCCAGGGCCACGACCTGGAGCTCATGGCGCTCTCCGCGGTGCTGCTGTACCAGGCGTGGGTGCCCGGCCACATCCTGGGCAGCACGAACCCGGTGACCTGGTCCCTCGCCTGCGAGGCGTTCTTCTACGCCCTTTTCCCGTTCGTCGTGAGGTTCACGGTGCGCCGGTCGGTGCGCTGGCTCGGCGGGGCGGCCGTGGCCCTGGTGCTGGTGGGCTGGGGCATCAAGCTGTGGCTGTGGGACGCCTATCCGCCGCAGATCCCTCCGGCGTTCACGGGCGTGGACGGCCTGATCTTCGGCGTCTACTCGCCGATCGCCCGGGTCTGGGAGTTCCTCCTCGGCGTGGTCGCGGCGGCCGCCCTGCGCAAGGGCCGGCGCCTGCCGCTGAGCGTGGCCTCGGCCACCGCCCTGCTCGCCGGCGGCTTCCTCGCCCTGTGGGTGCTGCGTTTCGAGACCTGGCGTTTGTTCACCATCTACGACGCCCTGCCCCAGTTCACCGCTCCGCTGTTCGCGCTGCTGGTGGTCACCGTGGCCCAGCGGGACATGGCCGGCGGCCGGTCGTGGCTGAGGACGAAGCCGATGGTGGCGCTCGGCGAATGGTCGTACGCGTTCTACCTTCTGCACTTCACCGTGCTTTTCGAGATCGCCTCCGCGGTGTTCGACAGGAAGAGCGTCATGGAGTTCTACACGCGTCCTGCCGCGGCGAGCTGGTCGAATGCCGGATACGCGGCGCTCGCGCTTGTCATCAGCGTCGCGATCGCCGCACTTCTGTACCAGTTCTACGAGCGCCCCGTGGAGCGCCGGCTGCGTCTGCGGATCGGACGGCGGGATCCACGGATTCCGGCCTCCGGCCTTCCGTCGGCGGCCTCCGGGAAACCACGCGCCGAAAGCGGTGACGGGCCGAGGAAAGAGGTTCGGCAGGCATGACGTCGACAGAATTCGAAACGGACGCGGCCGCCCTGCGGCGGTCCCGGCGGACCGGGGAACAGCCGCTGGAGGACCCGTTCGACGTGATGTTCGTCGGATGGTCCTTCTTCCGGAGCAAGCTCCTGACCGCGGCGATGGAGCTGCGGGTCTTCTCGATCCTGGGCGAAGGCTCGCTGGAGGGAGCGGAGCTGGCCGGCCGGGCGGGGCTGCACCCGCGCGCCGGCCAGGTCTTCCTCGACGCGCTGGCCGCCGTCGGTCTCCTGGTGCGGCAGGACGGCCGCTACCGCAACAGCCCCGGCACCCTGCGGCACCTGCTGCCGGACCGCGACGGATTCGTGGGCGGCTTCCTGCGGATGACCACCGAACTCATGGGCAGTGACCAGGAGTCCTTCACCGGACTGCTGCGTGGCGGCACCGCCCGCGGCCAGGGCGCCGGCGGCGAGGTCCCGTTCACGAAGATCTTCCACGACCCTGAGCGGCTGCGTCAGTTCCTGTCCGCCATGGACAGCTTCAGCGGAGCCGTCGGGGCGGAACTGGCGGAGGTCTTCGACTGGTCGCGGGTGGCGTCGTTCAGCGATGTCGGCGGTGCCCGCGGCAACCTGGCGGCGCACCTCGCGGCCGCCCATCCCGGTCTGACCGGCACCGTGCTGGACCGGCCGTCCATGGCCGAGCACTTCGACCGGCTCGTGTCCGAGCGTGGCGTCGGGGAGCGACTGCGCTTCGTCGGGGCCGACTTCTTCCAGGCCGAACTGCCGCGCGCGGACGTCGTCATCCTCGGCGGCGTGCTGCACGACTGGCCGATGGGGCAGCGTGCGACCCTGCTGCGCAAGGCGTACGACGCCGTCCACGACGGGGGCTGGGTGATCGTGTACGACACGATGCTGGACGACGAGCGGCGCGAGGCGGACAGCCTGATGCTCAGCCTCATCATGATGCTGCAGTCCGCTCAGGCCGGCGGTTTCACGCCGGCCGAGTGCGGCGCGTGGATGACGGACGCGGGTTTCGCGGTCGAGCGAACGGTCCGGCTGCCCGCCCTGACGACGGCGGTGGTCGGGCGCAAGATCTGACGGAAACGGCGAACCGAACATCCGCTGCCGGACCGGCGATCGGCCCGGCAGCGGATGTTCGGCACGTCCTCCCGACGGCTCGCACTACGGCGGAAAGCCGGCCACAGTCCTGCATCCGCGGGCAAGAGGGACCGAGTTATTCTGGCCAGTCACTGCACAACTGCGCTCGGGGGAGAAACATGTCTGTGACGCCACAGCTCAGCATCCTCGTCATCGATTCCCACCCCATCTCGCTGACGGGACTGCACACAATTCTCGACAATTACCCGGATTTAAGGGTGGTTGGCACGGCGCACGACGGCGAGACCGCGGCCGCCCGGTACCACGAGCTGCACCCCGACGTGGTCGTCCTCAATACGCACAAAGACGCGGGCCAGGCCCTGGACATCGTCCGAGCGATGTCCAGGGCCCGTTCCCCGCTGTCCGCGGCCAGGGCTCTCGTCCTGATCGACGACGTCGACGCGACCACTGACCAGGTCCTGCAGGCCGGCGTCCAGGGCGTGCTGTCGAGCGGGAGCAGTCCCGAGGAACTCGCGGCCGCGGTCCGTATCACGGCCACGGGCCGGTCACTGCTCATTCCCCGGGCCCGCAAGGAGGCCGGCGAGTCTCCACTGGAAATTCTCACGGACCGGGAGGCCGAGGTATTCCGCCTCATGACGCGCGGATACAGCAACGCCGAGATTTCAGCGGAATTGGCACTCAGCCAGAGCACCGTCAAATCACACATCCAGAAAGTAATGGAGAAACTGTGCCTCCGCAACCGCGTACATGCCGTCATCTTCGCCTACGAGAACAACGTCATCCGCGAAGGTCCGTAGCGAACGGAGCCGGCCCCGAGACCTTCCCGTCCGGCGTCCGCAACTGGCGCAGGACCCGCTGCACATCGAAGACATTGCGGTCCTCGACGACCAGACCGTTTTCCACCCGCCACAACTGAATTCCCTCCGACGAGATCAGGCGTCCGGTGGGCGCCACCCCGGCGAACTCCCCCACGTGCGAACCCCGCGTCGTGTACCAGCTGGCCACCCACGGGCCCTCGGCCACCTGCAGCCCGACCTCCACCGTGAGCCCGGCGAACGCCGCGCGCCGCAGCCGCACGCTCTCCTTGGGGCCCTCGGGGCCGACCGGCTTGCCCCCGAGCAGGAACCGCGGGGCGAAGATCTCGTCGGCCACGTCCAGCGCCCCGCGGCTCCAGCCCTCGTCGAACCAACGGCGGGCGAGGACCTTGTTGGCTTCCTGGACGCTGGTCCGCCCGTCCTGGGCCGCGGCTGTCACCGGCCCGCCGCCCCGGGACGGGAGGCCGGCGCGCCGCCCGCGGAACGCAGCGCCTCGAGACTCTCCCGGCCGATGCCGCTGAGCGCCGGAACGGGGGACCGCGCGGCCCATTGCAGGAAATCGGCTATCTGGTCACGGCCCGGGTGGATGAAGCGCTGGTTCACGTCCTTCCAGCCGAACCCCGGGTGCACCGCCTCGGATTCCTCGATCAGCCCGAGAACGATATCCGCCGCCCGGTCGCCGTCGATCTCCTTCGCCTCGTACTGCGCGCAGGCACGGGCCGTTCCGTCGAGGAGGGCCTTGAAATGATCGTTGTCGGGCCACCAGAGGCCGGTGTGCGGCACCTTCTCCAAGGCGTCGAAGACGCTCGCGTCGCGGTCGGCCCGGTACTTGCGCAGCGCATTGTTGATCCGCAGGGTGCCCGGCGTGTTGCCGCTTCCCCAGATCCGGAATACCGCGTCCCAGAGGCGGAAGTGCGAGAAGGCGATGAACGAGCAATTGACGAGCGTGTCGTTGTAGTCGAGCAGACCCTGCTCGAGCTCCTCGACGTAGCGGAACCGCTCCTCGTCGAAGTCGTCGTCCGCGAGGGCGGCGAGGAGCCGCGGGGCGAGGGCGTGGATGATCTCGAACGTGTTGGACATGCCGCGCGAGTACAGCGGGTCCAGGAAGCCCGCGGCGTGCGACATCAGGCACCACCGCTGTCCCACGGTCCGGTCGGAGGAGTACTGCAGCCGTCCGGTGGACACCCACTCCCTGACCTTCCGCGCCCCCTCGAACTGCCGCTCCACCGCCGGGAACAGGCTCACCAGCCGCGCGAACTCCTCCTCCGCGCCGATCCCCTCCGGCTTGGGGTACAGCCTCGGGTCGAGTGTGACGCCCACGCTGCACAGCGGGTTGCGGGACAGCTCGTGGTTGTCGAAGGGGATGATCCAGAACCAGCCCCGCTCGAAGAGGTGGTGCATGGTCCCGTTGTGCCAGGGCACCGGCGGCCGGCTCTTCTCGGGCACGTCCAGCACGTCGTCGAAGGGCTTCACGCCGATCATGTGCGTGAACAGCGACCGGGAGTGGTGCCGGAACCGGGCCGGCTGCTCGCGCAGACCGAGCTTGTCGGCCAGCGGCGAGCGGAACCCGCTCGCGTCCACCAGGTAGCGCGCCCGGACCACGTGTCCGTCGGTGCCGGTCACGGTGACGCCGTGGTCGTCGAAGTCGACGGTCTCCGCGCGCCACTGCTGGCGCGTGTCGCAGCCGTGCCCGACCGCGACCCGCAGCAGGTAGGCGTCGCTGTCCTGGCGGAAGAGGTGGCTGGCGGAGGTCAGCGCGTCGGGGATGACGAACTGGTGCGACTCGTCCGGATCGGGCTCCTGGCCCGGCCGGTGCAGCATGAAGCCGAAGTGCTGCTTACGGCCGAAGGTGTTGCTCACCTTCTCGTTGATGGTCGTCGCGTCGGTGAGGGCCTCGAACTCGGGGATGTCGTAGCGCTCGGCGAGCACCTGGAGCCAGGCGACGAGCTGGGGAATCATGGACTCCCCGACCGCGAAGCGGGGGTGGGTGCCCGCGTCGGCGATCAGCACCTTGGCCCCGCTGCGGGCCAGCACCGCGCCAAGGGTGGAGCCGGCGATTCCCGATCCCAGGATCACCACGTCGTGGCTGGGCCTGTGTGTGGACACTGTCGGTTCCCTTCGCACTCGTATGGTCGGGCCGCCGTACTGCCGTCGGCGCCCGCGCGACCACCCTTGCGTACACCGATGAAGGCGTGAGAAAGCGCGCGCAGGTCACCGCGCCGCGGCGCGGTGACCTGCGTGGTCAGGCGCGGCTTCGGGAGCCGGCCTGCTCGGTGGGGTCTGCGGCGGCGGACGCCGCCTCCTGCCCCCCGCACCCGGCCGCGTCGTCTTCGGCGGGGTGGGTCCTCGGGCCGGGTGCCTGTCCGGGGGTCGTGACGAGCAGCCGGCCCAAGGAGCGCGGGAACCACCAGTTGGACCGCCCGAGAAGGGTGACCAGAGCCGGGGTGAGCAGACCCCGGACCACGGTGGCGTCGATGACGATGCCCGCCGCCAGAGCGGTGGCGAACACCTTCACGTCGGTGATCGGAATGCTGGCCAGCGCGGTGAAAGCCAGGAAGAGGATGAGCGCGGCGGAGGTGACGAGCCGGCCCGTGCGGCTGATGCCGGTCACGACGGAGGGGACCACGGTGTCGCGTTCGCCCCCGGCCGTCAGCTCCAGGTGGGTCTCCCGGATGCGGTGGAGGATGAACACCTCGTAGTCCATGGAGAGCCCGAAGAGGAAGGCGAAGACGGCCATGGGGATCCAGATGGTGATCGCGCCGATCGCCGGGGTGTCGAACAGCGCCTCGCTGCCGTAGCCCTTCTGCCACACGAGGACGACCACACCGTAGGCCGCGCAGGTGGAGAGCGCGTTGAGGACCAGGGCCTTGAGGGGCAGGACGGCCGAGCGCAGGGTCCGGGCGAGCACGACGAACGTGAGCAGGGCGACGAAGGCCAGGATCAGCCCGAGGGAGCCGTAGACCGCGTCGATGAAGTCGACGTCCGTGGCGGGTCCGCCGCCGGCGAGGGCGCCGGGGGTGTCCTTGGCCAGGTCCATGACCGCGGTGACGGTGGACCGGCCGGTGCCGCTGGACGGGTCGGCCGTGGTCCACACGTCGATGACGCGCTGTCCGCCGCGGGTCCAGTCGGCCGGGGCCGCGGATCCCGCGACGCCGTCGATCCCGGCGAGTGCGGTGTGCACGGCGTCGCCGCGCCCCTCGGGAACGATGACCTCGAGGGGTCGGGCGATGCCCTCGCCGAAGCCCGCGTCGACGATCCGCTGGAACGCGGCGGCGGGCTTGCCGCCCTGGGCGAGGGTCGCGGTGGCCGGCTGCCCCAGCCGCAGGGCGAGGACGGGCGCGGCCAGAGCGAGCAGTACCGCGCCGCTGAGCACGGCGCACAGCGCCGGACGGCGCGTGGTGAGCCCGGCGATCCGGCTCCACACCTTGCTGTCCGGGCGGTGGGCCCGGCGCGGCCGGTCGAGCTTGTCGCCCCAGCCGTACAGCATGACGGGCAGCAGGGTGACGGCGATGGCGACGCTGACCAGCGGGATCAGCAGGCCCGCGTATCCGACGCTGCGCAGGAACGGAACGGGCAGGACCACGAGCGCGGCGAGGGAGATCGCCACCGTGGCGCCGCTGAGCGCGACCGCGTGACCGGCACTGGCGACGGCTCGTACGACCGCCTCGCGTCGCGCCTCGGGGTCGGCGCCGTCGGCCCCGGGCTTCTGCCGCTCCTCGCGCCAGCGGGTGACGATGAGGAGCGCGTAGTCGATCGCGATGCCCAGTCCGATGAGTGCCACCAGGAACTGGACGATGAACGAGACGTCGGTGACACCGGTGACGCCGCGCACCAGCAGGAAGGTGGTCGGGATGGCCACCGCGGCCATCAGCAGGGGCACGACGGCGAGGCCGCTGGCGAAGACCAGGGCCAGGACCACCAGGGCCCCGAGGGCGCCGATCAGGGTCTCGTAGATCGGGCTCCGGGTGGCTCCGCTGTCACGGCCGGAGAGGACCGGCTGGCCGGTCAGCTCGACCGGGGCGCCGGCGATCCTCGCGTGCTCGACGGCCGCCTTGACGCCGGGGAGGGACTGGGCGTACGGGGCGTTGGAGCGGTTCGCGGGCGGATAGACCAGCGCCACGGTGGTGCGCTGGTCCTTGGAGACCAGGGATTCGCCGCCGGTGCCCGCGTAGGAGACACTGCGGCCGCCCTTCGGGGTGACCTTGGCGATCAGGTCGCGCCACTCTTCCCGGACCTCGTCGTCGTCGACGGTCGCACCTCGGGGCACGGTCACCACGAGCAGCAGCGGGGCGTTCTTGCCGCCGGTCTGCGAGAACCGCTGGGCCAGGGCGTCGTTGGCCGCCTGCGACTGCTTGTCGGGAAGCCTCGACTCGTAGGAGAGCTTGTCGATCGTGCTGCCCGACAGGGCACCTCCGGCCAGGGTGAGCACCACCCAGACGAGTACGACGGGCAGCCGATGGGAGAGCACCCATCGCGTCATGCGCTCCAAGGTAACCCTCCTGTAGGGACGCTACTGTGTAGCCACGCTACATATGTCGATGGACAAGCTAGCCCGGCCGTCGGCATGACGCAACATCAAATGGGCTTCATTCGGCACCAGTTGGCGTGGAGCGGCGCGCTCCGCAAACGACGGAGCCCTCGGTGGGCGGCGCTCCTGAGCCGGGAGCGCCGCCCACCGAGGGCTCTCTTCGACCGATGTCCTAGGGTCGGTCGGCTCCGCGCAGGACGCCGAGGAAACGCTTCAGGGCCGTGCCGAAGTACGCGCCGGCCAGGAGGGTCAGCGTCGCGGGGACGGCGACCATGGGCCAGTCCAACGACTCCGGGTGGCTCAGGCCCCGGTTGAGCAGCAGCAGGACCAGCGCGGCGAGCACGCCGAGCATGCCGATGAGCGCCGCGAGGGTGCCGGTGGTCACCATCTGGTCGCGCCGGGCGGCCGCCGCGGCGATACCGGTGCCCTTGCGGAGCCCGGAGAACGCGCCGGCCAGGGACAGCACGCAGCTGAAGGCCACGACCGACAGCCCCGTCAGCAGCAGCGGCGGATGGTACGGCCAGGGCCCGGCCGGGCCACCGAGCAGCGCGGACGCCCAGGTCGCCGCGAGCAGCGGCAGGGCGCAGATCGCGTGCAGGGACAGCCGGTTGGCGCTGATGCGCAGCGTGGCGTCGTTGTAGGCGCGGGCGACCTCGGACGGCGGGCCCCACTCCAGTACGGCGCGGTTCGCCGCTTCGTCGACGTCGGTGCAGTCGTCCAGATTGCACTCGGCCGCGCACTGCAGCCCGTCCAGCACCTCGTCGAGGATCGCCGAGCGGCGCGAGTCGGGTCCGACCAGGTGCCGGGCCAGATGGTCGGTGTAGCGCTCCAGTACGGCCGTCACGCCTGCCCGCCCAGTACGACCGAGATGAGGGAGGAGACCTCCTGCCACGCCGTCCGCTTGTCGGCCAGGGCCCGACGTCCGGCGGCGGTGAGGAAGTAGTTGCGGCGGCGACGGCCGTTGTGGGTGTTCCACTCGCTGCCGACCAGTCCCGCGGCCTCCAGCCGGTGCAGTGCCGGATAGACCGTGCCGGTGGGGAGGTTGATGGCATCGCCGCTGCGCCGCCTGAGTTCCTCGATGACGGCGTAGCCGTGCTGCGCGCCGGGCTCGAGCACCGACAGCAGCATGCCTTCCAGGTTGCCTCTCAGGTTCTCCGCCTTCACGTCTCCCCACATTACACAGCGGGACCGGACCCGGACACGCCCGTTTGCGCCGGACTGTCCGGCACCGCGGTCGCGTTGGGGCGGGCCCTCCCCGGGACGGCCGGCCGGCGGACCGGTTCAGCCGGCCGCACGGGCGTCCCGTCCGGCGGTGTCCACGCCTTCCCCGGCCGGGTCGGCGCCGGCGGCACCACCCGGCTCGGGCACCACGGCCAGGCCCCGCCGGGAGCTCCTGGCACGGATGAGGTTCAGCATCGGCCCCGTCATGGCGGTGGTCACCAGAGCCATGACGACCATCATGGAGTACAACCGGCCGTCGAGAAGCCCCAGTTCCAGGCCCACCCCGAGGACGACCAGCTCGGTCAGGCCACGGGTGTTCATCAGCGCCGCCAGGGTGCCCGAGCTCTCGGCGGGGAGCCCCTGCGAACGCGCGCCGAGGTAGGTGCCGCCGAACTTGCCCACGACGGCGACGAACAGGATGGCGGCGAGCTCGGTGAGCCCTTCCAGGCCCAGGCCGCGCAGGTCGACCTTGAGCCCCGCGACCACGAAGTAGACGGGGAGCAGCAGCGAGGTGATCTCACCGGTGCGCTCGTGGATCTCCTCGCGCAGCGCCTGCGTGCCCTCGCGGGGCATCAGCGCGCCGAACAGGAAGGCGCCGAAGATGTAGTGCAGCCCCATCAACTCGGTCGCCACGCCGGACAGGAAGACGCCGACCATCACGACGGCCATGCCGGTCGCGGTGAGGGTGCCGGAGCCGCCGTGGACGAGGAACCGGCGCAGCAGGGGCCGCACGGCCAGCAGGAGCAGCATGAACGGGATGAGCAGCAAGACCTGCCAGTAGTCGTCGGCGCCGGCGACCACCGCCTGCACCCCGGCCAGCGCCGACCAGGCGAAGACGTCGACGACCGCGGCGGTGGCCAGCGCGAGGCCGCCGATGGCCAGCCGGGACATGCCCCGGCCGACCAGGATGCGCGCGAGGACGGGGAACGCGGTCACCGAGACCGACAGGCCGATGAACACGACGAAGGCGGCGTGCTGCTGGGCCGGGTGGTTGCGCAGCAGGAAGAAGGCGAGCGGGATGCCGAGGGCGAACGGCACCAGGGTGGAGCCCAGGGCCGCGCCGAGGGTGATCCTCACCCGGCCGCGCAGGAAGCGGTGTTCCAGCTCCAGTCCGACGACGAACATGAACACCGCCACGCCGATGTTCGCCAGCGCGCCCAGGAGCGGCCGCACGTCGGCGGGGACGAGGTGGTCGGTGGCCGAGGCGCCGAACAGGGTGGGACCCATGAGGACGCCGGCCAGGATCTCGCCGACCACGGGCGGCTGGCCGAGGCGGCCGGCCAGGGCACCCAGGCCGCGGGCGAGCAGCATGATCAACCCGAAGTCCAGGAAGAGGAATTGCACTTGATGACTGGTCATGATCGTTACGGTCCTCGATCGGCTGGCGTCGACGGGCGCGGGTGGCGGGGCGCCATCCGCGCGATGGAGCACGGCAGCGAGGCGGTTCACGGTGTTGACGGGGGACGACCACGTGGCGAACCACTCACCTGACGCCTCGCGGCCATGCGGTGGCGCGGGCTAGGTGCGGGACAGGCGCGCGACCTCGGGGGACTGGCGAGGGCGATGAACGAACCCGGAGCGCCAACCGCCCCGTACGGCGGCCGCGCCGCGGGCGGCGATTCCCGGCGGGAAGGACGCACGTCCCCGGCCGGCGTCCACAGCATGGCGCCCGGTCCGCTCCCCTGTCATCGCCCAGATTGCTCAAGTGGCCGGTACGCACCGGCCGGAATCAGCCGGGTGGTGTTCGCACCGGCCCCGGGTTCCAGATCCTTCGCTTCCCCGGACGTACAGGGATATCGCCGGAGAATCACCGAGACCGACCTTTGCCGCCGCCATTCCGCGGTGGCGCGTTATCGGTTGCTCCGGGGCGTACTCGTGTGCGAAGCTCAATCAGTCGTGACTGATTGCAACGGGGGTTGCCACATGTTCAAGTTTGAACTCAGGCGTTTGCGACGCAGATTCCGGCGCGCCGAGCCGCACAGTCGGTTCCACTGATTCGCCGTTCATTCCTTCACCTCGCCTCCCGGCGGGAGTTCCCACTCGCCATCCGGCACGCACGCAACGCCCTCGGCACGTTCGGCTGAGGACGCGGCCGTGCGCGCGGCCGGCCCCTCGGCCCCGGACCCGAGGGCCCCTTCAGACCGGCTGAGCTGCGATGCCGCGGTCCGGTGCGAGGTGTGCGGCACACCCGCGCGGGGTCTCGCCCACTTCAGGGTTCCTGCTCGGCGAGCACTGCCCCGCGTTCGTACGGGTGCGTTTCCGTGCTGCCGTCACACGTCTCGGCGAGACGGCGCGGGCCCCATGACGGCCACACATCCATGCCGTACCGTCGTCGACCAGATCAGGGAGTGCCCAGACAATGGAGCGTCTCACCCGCCGCGCCGTCACGACCATTCGCGAGAACTACCAGGAGCCATTGGTGCTGGACGACCTGGCCCGCTCGGTGATGATGAGCAAGTTCCATTTCATCAGGGTTTTCCAGCGCACCACGGGCGTGACACCCGGGCGTTTCCTGAGTGCCGTACGCCTGCATGAGGCGAAGTCACTGCTGATTCACAGCTCTTTGAATGTGGCCGATATATCCGCACGAGTGGGTTACAGCAGCGCCAGCACCTTCTCGCGGCGTTTCACGGGCTCGGTCGGGCTCTCCCCCACCCAGTTCCGGCGGGCCGGCCGGGGCGACACGCTCGAGGATCCGCAGATCGCGCCCGCGCCCGTCGCGGGCGGTGCCCACGGGTCCGTGGCGGGGACGGCCCGTACGCAGGGAAGGTCGCGGTACCCGCTCTACATCGGCTTGTTCGACAGCCCCATCCTCCAGGGGCAGCCCGCGGCCTGGACGAAGCTCGACAGGGCCGGGGCGTTCCAGTTGCAGAGCGTTCCGCCCGGCATGTGGCACCTGCACGCGGTGACACTCGGTGCCCGGGCGACGGGCGACCAGTGGGGCGACTCCCCCCTGCTCGTGGGGACGGTCGGCCCCGTGCAGGTCGGCGCGAACGGCTGCACGCGCGTCGACGTGGTGCTCCGGCGGGAGGACTGGAC
Source organism: Streptomyces sp. NPDC005706 (assembly GCF_040631045.1). Lineage (NCBI taxonomy): Bacteria > Bacillati > Actinomycetota > Actinomycetes > Kitasatosporales > Streptomycetaceae > Streptomyces > Streptomyces sp. NPDC005706. The sequence goes on along the minus strand of NZ_JBEXYS010000022.1, from coordinate 39,881 downwards.
CCGTCCGCCGGTCCTGCTGGCCCTGCCCGGCTTCGGTTCGCGTCCGGCGCGGCCGCGAGCCGCGGACGGTGCCTGTCCGTCCGGACCGCACCGCTCCGAAGCCGGGTTCCGGCCCCCGCACCGGCGCGCGGCGGCGGGCGCCTGACGCGGGCTGCGCCCCGCTCGGCGATCGGGAACGGCCCGTCATCGGCCAGTACCGGCATACCGCGTGACCACCGGTCATGCGGGCCTGATGGCGAAGACCCGCCAGAACCACATCTGGCCCAGTGCCACGAGAACCAGCGCCGGAAGCACGGTCGCGGTCAGCAGCGTCAGGGAGCCGGAGTCGGCGATCGCGCGGGAGAGCTCCACGCCTCCCACACCCGAGCGGGTGGCCAGAACCGTGGTGCCGTTCGCCGCGCCGACCATGGCGGGCAGGGCGGCCAGCGGCGCGGCCCCCAGCAGCAGGGCCGCTCCGGTGCGGCCCGTCGCCTGCACCCGGTCGGAGGCGTACACGCCGGCCGCGGCCAGGGCGGCGGCGGTGCCCACCGCCACGGGGGCGCCGGTCACCATCCCGCAGGTGGCCACGACCAGCAGCGGCAGCACCAGCAGTACCGGCGTGAGCACCCGCGTCAGGCGGCCGAGCGCGACCCGCAGCGCGCTGCCCTCCGGCAGGCGGCGGGCGGCGTGGAGCGACCCCTGGCGCAGGCTGCCGGTGACGGCCAGGGCCGCGCAGAGCAGCGTGAAGGGGTGGGTCAGATCGGCCATGGTGACCACGGCGTGCCCGTCGGACGAGGTGGACAGGCCCCGGACCAGCATGCCCAGGACGATGCCCCAGCCGGCCGCCAGTACCAGGCTGGCGCCCGCCAGCGTCGCGTCCCACGCCCGTCGCCAGGCGGCGCCCTCGTGCGCCGTACGGAACCACAGCGCGCCGTCGCGCAGGAACCACGCGGTGAGCACGGCGAGGAAGGGCAGCCGCAGCGCCCGCAGCACCTCGCCCTCCGCCACGGGCAGGGCCCCGAAGAGCAGGCCGCCGAAGGCGACCAGCCACACCTCGTTCGCGAGGAAGAGCGGGACGATCGAGCGCCGCAGCCGGGCGCGGCCGGTCTCCGTGCCGGCGAACGGCATCAGCATGCCGACGCCGAAGTCGGTACTTTCCAGCGCCAGATAGCCGGCGAGGAGGAGCCCGACCAGGGCGTACCAGAAGACATCCACGGTTGATTCCCCGTCAGCTGGGTGTACGTGCGGTCATCGAGGTTTCAGTAGGAGGGGCGGACGTCCGCCGGGGGTGTCCCGCGCTCGTCCTCCCGCAGCACCCGGCGCTCCTCGTCGTCCGGGAAGAGCCCCGTGTCACCGAGCAGCCCCACGTCCGGTCCGAGCCGCGCGAACCGGGTCATCAGCACCCAGTCGACGACGGCCAGGACGACGAGGACGAGCGTGAACAGCACGAACGAGGCGAGCATGCCCCCGGGGGAGACGTCGGCGACGGCGTCGCGGACGGTGAGCTCGCCGGTGACCATCCACGGCTGCCGGCCGACCTCCCTGCTGAGCCAGCCGCACACCAGGGCCAGGAACCCCAGGGGCAGCATGACCGCGGGGAGCCGCAGCCTGAACCGCCGGCGCGCGAGCGTCTCGCCCGGTGCCCCGCCCCGGGCCGCCGTGGCGGGGATCCAGGCCACGCAGGCCAGCAGGACGCCGATGACGAGCATGACCACGGAGGCCACGCCCACCCAGGCGGGCGGCATCCAGTCGCCGGCGCCGTACCGGGCCGCCGCATCGGCCCGCACGGCGTCGAGTTCCTCGCCGCTGCGGCCCATCAGCACGGCGTACTTCTCGGGCTGGTAGTCCTTCAGCGCGCCCAGGTGCACGAAACCCGCCACGACGGTGACGAACGCACCGCCGCCCGCGAGGAGCGAGCCCTGGACCAGCGTCGGGCGGAAGAAGTCGGTGTCCCGGCCGCGGCGCAGGTGGTGGGCGCTGACGGTGGCCAGGAGCAGTCCGGCGAGCAGGGCCACGGCCCCCGCGATGTGCAGTACGGCGTACCAGGTCGCGCCGTTGGCCAGGAGGGCGCCCCAGTCGGTGACGACCGCGGTGCCGTGGCGCATCTCGTAGCCGACCGGCTTCTGCATGAAGCCGTTGACCACCATGACCCAGAAGGTGGAGAGGTACGCGGTGAGGGCGACGCCCCAGATCAGCGCGAGATGGACGCGGGGCGGCACGCGGTTGAAGCCGAAGGCCCAGAGCCCGAGGAACGTCGATTCGAGGAAGAACGCGACGACGCTCTCGACGGCCAGCGGAGCGCCGACGACATTGCCCATGACGTGGGAGAGACCCGACCAGTTCAGCCCGAACTGGAACTCCTGGACGAGTCCGCTGATGATGCCGAGCCCGTAGTTGATGACGTAGAGGCCGCCCCAGAAGCGCACGCGGCGCATGCGGGTGGCCCGCAGGGCGAGTTCCTCGGTGCGTAACGCCCGGGTCTGGGTCAGGGCGACGACCGTGACCAGTCCGAGGGTCACCGCGACGAACAGGAAGTGCAGTGTCGCGGTGACGGCGAACTGGAGTCGGGCGAGGTCAACTGCGTTCACGTGGCGCTTTCGGTGAGAGTGGGGGTCAGGGACGGCCGGCCGGCGGTCCGTGCTGGTGGGCCGGCGTCACGGACCAGCCGAGCTGGGTGCGCGCCTGTGCCACGAGGGCCCTGGCCGCCGGGCTCATGCGTCCGCCGGCCCGCCAGGCGAGGGCGAGGCCGCCGCGCAGGTGCATGCTCGGGATGGCGACGGGGTGCAGCTCGTCCGGCCGGGAGAGCACGAACCGCTCCGGAAGGATCGCCATCCCCACGCCACGCGCCGCGAGTTGGGCCAGGACCCGCGGGTCGCTCGCCTCGAAGGCCACGCGGGGCTTGACGCCCGCGGCCGCCCATGCGGCGTCGGACGCGGCCCGCAGGGCGCTGCCGCCGGGCAGGCACATCAGGGGGTGACACTCCACCTCGTCGACGGTGATGCCGGTGCGCTGGGCGAGCGGGTGGTCGTGGCTCACCGCCCCGATCAGCAACTCGTCGGCGATGACCAGTGTTTCGAGGCCGGCCGGCGAGTCGGAGCCGACGCCTATGACCGCGACGTCGATCCGTCCCGCCCGCACGGCGTCGACCAGTTGTTCCGTGCTCCCCTCGCTGAGGGATATCTCCACGGCGGGGTGCTGTTCGCTGAAGTCCGCGACCAGTTCGGGAAGCCGCATGGACAGGGAGGAGGCGACGGAGCCCAGCGTCACCGGGCCCTGCACGACGCCGGACACGCTCTCCACCGCGTCCCGCACACCGTCGATACCGGCCAGCACCGCGCGCGCGTGCGGCAGTACCGCCGCGCCCACGCCCGTCAGCTGGACCGTCCGGCCACCGCGGTCGAGCAGGTCATGTCCCAACTCGCGCTCCAGCCGCCTGATCTGCGCACTCACACAGGGCTGGGTCACGAAGACACGCGCGGCCGCCTTCGTGAAGCTGGCCTCTTCGGCCACCGCCACGAGGTACTCCAGCTGACGCAGTTCCATGCGCTGATCGTACCGGCGGGCCCGCGACGGAGACCTCGCATTCCGGACAACCTGGGAACGACATGTACACGAACTCTCATATGCGCCTGCGGGAAATGTCAGATCACTGTGAACCCGTCGCCGCGGCCTCCGGCACGGCGAGCCGGTTCAGCGTGCCGGCCAGGTACTGCTCGCGGCAGGGGCGGCGGCGCACCTTGCCGCTGGTCGTCTTCGGCAGGGTGCCGCGGCGGATCAGCACCACGTCCGCCACGTCGATCCGGTGGTTGAGGCGCAGCGCCTCCCGCACGGCGGTCGTCACCTCCTCCGCGCTCGCGTACCTGCTCACCCGGCTGTCCCCCTCGACCACCACGACCACGGACTCCTCCGTGCCGTCGTCCACCGGGAACGCCGCGGCGGACGCCGGGCGCAGCAGCGGGTGGCTGCCCTCGACGGTGTGCTCCAGGTCCTGCGGGTAGTGGTTACGGCCCTTGACGATGATCAGGTCCTTCAGGCGGCCGGTGACGAAGACGTCCCCGCCGTGCACGAATCCCATGTCACCGGTGCGCAGGTACGGACCGTCCGACTCGGCGCCGGCGATGCGTGCGCGGAAGGTCCGCTCGCTCTCCTCCTCGCGCCCGAAGTAGCCGGCCGTCACGCACGGGCCGGACACCCAGATCTCGCCGACCTCGTCGGGTGCCGCCTCCTTCAGGGTGTGGGGGTCGACGATGCGTACCCGGGTGTCCCCGACGGTGCGGCCGACGCTCATGACCGTGCTGGTCGCCACCGTCGCGCGCAGCTCGTCGGGGACCGGTGCCACCGTGCCGAGGCTCAGCGCCCGCGCGTCCAGTACGAGGGGCGCCGGCTCGGCGTCGGGCGCGCTTCCGCTGACCTTGAGGGTGTGCTCCGCCAGGCCATAACTCGGTGAGAGGGCACGGCTGTCCAGGCCGTCGGCGGCGTACTTGCCGACGAACTCCCGCAGCGTGTGCTCACGGACCGGCTCGGCGCCGTTGGCGGCCATCCGCCAGCTCGAGAGGTCGATCGAGCCGCGCACGCTGTCGCTGCGCACGCACAGGTCGTACGCGAAGTTCGGGGCCGAGGAGTGGGTGCCGCCGAACCTCGAGACCGCCTCCAGCCAGCGCCCGGGACGGCGTATGAAGGCCTCGGGGCCCATCAGGTACGAGGGCCGGCCCGCCCACAGGGGCAGCACGATGCCCAGCAGGAGGCCCATGTCGTGGAAGAACGGCAGCCAGGAGACGACGGAGCCGTCGTCCGCCATGGGCCAGAGGCGGTCCGTCTCCCAGGCGTTGAACCAGAAGTTGGAGTGCGTGACCATCACGCCCTTGGGCGTTCCGGTGGAACCGGAGGTGTACTGCAGCAGCGCCACGTCCGAGAGGGCCGGCACGGGCAGCTCCGTCCCGGCGGACGGCGCCGGGAGCTCGTCGGTGGCGACGATCTCCAGGCCGGCCAGCTCGGGCGACCCGGCGAAGTCGGCGAGCACCTGGTCGCGGACCTCACGGGTGGTCAGCACCAGCGTCGTACGCGCGTCGTCGGCGATGGTGCGCAGCCGCCGCACCGCCTGCGTGCGCGTCGGCACCTGGACCGGGGCTCCCATGAGACCGGCCGTGGTGCAGGCCAGCCAGGCCCGGATGAACTCCAGGCCGTTGGGATACATCAGCACGGCGCTCCGGCGGGGGCCGGCCAGCCCGGCGAGGGCGCCGGCCCGTGCCCGCACCTCCTCGTGCAGCTGCCCGTAGGTGACCTGCTCGCCGATCTCCTCGCCGTTGCGCAGGTAGACGTAGGCGACGGTGCCGGGCATCTCGTCCGCCCGCCGGGCCAGCAGGGCGGGCAGCGGCAGCGGGGTGCGCTCGGTCATGGAATCAGTGGTCATTGCCGTCCGTTCGTCGAGCGTGGCAGGCGGACATTTCCCGGGGACCGTTCAGGCGAGGCCGGTCAGCCCCGCCCGCGGCGCGTTGATGAGCGCGGCCATGTTTCCGGGGGGCTGGCGGTTCTCGTGCATCAGCTGGTGGGCCTCGCCGATCTCCTCGAGGCCGAACAGCCCGGAGAGGCAGGGGTCGAGCTGCCCGGAGGCGACCAGGTGGATCACGGCGCGGCACTGGGCCGGGTTGAAGCCGTGCGAGCCCTGCAGCCGCTTCTGCCGCATCCACAAGAAGCGCAGGTCTACGTCGGCCGCGTAACCGGAGGTGCCGCCGCAGATGGTGACCATGCCGCCGTTCTCGCACATGTACATGGAGGTGGGGATGGTGTCCTGACCGCTGTGCTCCAGGACGATCCTGGGCGCGCGGCGCTCGCCCAGCGCCTTCCAGTAGGCGCGGCCGAAGCGCCGCAGCTCCCCCATCCACGTGCCGAAGGCGACGGGATCGTTGAGGTCGGGCATCCGGCCCCAGTGCGAGAAGTCGCGCCGGTTGACCGTGCCGACGGCTCCGAGGCCGCGGCAGTACTCGGCGCGCTCCTCGCTGGAGACCACCGCGACGGGCAGACCGCCCGCGTTGCGCACCAGCTGGATGGCCATGGAACCCAGCCCGCCGGCGCCGCCCCAGACGAGCACCGGGTCCCCCGGCCTGACCGTGTTGGGCGCCCAGCCGAACAGCTGGCGGTACGCGGTCGAACCGGTGAGGATGAAGGAGGCCGCGGACTCCCAGGTGAGGTTCTCCGGCTTCGGGTGGCACTGGTAGTCGTCGACGAGCGCGAACTGGGCGAAGGTGCCGTAGTTGGACTCGTATCCCCATGCCTGGAGGGTGGGCGAGAGGGTCGGGTCTCCGCCGAGGCGGATGTCCTCCGCGGTCTCGTCCCACTGGCCGCCGGAGAGCACCACCTGGTCGCCCACGGAGACCCCGGAGACCCCCTCGCCCACGGCGAAGACCACGCCCGAGCCCTCGGAGCCGCCGATGTGGAAGTCCTCGGGCTCGCCACGCTTCTGGCGGGCGGCGATCACGTCCAGCGGGTAGCCGAGGCCGGCCCAGACGTTGTTGTAGTTGATGCCCGCCGCCATCACCCAGACGAGGACCTGGCCGCGCCCCGGCTTCGGGGTGTCGATGACCTCGGTGGTGAAGGACTTGCGCGGCTCGCCGTAGCGGTCCGGGCGGATCACGGACGCGTACATCTTCTCGGGAACGGTGCCGAGCGGCGGCATCTCGCCCAGCTCGTAGAGGCTCTTGCCCATGGTCGAAGCTCTCCTGGTCTGCGTGGTCGATGGGTGGGTCGAGCGGAGTGCGAAGTGCGGGAGGCGCCCGGTCAGGCCGCGGGCGCGGGGAACGCGGTGCGCTCGTAGGGGTAGCCCGGCAGCGAGGTCCTGCGGGGGGCGCGCCCGGGGTGCAGCGCCGGCCAGGCGATGTCGACGCCGGCGGCCCACAGCGCACCGACCGCCGACAGCAGGACCTTCGGGTCGGGCGTCTCGTCGGTCGGGTGCGGCAGGGCGGGCAGGATCGGGTGGTTCCAGCGCAGCTCGGCGTGGCGGCGGGCCAGCGAGGTGAGGGTGGTGCCGGGGCCGACCTCGACGAGGGCACAGCCCTGGAAGGCGTTCAGCGTCTCCAGCACGTCGTGGTACCGCACCGCGTGGCGCATGTGGCGGCACCAGTACGCGGGGGTGCGGATCTCCTCCGGGTCGGCCCAGGTCCCGGTGGTGTCGGAGACCACCCGGATCGCCGGCCGGTGGAACGTGATGGCGGCGAGGAAGGCCTCGTACTCGTCCAGCACGGCGTCGACCAGCGAGGAGTGGCCGGCGCCCGGGACCTTCAGCAGGCGCGTCTCCAGCCCCTTGGCGGCGTGCTCCTCGACGAACCGCGCCACCTGCTCGCGCGGCCCGGACACGGTCACCTGGTCGGGGCCGCTGATCACGGCGATCCCGACGCCCTCGGGGAGCAGCGGGAGCAGTTCGGCCTCGGGCAGCCGTACCGCCGCCATGGCGCCCGGCGCGAGGCTCAGCAGCAGCTCGGTGCGCTTGAGGACCATCCTGACCGCGTCGGGGAAGGAGAACACCCCGGCGACGCACGCCGCGGCGTAACCGCCGAGGCTGTGGCCGACGACCGCCGCCGGCCGGACGCCCCAGCGGATGAACGTCTTCGCGAGGGCGTATTCCAGCACGAACACCGCGAGTTGAGCGATCCGACCGTCCGCGACGGACCGCCGGGCCGCCTCCTCGCGCTCCTCCCCCTCGGGGTCGAAGACGACGCCGAGGTCGATGCCGGAGGCTTCCCGGACGTGCGCGACGCACGCGTCCAGGTCCGCCCGGAAGCGCGGATCGAGGCGGTACAGCCCGCGTGCCATGCCGGCGTGCTGGCCGCCGTGCCCGGGGAAGGTGAAGACCACGGGCGGCGGGCTTCCCGCCTGAGCCCCGCCGGACCGGTCCTTGGTCCTGACCTTGACCTCGGCGAGCGCGGCGGCGGCCTCGTCCGCGTCCTGGGCCACGACGAAGCCGCGGTGCGCGTACCGCGTCCGGCCGGTCTGCAGGGTCCATGCCGCGTCCTGGAGCTCCTCGCTGCTCCCGGCCCGCCGCAGCCGCTGTCCTAGCCGCGCCGCCACCGCGGCGAGCGCGGTCGCCGACCTGGCCGAGTACGGCAGCAGCTGCCAGCCAGTGGCGGCCGGGGAAGCCCCGGCGACGGCCGCCGGGGGCTGTTCGACGATCGCGTGGGCGTGCGTGCCGAAGGGGCCACGGGCGCTGACCGCGGCGCGGCGCGGCACGCCCTCGTGGCCGGTCCGGCCGGCCGCGCCGTGCACGGCGAGGACGGCCCGTACGAAGGCGGCCGCGGCCGGTGCCGTGTCGGTGACGCTCGTCCCGGCGGGCGCGTCCTCCACGGCGTCCGGTGCCGCGGCGAGCCCGCTCACCGCCAGGGCGTCCCGGGCGATACGGGCCCGGCCCGCCTCCGGGGACTCGCCGGCCCCCGCGGAGCCGACGGCGGTGCCGCGGACGACGGCGTGGATCCGGTCGCCTGCGTCCAGGGCCGCCCGGAGCGGCTTCAGCACGGCGACCGCGCAGCCGCCGGCGGCGGCGTCGCCGGGGTCGTGCACGGTGACCGACCCGGCCAGGGCGAGGTCGCACTCGCCACCCAGCAGCGCCTGGACGGCGGTGTGCACCGTGACCAGCGCGGTCGCCCCGGCGGCCTGCACCGAGACGGCGGGACCGGTCAGCCCCAGCTTGTAGGCGACCCGCGAGGCCAGGAAGTCGGCCCCGGTGGCGGCCCGGACCTGCCGGTCGTCGAAGTGGGGCGTCCCGGCGCCCCGACCGCGCAGCCGCGCCGCGTGCCCGGTGGTCGCGCCGCCCGCGTAGATGCCGACGACCGTCTCGTCGCGGGCCGGGTCGTGGGCGGCGTCCTCCAGGGCGTGCTGGGCGCACTCCAGGAGGATCCGCTGCTGCGGGTCGAGCATCACCGACTCGCGCGGCGAGACGCCGAAGAACCTGTGGTCGAACGCGTAGGCGTCGGCCGGCGGCCCGGCGGTCGCGTCCGTGGCGCCGTCGGCCCCGTGCTCGCGGAACGCGTCGAGGTCCGTGGCCTGTCCGAAGCGCGCCGCCATGCCGATGACGGCGACGTGGCCCTCGGGGTCGAAGCCGGGCTCGTCCGGTGCGAGATCCGTCATGCGGTCCGCCCTTCCCTTTCTCGTGTGGGTTCCGTGCTCGCGCGGGCCTGTCAGGCCACGGGGGTGACCGGCCGGACGAACCGGCCGGACTGACGGCCCAGCGCGGCGTCCCGGTGGCCGGCGATCAGCTCGTAGGGCTGTCCCGGACGGATGACGGACGCCTGCTCCAGGCGCTCGAACTGCGTCTCGTCCAAGGCGAGTTCCAGCGCGGTGAGGTAGTCCTCGAGCTGGTCGGCGGTGCGCGGGCCGATGACCGGCACCATCGTGGTGGCCGAGCGTTCCGCGCGGGCGCGCAGCCAGGCCATGGCGACCTGCCCGGCGGGGGCGCCGGTCTCCTCCGCCACGGCGAGCACGGCGTCGATGATCCCGGTGCGCTGCTCGGAGTCCTCGACCCGGATGGCCTGGCCCTCCCAGTCGCTGAGGCGGCCGCGGCGGCTCTGCCGGTACTTGCCGGTGAGCAGCCCTCCGCCGAGCGGGGCCCAGAGGGCGGTGCCCAGGCCCAGGGCCTCGGCCATGGGAATCAGCTCGCGGTCGGCGCCGCGCTCGGCGAGGCTGTACTCGAACTGGATGCCCACCAGGCGGGCCGTCGCGCGCAGTTCGGCGAGGGTGACGGCGCGGGAGATCCGCCAGGCCGGGAAGTTGGAGAGCCCGGCGTGCAGGATCTTGCCGTCCCGGACGAGGCGGTCGAGGGCCGTGAGGATCTCCTCGACCGGGGTGACCGAGTCGGGCAGGTGCGCCCAGTAGACGTCGATGTAGTCGGTGCCGAGCCGCCGGAGGCTGGCCTCGACCGAGCCGCGGATGTTCTTGGCGCTGTTGCCCGTGTTGGAGATCCGGGCGCGCCCGGCGCCCAGCGTGAACTTGGTGCCGACCACGAAGTGGTCGCGGTCGGCGCCCAGGAACTCGCCCAGGAGCTTCTCGGACTCGCCGATCTGGTAGTTGTCGGCCGAGTCGATGAAGGTGCCGCCGGCTTCGGCGAAGCGGTCGAAGATCTTGCGGGACTCCTCGCGGCTGGCGCCGCCGCCCCACAGGGTGCCGAAGTTGGCGGTACCGAGCGCGTATTCGGAGACGCGCAGGCCGGTGTTGCGGCCGAAGGTGGTGTAACGCATGGCTGTCCTTCAGATCTCCGTGGCGAGCGCGTCGCCTATGAGGCGCAGGAGTTCGGCCTGCGTCCGCGGGTCGCGGAAGTAGAAATGGCCGCCGGGCAGGAGGTGCTTGGTGAAGGTGCTCCGGGTGTGGGCGGACCAGTCGAGCTGGCCGGGGTCCTCCTCGTCGCCCGCGAACGTGGTGATCGGGATGTCCAGCGGTTCCTCGGCGACGTACTCGTGGGAGTCGGCGAGTTCGGCGTCGGCGCGCAGGTAGCGCAGCGCGAGCCGCTTGAGGTCCGGCGCCTCCTGGACGACCAGGGGCAGCGCGCCCCAGCGGCGCTCGATCTCGGCCAGCAGCTCGTCGTCGGGGAGCTGGTGGACGTTGCGCCGCGTGCTGATGGGCGGCGGCCGCATGGAGGACAGGAGCAGGGCGCGGGGCACGCGCAGACCGGCCCGGCGCAGGGCCCGGGTGGTCTCGAAGGCGATCAGCGCGCCCAGACTGTGCCCGAAGAAGGCGAAGTCACGCTGTCCGAAGTCGACCTGCTCGACGAGGTCGCTGACCAGGTCGCTGATGCTCAGGTACGGGGCCTCGTCCTGCCGCGGCACGCGGCCGGGCAGCTTCACCGCCCACAGGCGGATGCCGGGCAGGGCGCCGCCCCAGCGTACGAACTCCCCCGCCGAGCCGCCCGCGTGGGCGAAGCAGTACAGGTCGAGCGTGGTCTCCGTCTTGGGCCGGCGGCCGGAGAGCCACCGCGCCCGCAGCTCGGCCGTCGTGCCGGCCTCGGGCGCGGGGCCGGTGCCGGTCGCCGCTCCGGTGGCGCTCATGCGGACTCCTCTTCCGTGTCCAGGTGCGGGTCGGCCAGCCGCTGCTCGATCAGCGCGGCCAGATCGGCCGCGGTCGCGGCGTCGAAAAGCGAACGCATCTTGATCTCGACCGGGTAGATCTCCTTGAGCTGGGCGAAGAGCTTCATGGCGATGAGGGAGTCGCCGCCGAGCTCGAAGAAGCTCTCGTCCGGTTCGATGTCGGGCAGTCCGAGCGCCTCGCCGAACAGCCGCAGCACCACGCCGAGGGGGGTGTCGTCGGCGGGGCGGTCGCCGGAGTCCGGCCCGCTCTCCCGCGCCGGGTCGCCGCTGACCGCGGTGGGCTCGCCGGCCATGGGCGCGTCGGCCGCGGCACCGCTCACGGGGGTGCCGCCGGTGGCCGTCCGCGCCTCCTGCGCGGGGTGGCGCACCAGGTACGGCAGCCGTTCGAAGGGGTAGGTCGGCAGCGCCACCTTGGCCCTGCGCTCTCCGTCGTGCACGCCCGTCCAGGAGACCCTGGCGCCGGACAGCCACAGCCGCCCGAGTGCGTCGTAGAGGACCGCCAGCGCGTCACCGCCGTCGTCGAGCCCGTCCAGCGCGGCCAGCAGGAGGTGGCCGTCGGTGTGGCGGGGCTGCTGCCGGGCGAGCGTGACCAGGCCCGAGCCGGCGCCGACCTGAAGGAGGATCCGCTCGGGGTCGGCCAGGACCGTGTCCAGCGCGGCGTCCGGTCCGGTGGCGGTGCGCAGTTCATCCGCCCAGCGTTCGGCCGGGATCGGGGTACCGGTGTCGTTCCAGGTGCCGTCGCCGAGGACCACGGGTATCCGGTGCGGCCGCGGGTCCAGGCCCGTCACCGGCGTGCGGAGTCCGTCCTCGCCGCCGCGGGCCCGGTCCGGGTCCGCGATGAGCCGTACCGCGTCGGCGACCGTGAGGACGCCCGCCACGACGGCCGCGGTCAGGGAGCCGGTCCCGGTGCCGAGGACCGCGCCGGGCCGGATGCCCCAGCGCTGCCAGAGCGCCGCCAGGGCGTACTCGAAGGCGAGGACGTAGGTGTCGCGCACCACCGGGTCGTCGGGCCAGGCCAGCCCTCTGGCGACGGCGCGCACCGTGGGGACGATCCGGTCGTCGGCGCTGTCCAGGACGGCGTCGAAGGCCGCCCGGAACGCGGGCTCGCCGGTGTGCAGCCGCCAGGCCTCCGCCGGGCCGACCCGGCCGGGGAAGGCGAACACCACGGGCCTGACCCGCGGGGGTTCGGCCGAGCGGACCGGTTCGCGCGCCGGGCCGTCGCCGGCGACGGTGAACGCGCGGTACTCGTGCTCGCGCCGGCCCGTCTGGAGCGTCCAGGCGGCATCGGCGTGTGCCGGGGCCGACGCGCCGGCCGGCCGCTCGTCGAACCGGGCCATCCGGGCGCGCAGCGCGGCGGGGGTGCGCGCGGAGTGCACCAGCAGGCGGGCGCGCCGCTCGGACTCGACCGGCGTCCGCCGCGGGGCCTCCTCCAGCACCAGGTGGGCGTTGACGCCGCCGACGGCGAAGGAGCTGACCCCGGCGCGCCGGACGAGGGCGTCGCCCGGCTCCCAGTCGGTGAGTTCGGTCGCGACCCTGAACGGGCCGGTCTCGAAGTCGATCGCCGGGTTCGGCTCGGTGAAGTGCAGGCTCGGCGGGATCCGCCGGTGCCCGAGCGCCAGGACGGTCTTGATGAAGCCCGCGGCACCGGCCGCCGCGTCGGCGTGCCCGATGTTGGTCTTCACCGAGCCGATGGAGCAGAAGCCCCGCTCGTCGGTGTCGGCGCGGAAGGCCTGCGTGAGGGCCGCGACCTCGATCGGATCGCCGAGCGGGGTGGCGGTGCCGTGGGTCTCGACGTAGGTGACGGTGCGCGCGTCGGTGCCGGCGGTGAGCTGCGCCTCGCGCACCGCGGCGGCCTGCCCGGCCACGGTGGGGGCGGTGAAGCCGATGCGGCCGGAACCGTCGTTGGTCACGGCGGACCCCCGGACGACCGCGCGGATGTGGTCGCCGTCGGCGAGCGCGTCGGACAGCCGCCTGAGGACGACGACGCCGACTCCGTTGCCGGCGACGGTGCCCTCGCCCTTGGCGTCGAAGGCGCGGCAGACGCCGTCGGGCGCCAGCGTGCCGTCCGGTCCGGTCCACGTGATCGTCTTGGGCGGCACGTGCACGGCGACGCCGCCCGCCAGGGCCATGTCGCAGTCCCCGGCGAGCAGGGCCCGGCCGGCCGTGTGGACGGCCACCAGGGCGGTCGCGCAGGCCGACTGCACGGCGACCGCGGGGCCGCGCAGGCCGAGGCGCTCGGCCGTGCGGGAGACCAGGAAGTCGGGGGCGGTGCCCAGCGCGATGTCGTCCTCGGTGACTCCGGTGAGCCGCGCCCGCTGGGCCCGGAGCGCGTCCGCGTACCGGGTTTCGGTGCAGCCGCCGTAGACGCCGATCGCGCCGGGGAAGCGGTCCGGGTCCGCGCCGGCGTCCTCCAGGGCCGCTGCCGCGCATTCCAGGAAGACCCGGTGCTGCGGGTCGATCAGGAACGCCTCCCTCGCGGAGTAGCCGAAGTAGCCGGCGTCGAACCACTCGGCGCCGTCGAGCCGGCCGCGGGACGGCACATAGGTGAGGTCGCCACCGTCGGGGGCGCCGCCCGGGAAGATCTGAGGGGTGTCGCGGGTGATGGAGTCCGTGCCCGCCGAGAGGTTGGCCCAGAATTCGTCCACGTCGGCGGCGCCGGGAAAACGGCCCGCCATTCCGACGACGGCGATGAAACCGTCGCCTCCTTCTCGGGTTTCGAAATCACTCACCGAATTCTCCGCGGGTGTCCGAGGCGTTTTCGCCGAGCCGGGCCCGCCGATTTCCCAGCCGGTTCGGCCGGCCGGCCGGGCGGCGCCGGGCATCGGCCGCCGTGGCCCCCTCGCCCGCGAGGCGGCGCGCGAGCGACCGTACGGTCGGGTGCGTGAAGAACTCGATGAGCTCGATGTCCTCACCGGTGCGCTGGATGACTCGCTCGCGGACCATCTGGAGCAGCAGGGAGTGCCCGCCGAGATCGAAGAAGTTGTCCTCGTCGCCCACCGCGGGGACTTCCAGAACCTCACACCAGATTTCGGCGACGACGGCTGCGAAATTCACTTCCCGTGGATTCGCATGGGATGCGTGCACTCCACTCCTCCCCTTCGGATCGCCACTCGGCGGTTCCCCAGAATCATCTGCCGCCCACCGGAAGGTGTCCAATAAAAACCTTCCCTGACCGGCAGAACTGTCGTTTATGGACGTGGGTATGACACAGCGGCACGACCCGGCCCGGCATTCCGCTTATGGAATGCCCGGCCGGGTCGTGCCGCCGGGGTTCAGGCGGTGACGCCCTGGGTGGCCATGACGGCGCGGTGGATGTCCAGCGTCGCCGTGGACCGGTTCAGCGTGATGTAGTGCAGCCCCGGCGCTCCTTCCGCCAGCAGCCGCTCGGACATGGCGACGGCGTACTCCACACCGATGCGGTGGCCCTCGGCGGGCCGGTCGCGTGCGGCTTCGAGCCGGTCGGCGAGCCGCGCCGGGAAGGCCGCGTCGCTGAGTTCGGCGAAGCGGCGGATCTGCCGCGCGTCGGTCGCCGGCATGATCTCCGGGATGATCGGCAGGTCGCAGCCCGCGGCGGCCACCCGGTCGCGCAGCCGCAGGTAGTCGTCGACGTCGAAGAACATCTGCGTGATGGCGTAGTGGGCGCCCGCCCGGCACTTGGCCACGAAGTGCCGGATCTCGCTGTCCCAGTCGGCGGAGCGCGGATGGCGTTCCGGGAACGCCGCCACGCCGACGCTGAACGCCCCGGACTCCCTTACCAGGGTGACCAGTTCGTGGGCGTAGGTGAGACCGTCCGGGTGCGGTGTCCAGGGCCCGCGCGGGTCCCCCGGCGGATCTCCCCGCAGGACCAGGACGTCGCGCACCCCGGCGTCCGCGTACTGGCCGATGATGCGGCGCAGTTCGGCGACCGAGTGCCCCACGGCGGTGAGATGCGCCACCGGGCGCAGGGTCGTGTCGGACGCGATCCGCTTGGTCAGTTCGACGGTCCGGTCCCGGGAGGAGCCGCCCGCTCCGTAGGTGACCGAGACGAAGGTGGGCGCCAGCGCCTCGATGCGCCGGATGGCGTCCCACACGTTGCGGTGTCCGGCCTGCGTCCTGGGCGGGAAGAACTCGAAGGAGAACGACCGGGTGCCGGAGGCGAGCGTCTCGCGCAGCGTCATGTGCCCGACCCGAGGACGGGCCGCAGTTGTGCGGCGGCCGCGGGCCCGTAGGTGGCCCGTACGCGTTCCTCCAGCCGGCCGGTGTCGGCCTCGTAGCCCTGGGGGCCGACGGCGTCCAGCACCGAGGCGGCCACGGCGCAGCCCAGCCGGCCGGCCGCGGCCGGCGGCAGGCCGGCGGCGACGGCCGCGAGGAAGCCGGCCCGGAATCCGTCGCCGGCACCGGTCGGGTCGGTCACCCGGGCGCACGGGACGGCCGGGACGAGGAGCTCCGGCTCGCCCTGCCGCTCGATCCGTACGCCGCGTTCGCCGAGGGTGGTCACCCAGGTGCCGGCGCTCGCGAGGAGGTCCTCGCGCGTGCGGCCGGTCCGCTCGACGAGCAGTGCGGCCTCGTACTCGTTGGTGAACAGCCAGGTGGCGCCGTCCACGAGTTCGGCGGCCTCCGGGCCCGTCAGCCGGGCGAGCTGCTGGGAGGGGTCGGCGGCGAAGGGGACGCCCAGTTCCCGGGCCTGCCGGGTGTGGCGGATCATCGCCGCCGGGTCGTTCGCGCAGACCAGGACGAGGTCCGGCCGCTGCCGTGCGGCCAGGGGCCGCAGGTCGATCTCCCGGGCCTCGCTCATCGCGCCCGCGTAGAAGGCGGCGATCTGGTTGCTGTCCTGGTCCGTGAGGCAGACGAACCGTGCGGTCTGCGCCGTCTCCGACACCCGCACCGCGCTCGTGTCGACGCCGTGGTCCTTGAGCCAGACCTCGTACGCGCCGAAGTCGAGACCGACGGACCCGACCAGCAGGGGGGTCAGGCCCAGCCGGCCGAGGCCGTAGGCGATGTTGGCGGCGACCCCGCCCCGGCGCACTTCCAGGTCGTCGACCAGGAAGGACAAGGAGACGTGGTCGAGCTGGTCGGGGATCAGCTGGTCGGTGAATCGGCCGGGGAAGGCCATGAGGTGGTCGGTCGCTATCGACCCTGACACCGCTATGCGCATCGCTGCGTGCTCCCGTCGAGTCTCGTCCGTGTCCCGTCAGAGGCCCACGGACCGGCGCAGCGCGTCGACGCGGTCGGTGCGCTCCCAGGTGAAGTCCGGCAGTTCACGGCCGAAGTGGCCGTAGGCGGCGGTCCGGGCGTAGATCGGGCGGAGCAGGTCGAGGTCGCGGATGATGGCCGCCGGGCGCAGGTCGAAGACCGCCGCGATGGCGTCCTCGATCAGGTTCACGTCCACGGTGTGGGTGCCGAAGGTCTCCACGAACAGGCCCACCGGTTCGGCCTTGCCGATGGCGTACGCGACCTGCACCTCGCAGCGCGCGGCGAGGCCGGCCGCGACCACGTTCTTGGCCACGTACCGCATGGCGTACGCGGCCGAGCGGTCCACCTTCGACGGGTCCTTGCCGGAGAAGGCGCCGCCGCCGTGCCGCGCCATGCCGCCGTACGTGTCGATGATGATCTTCCGGCCGGTCAGGCCCGCGTCGCCCATCGGGCCACCGATCTCGAACCGGCCCGTCGGGTTGACCAGCAGGCGGTAGCCCTCGGTCTCCAGTTTCAGGCCGTCGGCGGCCAGTTGGGCCAGCACGTGCTCGACCACGTGCTCGCGGACGTCGGGCGTCAGCAGGGACTCCAGGTCGATGTCCGGGGCGTGCTGCGTGGAGACCACGACGGTGTCCAGGCGGACCGCCCGGTCGCCGTCGTACTCGACGGTGACCTGGGTCTTGCCGTCGGGACGCAGGTACGCGAGGGTCCCGTCCCTGCGGACCTCGGTCAGCCGCCGCGACAGCCGGTGGGCGAGGTGGATCGGGAGCGGCATCAGTTCGGGCGTCTCGTCGGTGGCGTAGCCGAACATCAGGCCCTGGTCGCCCGCGCCCTGCCGGTCAAGCTCGTCCCCGTCCTCCCGCCGGGGGGCACCCTCGACCCGCTGCTCGTACGCCGTGTCGACGCCCTGCGCGATGTCCGGGGACTGCGCGCCGATGGAGACCTCCACACCGCACGACGCGCCGTCGAAGCCCTTCTGCGAGGAGTCGTAGCCGATCTCCAGGACCTTGGCGCGGATCAGCGCCGGGATGTCGGCGTACGCCCTGGTCGTCACCTCGCCGGCGACATGGACCAGGCCGGTGGTGATCAGGGTCTCCACGGCGACGCGCGAGGTGGGGTCCTGGCGCAGGAGCTCGTCGAGGATGGCGTCGCTGATCTGGTCAGCGATCTTGTCGGGGTGACCTTCGGTCACGGACTCCGAGGTGAAAAGGCGGCGGGACACATCGCTCCCTGGGTTCGCAGCGGCTGCTGACCGGACATTGCTCGGGCCGTCCGGGGCGGACGGTGTGCGTCTGCGCTCTCGGCTCCCTGCTTCAGACGCGGACGACGGTCTTGCTTCGCATCAGGAACTCGCCCAGGTAGCCGTCGTGCGGCAGACCGGGACGGTGCCAGTGGGTGGCGTGGCTGCCGATGTGCACGTTGCTGATCGTCGGTTCGTCGATCAGCGCCTGCACGAGGTCCTCGTCCTCGGTGACGGCGGTGAGGACCAGGGTGTCGCGCAGTGCCTCGGCACCGTCCGCACGGCTCCACGGCGCCACCCACACGCAAGGGAAGGGGACTTCGGCGGAGAGCTGGGGAGCGCCGGCGGAGTCGACCTGGTGGACGGCCGGGCGCAGGACGGCGCTGCCGTCACCGAGTTCGTCGACGAACCCGGTGCCGCCGAGCCAGGCGCGGGTGCCCTGGGCCCGGTCCAGCACGAACTTCTCCAGCGCCCGCGCCGCCTTGGTGTTCTGCACGGGCAGGACGGCCTTCTCGTCGTGCGGCGGCAGGCTGGGCAGCGCGGCCAGCCGCTCGGCGATCGCGCCCGCGAGCGGGGCGGGGTCGCCCTCGACCAGTACGGCGGTGGCATTGACGCAGCCGCTGCCGGCGTGCCGGGCGACCGAGTCGACGATCATGTCGAGGTGATCGCGCCAGTCGGTGTCGGCGGTCAGGAGGATCTTCGAGCGGCCGGGCTGCAGGGAGAGCACGCCGGGGTCGTCGGCGTACCGCCGGATGATCTCGTCGCCGCCGTAGGCGAGGTCGGCGCTCCGCACGATGGCGTCGGCCGCCTCGTGGCCGCAGGGCAGCAGGACGACGTGGTCGCCGCCGAACCCGGCCTCCCGCAGGGCGAGGACCAGGCGGTGCGCGGTGAACGGCTCGCGGACGGCGGGGCGGACGGCGATCCGGTAGCCGAGAGCCAGCGCCTCCGGCCAGAACCCGTGCGTGCCGGGGTGGTTGCCGGGCACGTGGACGGCCATGACCTCGCCGCGCCGCGTCCACACGGCCTCGGAGGTGCGCACCAGCGGGTCGCGCCAGTCGGGTACGGCTCCGGTGGGCCGGGCGAGCTGGACGCTGCGGTAGGAGTTCGCGACGCGGTCGGCGCAGGTGACGGTCGCGATCCGGACGACCTCGATCGGCAGGCCGCAGACGCGGCTGACGGCCGTCTCGTACTCGCGGACCGTCATCCCGCCCAGGGTCGCCGTGCGGAACAGCTCGGCGGCGCGGGCCAGGGCGCCCGCCCGCTCGGCTGCGGGCAGCGGCGTCGCGGCGTGCAGGGCCTTCATCGCCCGGTTGACGTAGAGCGCGGGCACGAGGCTCAGCTCGGCCATGACCGCCCCGGTCACGTCGGTGACCTCCTGGCGGCTGTGGGCGCGGTACGGCCCGGCCGGGCCGAGTGCGTCCAGTACGGGCACCCCGGCGTCCGGTGCGTCCGGCCGCCCCGGCTCGGCGGACATCAGTAGACCCCCTCGATGACGGCCTCGTCCTCGAAGCGGGCGACCGGGGCGATGCCGGCGGCCGAGTCACCCGTCCGGCCCTCGGGCGCCGGCACCCTGATCGCGGTGTCGCGCTCGAGGTTGTTGGGCAGCAGCAGGGCCTTGCTGACGTGGTGCATGACGACCTGGCCGCGCTCCCCGTGGGCGACGGGTTCGCGGGTGGCGGGGTCCACGACCTGGAAGGTGATGTACGGCGAGAACGTGTCGAACACGCAGGGCTCGCCCAGCGGGGTGCCGTGGCGCTGGCCGGCGATGCCCAGGATCATCGTGCTGCCGTAGTGCCCGTAGAGGGTCGTGCCGGGGAAGATGTCGGTCCGGTAGAGGGCCTCCGTGTCGGGGTCCATCTGGGTGCCGCCCCACCGGATGGCCTTCACCTTCCGGTTGACCAGCTCGACGAGTTCCTCGCGCTGGGCGATGCGCTCCAGCAGCGGCGGGGTGACCGTCATGACGCCGATGTCCTGGGTGCGCAGGATGAACGCGGCCTGGTCGATGACGTGTTCGGCGTACGCGTCCGCCTGGCCGCCCTTGCCCTCCGAGATCAGGCGCTTGACCCAGCGGGGGTCGAGGTCGATCTGGAAGGCGTAGCGGCCGTGGGTACGGGCCGAGCGCCGGAAGATCTCACCGACGACGTGGGGTCCGGACGGGGTGATGCCCAGCCAGTCGACGCCGCGCGGGAAGCCGTGCACGTCGAGGTTGGCGTTGCTCCAGCCGACCAGCTTCCGCAGCCAGTCCTCCGTGCAGACCACCCGCTTGGGCGCGCCGGTGGTGCCGCCGCTCTCGAAGACGCCCACGACGTCCGCGTGTTCGCCGTAGCCGCGCGGCACCAGGTCCGCCGCCGGCACGTCCCGCAGCTCGTTCGCCACATTGGGGAAGAGGGCCAGGTCGGAATGGCTCTTGACGTCCGACAGGGGGTTGAAGTCCAGGGACTCCGCCCGCTTCAGCCAGAACGGCGATCCGGTCTCCGGGCTGAAGTGCCACTCCATCGCCGCCCGGACCAGCTCGTCGGGGTCCGGATCCGCGTCGTGCGGCAGGTCCAGGATCGACAGATCGGTTGGCGCCACTCGTCCTCCAATGTCAGCAGCCGGCATGGCGGGGGCCGGACGGTCCGTGTCGTGCGGGTCCCGCGCCGGCCGTGGCCGATATCCCTCATTCGATCACCGCCCCGCGGCCCCCGCCTGAGTAATCACTACTCAATTCGCCATCGCGGCACGGTCTTTGTTTGAGCAGCCCGCGACGGGTGGGGTTCCGCGCCCCTAGACTGAGGGAATGAAGGCAATGATTGCGTGGTGGGACCTCACCGAATCACGGCAGACCGCGGGAACTCTGCGCGATTTCATTCGCGAGGAGTCGAAGCACTGGACGGACATACCGGGTCTGCTGCTGAAGACATGGCTCTCGGACCCGTCGACCGGCCGGTGGGGAGCCCTTCTGCTGTGGGAGTCGGAGGAAGCCGCCCGGGCCGCCGAGCTGCCCCGCAGCCCTGCCGAACTCATCGGGTATCCGGTGGACTTCCGGGCGTGGTTCGACGTGGAGGCGACCATCGAGGGCCCGCATTCCCTGGATTCCCTGGGCAATCTCGGCCCCGCCCTGGCCGGGCTCGGCCGTACGGATTCCGCGGCATAGGAAATGCCTGAGCGGCGCCCCGGGAATTCGGGGCGCCGCACACCGTGAACGGCTTGTTCCGCGGTTTTTTCCGTTCAGCCCGCGGGCTCGATGTTCCGGTTGAGGCGGAACATGTTGGCGGGGTCGATTTCCTTCTTCAGCGCGGCCAGTCGGCGGTGATCGGCCGGCTCCCAGAAATCCGTGGCCGGTGCCGCCGGGGGCCCGTCCGCGCACCCTCCGTACACGAGGCTCTGGAACCGGCCGCCGACGGACTCCGCCGCGAGCGCCCCCAGCACCTTGCCGGCGATGGCCCGCGCCTCGTCCGGCCCCGCGCCCATCAGGGGCGTCAGCACGCGCAGCAGGTACCGGGCGGAGCGGTGCCCCACCGCGTTGGGCACCTGGGCGGGCCGGCCGAGGGCCCCGCCCAGATGGCGGACGTCGAGCACACACGGCACGGCGGCACCCGGTCCCACCAGATCCGTCACCTCGGCCGCCTGGTCCGGGCCGAAGGCGCGCAGCAGGACGTTGTCGCCCTGGTAGGCGTGCGGCTGCGGCGGGTCGTCGTAGATCGCGCCGCACTCGGTGTAGGGCATCTCCGCGACGGTGTCCGACAGACGGGGGCCGAGGGCCCGCAGCGGGGCGAGCAGCCGCTCACCGTCGCGGGAGTCGCCGGTGTACGCGACGCGCACGTGGGCCGCGAACCGGCCGCGCAGCACGGCCGGGAAGAACGGCAGGTCAGGGTAGTCGAGCAGGGAGACCGAGGACGTCAGCTCCTCGGGGAGCGTTTCGGTCCAGCGGAGGTAGTCGGCGAGCAGGCCCGGGGTGCGGGCGAGGTCGAAGACCAGCTCTCCCCCGTACAGTCGGCTGACCGGGACGAGGTCGATCTCCATGCCGGTGACCACGCCGAAGTTCGCGCCGGCGCCGCGCAGGGCCCAGAACAACTCGGGGTCGCTGTCCGCGGTGACCCGCCGCGACCGGGCGTCGGCGGTGACGAGGTCGATGGACCTGACCCGGTCCGCCGCGTACCCGAACTCTCTTCCCAGCAGCCCCAGTCCACCGCCCAGGACGTACCCCGTCACCCCCACACCGGGCGCCGAGCCGTTGAGCGGGGCCAGGCCGTGGCGGGACGCGGCGTCGATGACGGCGGCGAAACGCGTGCCCGCCCCGATCCGTGCCGTGCGGGCCGCGGCGTCGACCTCGACCCGGGTGAGCCGCGCGGTGCTGATGAGCACGCCCCCGTCCGTGGCGACCGAGAGGCCGTGCCCGGTCGCCTGGACCGCCACCGGAAGGTCCCGCTCGGCGGCGTACGTCACGGCGGCCGCCACGTCGTCGGCCCCGGCGGCGCGGACGAGTACGGAGGGCCGGTGCCGGTAGGCGGTCTGGAAGCCCGCGCACCGGGCGGCGAACCCGTCGTCACCCGGCAGCAGCACCTCACCGCGCACGCGGTCTCGCAGGGCTGCGATCGCGGCAGCGTGGTTCATCTGCGGCGTTCCTCTCTGATCGGACACGTTCTGATCGGACACGTTGACGGAGGGCCTCGACGACCCGCTCACAGAAGGACCGGCTCCAGTTCCCCGGACTCGACCCGCCGGCGCAGCGCCTTGCGGTCGACCTTGCCGTTGTCGTTCAGCGGAAAGGCGTCCAGCAGGTGGTAGGTGAGGGGGATCATGTACGGGGGCAGCGTCCGGCGCAGTTCCTCGTCCACGTCGTAGACGTCGATGCCGTCGCCCGCGAGGATGCCGGCCAGCACCGTCACGCCCTCCTCGTCCCCCGGGACGGGCACGACCACGGCCTGGTCGACGCGCTCCTGGCGGAGCAGGTGCGCCTCCACTTCGCCCGTCTCGATGCGGTGGCCCAGGATCTTGACCTGGGTGTCCAGCCGGCCCACGTAGCCGTACTCGCCGCTCACCAGCCGGCGCACGAGGTCGCCGGTGCGGTACCAGCGGTGGTCGGGGCCGAACGCGGACGAAAGAACGTGGAAGGCGCTCCTGGTCTGCTCGGGTGCGTTCAGGTAGCCCTCGAAGACCTGGCGACCGGTGAGGCAGAGTTCGCCGGTCTCACCGTCCGGAACGGGGCTGCCGTCCTCGGCCAGTACGGCGGCGGCCATGCCCGGGTAGGGGGAACCGATCGAGACGACCCCGTTGACCACACCGGCCGGGGACGTCCTCGGATCCCAGCGGTGCACCAGGCAGGCGATGGTCGCCTCCGTCGGCCCGTACAGGTTCTCCACCACGGATCCGGGCGCCGCTTCCTGCCAGGCCTGCGCGGTGGCCGCCGGCAGCGCCTCCCCGCAGAACAGGCTCCACCGCAGCGACGGCAGGCGGCCCGGCTCCAGTGCGCCGCGGCGGTGCTGGAGCACCGCCACCGACGGGACCGAGAACCAGACGGTGATGTCGTTGTCGCGCACGAA
Organism: Streptomyces sp. NPDC005706; assembly: GCF_040631045.1. NCBI lineage: Bacteria > Bacillati > Actinomycetota > Actinomycetes > Kitasatosporales > Streptomycetaceae > Streptomyces > Streptomyces sp. NPDC005706. The sequence goes on along the minus strand of NZ_JBEXYS010000022.1, from coordinate 16,902 downwards.
GTCCAGCGGGGTCATCAGGTCGTAGGTGTCCATCGGCACCAGGCATCCGCCGCTTCCCCAGGCCATGAACAGATCGAAGACCGACAGGTCGAAGGTCTGGTCGAAGGTGTTGGTGAACCGGTCGTGCTCCGTGAACCGGTACCGCTCGGTGTTGGCGGACAGGAACGCGGCCGCGTTGGCGTGCGAGATCGGCACGCCCTTGGGAAGGCCCGTGGTGCCGGACGTGAACAGCAGATAGGCACCGTCCCCGGGAGCGACGGCCACGGGCTCGGCCGGCTGGACGCGGTCCGCCAGATCACCGCGGGTGAGGGTGCGGACCGTCGCGGGGAGCGTGCCGGGCGCCTCGTCGCTCTCCGGCAGCACCACGGCGGGGGCGTCGGCCAGGCCGTCGAGGAGCGGGCCGAGATGTGCGTGGGAGCCCGCGTCGGCCAGCAGGGCGTCGGCCTCCGCGCGCTCCAGGATGTCCCTGTTGCGCGCGACGGGATACTTCTTGTTCAGCGGGACCACGGTCGCGCCCGCGTACAGCGCGGCCAGGAATCCCGCGTAGGTGACGATGCTGCGGTGGCCGAGGATGGCGACGCGCCCCGGCCGCCCGCCCGGCCGCGTGAGCGCCCCGGCCCACAGGCGGGCGATGCCGTCCAGTTCCCGGTAGGTCCACGTCCGTCCGTGCAGGGACAGGGCGGGGTTCTCCGGGACGCGCCGGACCGAGGCCAGGAATCCGGAGTGGAGGAGGGAGGCGGCTGACTGCATGGTGTACTCGCGTTCCGCTTCGACGGGTTCGACGGGTTCGACGGGTTCGGCTTGGACGGGTGGTGCGGTGCGTGGGTGCCGGGTCAGGGCTGCAGGCGCCCGACGCGCCAGCCGTCGCCGGTACGGTCGTAACGCAGCCTCTCGTGCAGCCGGTCGGTGCCGTTGGCCCAGAACTCCACTCCCTCGAAGCGCAGTTCGTAGCCGGCGAAGCCCGCCGGGCGGGGCAGCGGCGCCCCGCTCTCCCCCAGTTCCAGGGCTCGCCGGCGCAGCTCCTCGACCTCGTCGAGTCCGCCGATCGGCTCGCTCTGCCGGGAGGCGGTCGTCATGGCGTGGGTGAACACGGGGCGGGCGTGCCACAGGGCGTCGGTCCGCGCGTCGGAAAGCTTGACCGCGGTCCCGTCGACGACGATCTGCTGGCTGGTCTCGCGCCAGTACAGGACACCCGACGCCCATGGGTTGACCGCCAGTTCGCGGCCCTTGCGGCTTCCCTCGTGCGTGATGAACACGAGTCCGTCGTCCGTCACCTCGTTGATCACCACGATGCGGGTCGAGGGCCGGCCGGCCGCGTCCGCGGTGGCCAGTGCCAGCGCCCGCGGCTCGCGGATCCGGTGGTGCGCCGCGTCGGCGAGCCACGTCCTGAGCAGGCCCATGGGCTCGGCGGGCGGCTCCGCGTACTCGGGGAAGGAGACCTCGACGGTCCCGCTCATGCTTTCCGACCTGGTGCTGTTCATGAGTCCTTCCGGTGTGCCGGCCACGGGGGGATGAGCTGCGCGCGCACGCGTCACAGGCGGAGCGCTCCCTCTAGCGCGATGACCCCGTCACCGCCGACCTCGACGCGGGTGATCTGCTCCCCGCCGCCCTCGGCGAGGGCGTGCATGGGCGAGGGCCGGCCCATTTCCACGCCCTGGGTGATGACGATCCGCTGCCCGTACTCGATCAGGCCGTGCCGGGCCAGGTGGATGGCGATGGGGCCGGCCGCGGAGCCCGTGGCCGCGTCCTCCACGACGCCGTACGCGGGTGAGAACATCCGGCTGCGCCACCGCGTGCCGGAACCGGCGAAGCAGTTGGCCGCCATGTCCTCGAACGCGCCGAGCGCGCGGTGGTCGGGGCGGAGCGCGGACAGCTCCGCGACGCTGCTCAGCCCGACCAGGACGTGCCGGGGCCCGTTGCGGTAGATCTCCACCGGCAGCGCGGTGTCCCGCACCCCGAGCGCGGCCAGCAGTTCCTCGCGGCGGTCGAAGGGCTCCCACTCCGGTATGGGCTGCTGCATCCAGGCGGAGGTGACCGTGCCGTCCGCACGGACCAGCTCGAAGGGGATGACGCCCTTGGCCGTCTCCAGCTTGAGCTGGTCCAGCGGGCCGCGGTTGCCGATCGCGATGGCGGTGCCGAGGAGCGGGTGCCCCGCGAAGGGCAGTTCGTTGACCGGGGTGAAGATCCGCACGCGGGCGTCGCCGCCCTGCTCGGGGGCGAGGACGAAGGTGGTCTCGGAGAGGTTCATCTCCCGTGCCACCGCCTGCATCTGATTGACCGTCAGGTCGTCCGCGTCGAAGTAGACGGCGACCGGGTTGCCTTTCAGTACCTCGGTCGCGAAGGCGTCGACGACCACGTAGGGGTGCATGGAGATCTCCCGCTGTTCTTTCGTCATGGGGTGAAAACGTCCTGAAGGGCGGCGGCCAGGATGCGCGGGCCGTTCTGGGTGAGCACGGACTCGGCGTGGAACTGCATGGACATGAAGTGCGGTCCGCGCAGCCCGTGGACCTCGCCCGTCACCGGGTCCCGGCTGACCTCGACCACGCCGACGCCCTCGACCGCGCGCTTGTCGTCGTCGCTCACCACGGCGAAGGCGTTGTAGAAGCCCACCCGCTCGACGGCCCCGAAGTAGTCGATCTCCCGCTGCAGTCCCTGGTTGGGAACGGGCAGCCGGGACACGTCCAGGCCGAGCGCGAGACCGAGCACCTGGTGGCTCAGGCACACCGCGAGAAAGGGCCGGCGTTCGGCGAGCAGGGTGCGCACGGCGGTGTGGAGGTGGCCGATCCGGGGGTGGGCCGTGTCACGGGGATTGCCGGGTCCGGGGCCCATCACGACGAGGTCGTGGTCCTCGAAGGCGTACTCCTCGTCGAACCGGCGCACCGCGACGTCCAGGCCGAGGGCGCGCAGCTGGCCGGCGATCATGGACGTGAAGGTGTCCTCCGCGTCGACGACCAGGACGCGCCGGCCGGCGAGCCGGGGGTGCTCCCGCGGTCCGTCCCCGCCGCCGTCCAGCCAGAAACCGGCGATGGAGTCGTTGCGCCGCTCCAGGGCGCCGCGCACCTCGGGGTGGTCGGCGAAGCCCCCGGTCCCGCCGGATTCCAGCGCGCTCACCAGGGCGGCCGCCTTGGCCCGGGTCTCGGCGGCCTCGCGGACGGGGTCGGAGTGCCGCACCAGAGTGGCACCGACACCGATCTCGACACGGCCGGACGCGTCCATCTCCGCGGTGCGGATGAGGATCGCGGAGTCCATCGCCCGGTCGCCGTTCTCGTCCCGTCCCACGAGCGCGGCGACGCCGCTGTAGTAACCGCGCTCCGTGGGCTCGTACGCGTCGATGATCCGGCAGGCGCTCTCCAGCGGGGAGCCGGTCACCGTCGGGGCGAACATGGTCTCGCGCAGGATGTCCCGCACGTCGTGCCCGGTGCGGCCCTCGATGAAGTACTCGGTGTGCGCGAGGCGGGCCATCTCCTTGAGGTACGGCCCCTTGACCCGGCCTCCCGCCTCGCAGATCCGGGCCATCATCTTGAGTTCCTCGTCGACCACCATGTACAGCTCGTCGGCCTCCTTGCGGTCGGCGAGGAAGTCCATGACGCCCGGCAGGGTGGGGCCGGACGGCGGGTAGCGGTAGGTGCCGCTGATCGGGTTCATCACGGCCGTGCCGGCGTCGAGGCTGACGTGCCGCTCGGGCGAGGCGCCGACGAGGGTGCGCTCCCCCGTGTGGATCAGGAACGTCCAGTAGGCGCCGACCTCGCGCTGGAGGAGCCGGGAGAAGAACGACAGGGCGCTGCCGGGCCGGTAGTCGGTGATGGTGGCGACGAAGGACCGTTTGATGACGAAGTTGGCCCCCTCGCCCGTGCCGATCACCTCGTCGACGACCCTGCGGACGAGTCGCTGGTAGGTCTCGTCGTCCACGTCGAAGTGGGCGTCCGCGAGCTCGGTCGGCACCTGGGGGATGCGGCGCAGGGCGTCCGCCAGCAGGACCCGTTCCTGCCCGGTCACGCTGAGCGCGACGAGGGGCGAGCCGTCGTCGGCCGCCACGAAGCCGCGCTCGGCGATCTGACGGTACGGCACGACCGCCAGGACCTCGTGGTGGGCGCCGGCCGGCCGGGCCGGGGCGTCCGGGAGCGGGATCTCCGCGAGCGTCGCGGGGGTGGTGACGTCGCCGACCAGCACGTCGAGACCGCCGCGGCCGCCGGCCTCCGGCCGGTGCAGCAGGGCGAAGGCGCCGGCGCGGCCGGACAGTACGTGGTCGAGCAGGTCGCCGGTCGCGCCGGTCATGCGAAGACCTCCTTGGCGGTGACGACCATCGCGCAGCGCCCGGCGGCGTACTCGAGTGCCATCCGGTGGTGGCTCTCGTCGAAGTCGGCGACGGCGTCGGCGACCAGGAACGGCTGGATGTCGTTCGTGAAGGCCTCGACCGCCGTCATCAGGACGCCGATGTGGGCGTAGACGCCGCACAGGATCAGCTGGTCGCGGCCGGCCTCCCGCATCCGTTCCAGGAGCGAGGAGTTGTGGAAGGCGCTGTAGCGCCACTTCGTCAGCCGCCAGTCGCCCTCGCGCGGAGCCAGATCGTCGGCGACGTCGCGGTCCGTGGGATCGCGCCGCATGCCGGCGCCCCAGAAGTCGGCCAGCAGACCGCGCTCCTGCTGGGTCATGCTGCCGGGCTGGGCGGTGTACGCCACGGGGACGCCGAGGGCGGCGGCGCGGTCGCGCAGGGCCGTCGCGTTGCTGATCAGCGGGCCGCGGACGCCGTCCGGGAAGGGTGCCAGGAAGAAGTGCTGCATGTCGTGGACGAGCAGCACGGCACGGTCGGCGTCGGCGGTCCACTGGGCGGTGTTGGCGGGCAAGGTGTCCGCCGTCGGCAACACATAGGGCTCGATGGGAGGAATCCCGGCCATGACTGCCTTTCGATGTCCGGCTTGACTCGGAGGGAGCGGGGTTCGACGCGTGGTCAGACGTTCCAGGTGGACACGACGGAGACGGCCTGCCGCGCGTTGAGCCGCGGATCGCAGAACGTCGTGTACTTGTCGCCGACACGGCCGAGGTCCGCCTGGCACGAGACGCACTCGGTCACGTCGGTGGGGGTGGTCTCCAGGTGCAGCCCGCCGCCCACGCCCCCGGCGCCGGTGACGGCCTCCTGGAACCGCCGGACCTCGTCCACGACCGTCTCGACATGGCGGGTCTTGTTGCCGTCCGGCGCCGTGACGGTGTTGCCGTGCATGGGATCGGTCAGCCAGACGACCGGGTGGCCGGCCTCGCGCACCGCCTCGACCAGCCGGGGAAGCCGCTGAGAGACGCGTTCCGCGCCCATCCGGGAGATGAGCGTCAGCCGTCCGGGGTCGCGGCCGGGATCGAGGCGTTCGCACAGCGCCACCAGCTCGGCGGGGTCCATCGAGGGACCCACCTTGCAGGCCACGGGGTTGCTCACCTTGGCGAGCAGCGCCACGTGCGCTCCGTCCAGTTGGCGGGTGCGCTCACCGATCCAGGGCCAGTGCGTGGAGCCGAGGAACAGCCTGCCGTCCTCGGCCGTGCGCACCATGGAGAGCTCGTAGTCGAGCAGCAGTGCCTCGTGGCTGGCCCACACCGACGGCCCGAGGGGGTCGTGCGGCGACACCTCCCGCTGCCAGCCCAGATGCTTCATGATCTCGTCCGCCGCCATGTGACAGGTGAGCATGCGCAGCGGGTCGGCGCGCCTGGCCTCGGGGTCCGGTTCCGGCCCGTTGACCATGTGGCCCCGGAACACGGGCAGCAGGGCGGAGCCCACCGGCTCCGCCGTGCCGGAGCGGGGCTTGGCGAACTGGCCCGCGATCCGGCCGACCCTGATGACGGGCTTGAGCGCGTTCATGCGCAGTGTTCCGGCGAGCAGGTCGAGGAGCGCCGCCTTGCGGGAGACGTCCGCGGCGGAGCACTCGGCGGGGTCCTCCGCACAGTCGCCGGCCTGGATCACCACGGCCTCGCCGGCCGCGACCCGGGCCAGCGCCGCGCGCAGCACCTCCAGGTCACGGGCGCGTACGAGCGCCGGCCTGGCCGCCAGCATGTCCCCCACCCGCTCGGCCTGGGCCAGGTCGGGCCATTCGGGCTGCTGCAGTGCCTTTCGGACGCGGATGTCGCGCACGACTTCATCCATGGGATCCTCCTCTGCGGCGGAGCGACGGCCGGTCAGGTGGGTATGCCGGCGCGCTTGATCTCAGGGACGGGAATGCCGAGGGAGCGCAGCTGCTCGAACGGGTTCATGAACTCCCGCTGCAGCTTGATCCGGCCGTTCTCCAGCTCGAACGAATGCAGGAAGTGGTTCTCGTACCAGCCCTCGGGGTAGTCCGCGAAGCGGATCTTGCCGCGGCCGTCGCACTCCACCCAGAAGCGGTTCGGGTCCTGGGTCTCGAAGATCTGGATGTTGTACCACTCCCAGTCCGGGAAGGTCTTCAGCGACCACACCGCGTGCTCGCCGAGCCGGTCCCGGCCGCGGATGGCGATCGGGGCCCCGGTGTCCGTGGTCCACAGACCGCCGACGCCGTCTTCCGTGAAGAGCAGGTGGCGCTCGAGGCGGGCCGGGCCGAGGGCGGCCATGTACTTCTCCACCGTCGCGCGGTTGAGGCGGCGCAGTTCGGCTTCGTCGGTGCGGACGTTGCTCTGGGCGGATTCAGCCATGGAAGAACTCCAAAGGGTGCGCTGACGGTCGTTTTCCTGCGGGAGAGGGTGAAGGCGCCAGGGCGGTCGACCGGTACGGGAGGACACGGGTGGGGCTCGCTGACGCGCCACTGATACTGCCCGGTGGCCTGGACGCGTTCAAGGAAAGGACACTCAACTCGGCGTCAGAGTCAGTGCACGTTCCTCAGACGGCTTGCGGTCTTCGTCAGAGGAGTGTCAACTCCCTTGCTAACAAAGTGAGTTGTGCCTGGCGTAGGCGCACGCGAAGCGGCCCCCGGGACCGTGTCCCGGGGGCCGCTTCGCTGGTGGGCGGCCGTGGCGGCCGCCGGGTGGAGGTGACGGGGTTCAGGCGCAGCCGAGCTGGAAGCCGACGCCGCGGACGTTGCGGATCCACTCACTGCTGCCGAGTTTGCCCCTCAGGCTGCTGATGTGCGTGTCGATGGTGCGCCGGGACCAGACGTCGCCCCAGACGGTCTGCATGATCGTCTTTCGCGAGACCACGGTGTCGGGCTGGAGCGCCAGCAGGTACAGCAGGTCGAACTCCTTGCGGGTGACGTCGATCAGCCGGCCGTGCAGGCGCACCCGGCGGGCGGCCGCGTCGATGCACAGGGGGCCCCTGACGATCAGCGACGGATCGGTGGACGAGATCCGGACGCGGCGCATGACCGCTTCCATGCGCGCCAGCAGCTCCTGGAAGCCGTAGGGCTTGACGACGTAGTCGTCGGCACCCGCCTGCAGTCCGAGGACCCGGTCGAGTTCCGTGCCCCGGGCGGTCACGGCGATGACCGCCGTGTCGCCCGCGGCGCGGATCTGCCGGCACACTTCCAGCCCGTCCAGGTCGGGCAGTTCCAGGTCCAGCAGGACCAGGTCGGCCTCACCGTAGCCGTCGAGGGCCGCGATGCCGCCGGACACCCGGTCCACGTGGTGCCCGTGCCGTGCGAGTCTCCTCATCAGGGGCTCGGCGTCCTCGTCGTCGTTCTCCACGACGAGGACGCGCCAGACGGCCGCCGCACCGCGATGCTGCGGCCGCGGTCCCGGCGCTTCCGCGGAGGCCAAGGACGCTTGGTGACGGCTCATCAGGTCAGAACGGGCGGCCACGGTCCCCCCTTCCGACGGTCCGCGCGGCGGGCCGGGCCCCCGCGGGTGCGTGTGCGCGCGAAGTTCTTCCCGGACTCTCGCCGAGCCCGGATAAACCGCGCACACCTGGTCGACCAAATGCCAAGCACATACTCTCCCCCGTACCACAAACCGGAATAGTGCAGGCCTTGGCCTTCCCGCCCGAGGCGGACGAAAAGGCCTGGAATTCCGGGCGAAACCTTCTCCGTCGGACCCGAATCGGGCCCGATCGAGATGCCTCCCCGGCAAGGCGGTGAGGGAACCTCGACTCCATGGCCATCTTACACAGCGGTAGCTGACGTTCCATCAGATTGCACGCCGAACCGTTAAGCGCGGATAAAGCCGAAGCCGGCTCGCGGTGAAATCACCGGCCGGCGGCACCGCCTCGGCCGGACGAAAGTGGCGCGAAATCGCCGTCCGGTTCCCTGTTCCGCACGGCTCGCGGAGCCCGCCCGCGCAGGGTCCCGTCGTCCGCCGGGGAACTGAGTAGCGGTTACTCAGGCGCCGGGCCGCGGACCGTGGTCGTCTTGGGACGGCGCAGCACACCTCGGCCGCGCAGCATCCGCATCGGTGCGCATCGGAAGGGAACCACGATGAAGTTTGAGGACGTCTACCTGTCGGGCCTGGGCACGTTCGTGCCCGGCCTGGTCACGACAGAGCGGGCCGTGGAGTCCGGCTGGTACGGCGCGGACGTCCGCGAGGCCTCGCAGCTCGAGTCCGTCGCCGTCTCCGATTCACTGTCGGCCCCCGAAATGGCCGTACTGGCCGCCAAGGAGGCGATCCAGCGGTCGGGACACGCGAAAGAGGATTTCGGCGCGCTGTTCCACAGCTCCGCCTACCACCAGGGCCCCGACGGCTGGTCCCCGGCCCACTACATTCTCAACAACACTCTGAACACCCCGATAACGGCGCTGGAAGTCAAGCAGGGCTGCCAGGGAATGCTTTCCTCCCTTGCCATTTCCGCGCACCGGCTCGCCTGCGACACACGCAAGTCGGCGGTTCTGCTCACCGCGGCGGACAATTACTCGACTCCGCTGGTCGACCGCTGGACCACGTCCCGTCTTTCCATCTTCGGTGACGGCGCGGCGGCCGCGGTCGTCTCGCGCACCGGCGGTATCGCCCGGCTGCTGTCCGTCGGCACGTATTCCGCCCCCGGTATGGAGGCACTCCACCGCGGCAGCGAGCCGATCTTCCCGCCGGCGGTGACCCTCGGCAGGGCGCTGGACTACGAGGCCCGGGTCAGGTTCTGGATGGAGGAGTGGGCCAAGGGCAACACTCCCCCCATGGAGCACCCGGGCGAGGTGCTGCAGAAGGCCCTCGACGAGGCGCTTGAGGACGCCGGCATCACCGCCGCCGACATCAAGCGGGTGTGCCACCCGAGCGCCACCATGGACGCCCTGCGCGACCAGTTCCTCGACCCGATCGGCTTCACCGTCGACAGCGGGATCTGGGAGCACACCAGCAAGGTCGGCCACATCAGCGCCGCCGATGTCTTCATCGGTCTGGAGCACCTGTGGAGCACCCGTCAGGTCGGTCCGGGCGACAAGGTGATGCTCTTCACCGGGAGCCCCGGCTTCGAGGCCGGCGTGGCGATCCTGGAGATCGTCGCCGAAGCCGCCGAATGACCCACCACATCAGGCCGGAAAGGAAGACCCCACCACCATGAGCGACAGCGGCAACCGGACGGACGTCACGGCCCCGGCCGCCCTCACGGGCGAGGAACTGCGCGCGGCCCTGGCCGAACTGATCGGCGTCAGCCCGTCCGAGATCGAGGACGACGCCAATCTCATCCAACTGGGCCTGGAATCACTGCAGATGATGCGGCTGGTCACCAAGTGGCGCCGCGCGGGCCTCGCCGTCGCCTTCGGGGACCTGACCGGCACCCCGACGTTCGCCGCGTGGAACGAGCGGATCACGCGGGAACTGGCCAGGACCGACGGTTGACCGGTGCGGGCTGCCCCATGCCCAGCACGGGAGCGAGCTGCGTCCTGGCGGTGACGCCGAGCTTGCCGTACGCACGGTAGAGGTGGTTCTCCACCGTGCGTACGGAGAGCACGAGCCGGTCGGCGATCTCCTGGTTGGAGAGCCGGCACACCGCGAGGGTCACCACCTCTCGCTCCCGGGCGGTCAGTTCGGTCCCGGCACCCGCTTCCCGGCGGTCCGCGGGCACGGCCCACGCCGGCGGCTCGGCGCCGCCACGGGCGGCGAGCCCGGCGCCGGCGGCCTGCGCCGCCCGGGCGCCGCGGCGGTCGCCGGACGCCTGACGGACGTGGGCCGCCTGCGCCGCGGCCTCCGCGGCCAGCGGCAGCAGCCCCAGGCCACCGAACCGCCGGGCGACCTCCTCGAGTGCGTTCCCGTCCGGCTCCGCGAGCGCGAACACGTGCCTGAGCACCACCTGGCCGGCCGTCGGCGCGCCGAGGCCCGCGGTGGTCCAGATCGCGGCGGCCCGGGGCGCCTCGCCCGCCCTGGCCGCGAGGTGCAGGGCGGCCAGCGCCTGGGCCCGCCGGCCGGCGGACAGCGCCCGTTCGGCGACGTCGCACGCCTGGCCGGCCGCCGCCGCGCGGTCGCCGAGGTATGCCGTCACCAGCGCCGCCTCCAGTTCCACGGCATCCGCCATCAGCGGGTACGCGCACTCCTCCCGCTGTGCTTCGCGGGCCTCCGCGAGCAGCGACGCGGCCTCGGGGGCGTCCCCCGACTCGGCCACCGCCCCGGCGAGCCGGGCCAGGCGCAGCGAGCGGGTGCTGAGCCAGTCGGCGGTCCCGCGGTGCGCGGCCGCCTGCCGGAGCAGCTCGACCGCCTCGGCCGGGCGGCCCTCGGCGCGCAGCACGCGCGCCGCGAGGAGACGGGCGTAGGTGCCGGCGCGCGGGCCGCCGCTCACGGCCAGCTCGCGCAGTTCCTCCAGCACCGCCCCGGCCTCGGCCGGGCCCCTGGCCGCGACGGTGACGCATCCGCCGACGTAGAGGTGCTCCAGGCGTGCCGACCCGCTCCGGCCCGCCAGGGCCGGCCGGGCGGCCGCCAGCGCGGCCAGGGCGCTGTCGTCGTCGCCCGACTCGTGGCAGACCAGGGCGAGCAGCGCTTCGGCCCCCACCGCCGTCGCGGCCAGCCGACGTGCCTCGCCGATCCGGTCCTTGAGCAGCCGCACGGTGGCCCGCGCCGCCCGATCCGTCCCGGCGACCGCCTCCGCCTCGGCGAGCCGCCCCAGGCCGAGAGCCATGTTGAGGGCTCGCGGGCGCGGCACCGCGGCGGACCGGGGGGCCCGCGCGAAGCAGGCCTCGGCCTCCACGTGACGGGCCTGGCCCGCCAGGGCCTCGCCGAGGACGAGCGCCGTGTCGGCGTCGGCCCCGGCGGTCAGCGCCGCGCGGCTCAGCCGCTCGGCGAGCGGGTGGTCCTCGCCGCGAAGGGCGTCGACGGCGGCCTCGCGCAGCCTCGCGGGCTCGGGCAGCGTGCCGCTGCCCAGGCCGAGGCGGGCGAGGCGGGCGGCGTCGTGGTGCCGGCGGGCACCGGTGCCCCTGATCGCGTCGGCGATCTCCTGCCGGAGCCGACGGGCCGTCAGCTCGGGCAGGGTCGCCGCGACGACGACCGCGCAGAGGGGGTGCGCGAGTCTCAGGGAGAGCCGGTACCGGGCGTGCTCGGCGACGAGGACGCCACGGCGGTTCAGGGACTCCGCCGCCTCTCCCAGCGCCTCGACGACGGGCAGCCCGGCCTCCAGCGGCCCGCCGAGCGCCAGCAGGTTCACCAGCTCGCGCTCGTCCGCGTCCAGGTCGCCCAGGAGCAGGTCGCACAGGTCGGTCAGCCGGCTGTCGGGCACACCCGGCAGGCCGGGCCAGTGCCAGCGGCCCCGGACCCGGCGCAGGGTTCCGGCGACCAGGGCCTGGTCGGCGAGTTCGCGCAGGACGAGGGCGTTTCCGCGGGTCAGTTCCCAGAAGCGCTCCGCCGTGTCGACGGCCACCGGGCCGCCGAGCCGGGCACCGAGCACGCGCACGGTGCCCGAGCGGTCGAGGGCGTCGACGGCGAGCCGCCGCAGGCGCTTGTCGATGAGCAGGCGGCGCAGGGCCCTGGGCAGGGCGGCGCCGGGCTGGGCGGTGGCCAGCAGCAGCGCCCGGCCGCTGTCCACCAGCCGGCACACCAGCGCCAGCGTCACCGGATCGACCCTGTGCACGTCGTCCATGGCCACGATGACCCGGCGGCGCGCGGCCCGCGGCCGCGCGTCGCCGTGCAGCTGGTCGCGCACGGCGTCCCCGCGCACCACCCGCGCCCCACCGCGCTCGGCCCGCTCCAGCGCGGCGTTCAGCAGGGTGGTCTTCCCCACCCCCTGATCACCGACCAGCAGCGCACCGGTCCCGGCGGCCGCCCATTCCCTGATTTCCGCGAGTTCCGCCTCCCTCGCGGTGACCGGCCAATCGCCTTCGACCCCTGCTGCCACTTCTCCCCCATACGGACCGCGGTCGTCGCGCTCGATATCGCGAATTACCAAAAGGCCGGCATCAGGCCTTCGGGGCGCTCGCCCGCATGTAGACGATCGGCACCGGAACGGTGATCACGCCGTTCTCGTCCCGCAGCGTGTCCAGTCGCCGGGAAACCTCGGCGATCACCTGCCGGCGCTCGTCCTCCTCGATTCGCTCCCACATTCCGCGCATTCCAGTGGTGTAAGTGAATTCGACCCACTGCTCGCCCGACTTCACGACGACGGGCAGTTCCTCCTCCACCACCTCGATGTCGACGAATCCGGCGTCCGCCAGCGTCTTCTCGATCGAGTCGGCCGTGATGAGCCAGTTCGCGCCGGCGTTGGCGAACTGCGAGTCGTAGGCACCGCTCTGCTTCAGCGACTGCAGCATGTAGGGCATCAGCAGCTCGTTGACGATCTCCGGGAAGAGCGCCCACTTGCCGCGCGCGGTCGAGAAGAACGACGGCGCGGCCGTCGCGAACCGGCCGCCCGGGCGCAGCAACTCGAAGTAGGGGCGCACGTCGTCGGGGCCCTTGACCCAGATGAAGAGGCTGCAGCTGCCGATCACGGCGTCGAACCGGCCCGCGTCGAACTCGGGCCGCTGTCCGTTCATGACCCGCAGACCGACCTGGGCCAGACCGAACTCGGCCGCGTCCGCCTGCGCGTACTTGACCATCTCCTCGGAGATGTCGATGCCGATCACCTCGCCGCTCGCGCCGACGGCGGCGGCGGCCGGGAAGAGCGCGGCCCCGCGGCCGGCCCCGACGTCGAGCACGGACGCCCCGGCGGGTATTCCGGAGAACTCGACGAGACGGCGGCCTATGGGACGGAAGAACTCCACGCCGCTCTGGTCATAGGCCTTCGCTGCTTTGTTGAAAAGATTGTACATTTCTTCGGTGTTCTCTACGGTTCCCATGCGAGTCTCCAAAGTTCATGGGGCCGGCACCATGGCCACCCACCGCATTTTCCGGGCAATATCAACATAATTTCAGCCACCCTGTCCAATACAAAGGCATACTCTCAGCCATCAGGAATCGTTATGGCGTCGCGCGCCGCGTATCCGGAATTAATAAATCCGGCTGAGGCGTCGGCACGTCCCCGCCGGTGCCGTGCCGCCGGGCCGGTGAGTGAACGGACGTGGACGCGGAGTGATCAGCTTGTTGATCAAGGGCGACAGGTTCGGGCGGTGTGGTGTCACTAAGCGACATGTCGGCGCGTGGCCGCGCGGACTGCACTGGAATGGCCCGTCTCAATGCCTGGGGGGCGATGATGACGATCAGTGAGCCGACCGCGGCACGACCACCGGACTCCGCCGGTCCGGTGCCGCAGCGGACGTGCCGGTGCGGCGGCGCACCGGACGGGGCGGCGGGTCCGGGGGCCGCCGAGGAGAAGTTCCGAGGGCTGCTGGAGGCGGCGCCGGACGCGATGGTCATCGTGGACGACCAGGGCATGATCCGCCTCGTCAACGCCCAGACCGAAGCCCTCTTCGGCTACCGCCGCGAGGAACTCCTCGGCCACCCCGTCGAACTCCTCGTCCCCGGACGCTTCCGCGCCCACCACACCGAACACCGCAACGCCTACACCCACAACCAGCAGGTCCGCCCCATGGGCGCCGGACTCGACCTCTACGGACTGCGCAAGGACGGCACCGAGTTCCCCGTCGAGATCAGCCTCAGCCCGCTCGAGACCGCCGACGGCCTCCTCGTCTCCGCCGCCGTACGCGACGTCAGCGAACGCAAGGCCGCCGAGGAAAGGTTCCGGGGGCTGCTGGAGGCGGCGCCGGACGCGATGGTCATCGTGGACGACAAGGGCATGATCCGCCTCGTCAACGCCCAGACCGAAGCCCTCTTCGGCTACCGCCGCGAGGAACTCCTCGGCCACCCCGTCGAACTCCTCGTCCCCGGACGCTTCCGCGCCCACCACACCGAACACCGCAACGCCTACACCCACAACCAGCAGGTCCGCCCCATGGGCGCCGGACTCGACCTCTACGGACTGCGCAAGGACGGCACCGAGTTCCCCGTCGAGATCAGCCTCAGCCCGCTCGAGACCGCCGACGGCCTCCTCGTCTCCGCCGCCGTACGCGACGTCAGCGAACGCAAGGCCGCCGAGGAACGCATCAACGAACTCGCCGCGCTGGTCGAGTCCTCGCAGGACGCCATCCTCGCCAAGACCCTCGACGGTCACATCACGTACTGGAACGCCGCGGCCCAGCGGCTCTACGGGTTCACGGCGGACGAGGTGCTGGGGCGGCACGTGGCCCTGCTGGCGCCGCCCGAGCGCGGGGACGAGATCACGGCGCTCCTGAAGCGGCTGCGGCGGGGCGAGAAGGTCGAGCACTTCGAGACGCTGCGGGTCACCCGCTCCGGGAACCTGCTGGACGTGGACGTCACCCTGTGGCCGACCCGGGGCCGCAACGGCAGGGTCGTCGGGGCGTGCGCGATCGTCCGGGACATCAGCGACCGCAAGCGCGCCGAGGCCGAACTGACGGAACTGTACGAGCAGCAGCGGCACATCGCGCTCACGCTGCAGCGCAGCCTCATGGGCACGCCGCCCGCGATCCCCGGCCTCGCCACCGCCAGCCGCTACCTTCCGGCGACCCAGGGCGCCGGCGTGGGCGGCGACTGGTTCGACCTGATCCCGCTGGGCGCCGGCCGGGTGGGGGTGCTGATCGGCGACGTCATGGGCCGTGGCCTCGAAGCCGCCGCCGTCATGGGCCAACTACGTTCGGCCGCACACGCGTTGGCCAAGACCGGAGTGCAGCCGCGGCAGCTCATGCAGACCCTGGAGAGCGTCGTCGCCGACCTCGACGTCCCGGACCAGCTGGTCACCTGCTGCTACCTGGTGATCGCCGCCGACACCGGGGAGGTGACGATGTGCTCCGCCGGTCACCTGCCGGTCCTCGTCACCGCGCCCGGCCGGAACGCCCAGGTGCTCCCGGCACCCGTGAACGCCCCCCTCGGGGTCGGCGGTGTGATCTACGAGCAGCGCTGCACCACCGTCGCGCCCGGCGCCACCCTCGTGCTCTACACGGACGGGCTGATCGAGACGCCGGGGGCCGACATCGAGGACCAGCTCGGCGAGCTGATCGCCACGCTGGACGGACTGCCGGACACGCCGCCCGACCTGGAGGCCGCCGCGGACCACGTCCTGTCCACGCTGCTCCCCGACGCGGACGGACACGACGACGTCACGCTGCTGCTGACCCAGCTGCCCGCGGCTCCGCTGGCCACGGTCGCGACGGATCTGCCCGCCGCCGCCGAGTCCGTCCGCACCGGCCGCGACTTCCTGGGCAAGGCACTCGTGGCCTGGGACTGCGCGGGCGCGGCGGACGACGCGCTCCTGCTGCTCTCCGAGATCCTCACCAACGCCGTGCGGCACGCCCAGGGACCGATCGGGGTGTATGTGTGCCGCACGGACACCGCCCTGACCGTGGAGATCAGCGACCGCGGACTGCATCTGCCCCAGCCCCGGCTCGCGACGGAGGACGACGAGTCCGGCCGCGGTCTGCTGCTCGTCCGCGCGCTCGCCGACGACTGGGGCGTACGTCCGACCGACGAGGGCAAGACGACCTGGTTCAGCCTCGAGCTCCGGGGACCGGTCCCGGACTCCGGTGACACACCGGAATGACGGGGGCGGCCGTCGCTGTTGTGCTCACCGGTGGTCGACGGTGTCCCGAACCGGGACGTACAGTACCCCTAGGGGTATTTCTCGAGGAGTGATCGTGGAACTGGATCTCGCGGGTGCGGAACTCAAGTCCGTCCTGAACCGTCTGCGCCGAGCGCAGGGTCAGATCTCGGGCGTGATCCGCATGATCGAGGAGGGCCGGGACTGCGAGGAGGTCGTCACGCAGCTGGCCGCCGCGTCCCGGGCGCTGGACCGGGCGGGTTTCGCGATCATCGCCACCGGCCTGCAGAAGTGCATCACCGACATGGAGGCGGGCCGCAAGAACGGCGAGGACCCCGAGCAGATGCGGACGCGGCTGGAGAAGCTCTTCCTCTCGCTGGCCTGAGCGGCGCCCGCCGGGCGGGGCTTCCCGTACAACCTCTTGATCGCGCCGGAGGTCTGGTGGTCACCAGTACCCGTACCTCCGGAGAGCCCGCACGTGACCACCGCCAAGAGACGCGCCCGACTCGCCCTGACCCTTGCCGGTCTGCTCATCGCCGTCATCGGGCTGATCATCTACGCCGACGCCGACAGCGACAGTGACGTGGCCGACCAGGCCGCCATCCACGCCTCCGCCGCCGACTGGGCCGACGCCCTCGGTTACGAGGCCTCCCAGTCCGCCAAGGACGAGAGGTTCGAGGCCGAGCAGGCCAAGCGCATCGCCGAGGAGGACAAGACCTTCGGTCTGGTCATCGCCGGTATCGGCATCGCGGTGTTCGCCGCGCGCTGGGCGGTCAGGCCGGCGCCGGCCGCGTCCGCCGCGCCGGCGCACGCCCTGTCGGCCGTGCCGCCCGCGCCGGTGCCCGCGCCCGCCCCGGCTCCCCCGGCCTCGGTCGCCGACGAGCTGGCCAAGCTGGCCGCGCTCCGCGACCGGGGCGTCCTCAGCGACTCCGAGTTCGAGCGGCAGAAGCGGCAGCTCCTCGACGGATGACGCTAAGACGTCATCTCATTTGGCTGAGTAGGCTGCTGGCTGTGGTGGGGATTGTTGAGCGGCTGGTGCCGGATGAGTTGTGGGAGCTGTTTCAGCGGGT